>NZ_JAANBD010000028.1:0-300000 GCF_011089885.1 Thioalkalivibrio sp. XN279 | reverse complement strand
TTTCGCGGCGACGTCCCCGAGGAGATCGCCGACGAGATCCGCCGCGGCGTCATCGAGCAGTTCGTCAGTCGCGAGCTCCTGCAGCAGCGCGTGGTCGGTGCGGGTTACCGCGTCAGCGACGCAGCGCTGGCCGAGCAGGTGCAGTCCTACGAGGCTTTCCGGGTCGGCGGCGAGTTCAGCATGGAGGCGTATCGGGCCGCCCTCGCGGGCGCCGGCTACACGCCCTCGATGTTCGAGGCCGAGCAGCGCCGCCTGCTCGAGGTGCAGCAGCTGCAGGACGCAATCGTGCTGTCCAGTTTCATCACCCCCGACGAACTGGCGCGCCGCGTGGCGCTGGAGCGGGAGCTGCGCGAGATCGAGTGGGTTTCGCTGCCGCTGGAGCGCTTCCTGGCTGACATCGAGGTGAGCGAGGCCGAGGTCGAGGCGCGTTACCAGGAGAGCCCGGAGCGCTGGATGACGCCCGAGGCCGTGGACCTGGCGTACATCCTGGTCGAGCTGGACACGCTGGCTGCGCAGGTGGAAGTGTCCGAGGAAGACCTGCGCGCCTACTACGAGTCCGAGGTGAGCCGGGAGCCCGAGCGCTTCCTCGGACTGGAACGCCGCAAGGCGGCGCACATCCTCGTCACCGGCGACGACGCCGAGGCGCGGATCGAGGCGCTGCGCGCCCGCATCGAGGCCGGCGAGGACTTTGCCGCGGTGGCGGAGGAGGCCTCGGAGGATCCCGGCTCGGCGCGCCAGGGCGGCGATCTCGGCTGGGTGGAGCGCGGCATGATGGTGCCGGCCTTCGAGGCGGCGCTGTTCGCCATGGAGCCCGGCACGGTGAGCGAGCCGGTGCAGTCGGAGTTCGGCTGGCACCTGATCCGGCTCGACGAAATGCAGCAGAGCGGCGGCGCGAGCTTCGAGGAAGCGCGCGAGGAGCTGCTCGCCGAGTACCGCAGTCGCCAGGCGGAAGATCGTTACTACGATGACGCCGAGGCGCTCGCGACGCTCGCCTTCGAGAACCCGGACAGCCTGCAGCCCGCCGCGGCGGCGCTGGGCTACGAGATCAGCACGGTGGCGGACGTGACCCGCCAGGGCGGCGCCGGCATCGCCGCAGAGCCCGCGGTGCTGGCGGCGGCCTGGAGCGAGGGCGTGTTCGACCGGCGCGAGAACAGCGGCCTGGTGGAACTCGACGATGACCGCGTCCTGGTGCTGCGCGTGAGCGACCATCACCCGCCCGAGCAGCGCCCGCTGCAGGACGTGGCGGCGCAGATCCAGGACGAACTGCGCCGCGAGCGTGCGGCCGCCCGGGTGGCGGAGCTGGCCGCGGAGGCCGAGACCCGGCTGGCCGCAGGCGAGCCCGTGGCGGAGGTCGCCGCGGCGGTGTCGGGCGACCACGTCGCCGGCCTGACCGTGGTGCGCGACGACGTGACGGCGCCGCCGGCGGTGGTCAGCGCAGCCTTCGCGGCGCCTCGCCCGGCCGGCGAGCCCGTGATCAGCCGCACCCAGGGCCCCAGCGCAGCGTTCGTGGTGCGGGTGTTGACGGCCACGCCTGGCGGGCTGGACCTGCTGCGCCCCGAGGAACAGCGCCAGCTGCGCGACCGCAGCCGTGGGGCACGGGCTTCGCAGGAGCTGCAGGCTTACCTCGAGGACATGCGCCAGCGCGCGGAAGTGACGGTGTTCGAGAACGCCCTGCAGTAGGAAGGTGGGCAAGCTCCAGCTCCACTGGCGGATCCTGATCGCGATCGTCGCGGGCGTCGCGGCGGGGTGGCTGGCGGGCGAGCAGGGGGCCCTGTTCGGGGTCACCTTCTACTCGGTGTTCGACTTCGTCGGCACGCTGTTCATCAATGCGCTGAAGATGCTCATCGTGCCGCTGATCGTCTCCTCGATCATCGTCGGCGTGGCGGGTATCGGCGGCGGCGGCAACCTCGGCCGCCTCGGCGGCAAGACGCTCCTGTTCTACGGCGTCACCACCCTGATGGCCATCCTCATCGGGCTGGTGCTGGTGAACCTGGTGCAGCCGGGCATCGTCGACGGCGAGCCGGCGCGCGACCTGCTGGCGCTGGAAGAGAGCACGCGCGCCGTGGCCGAGAGCGTCGGCGCCACGGCCGGCAGCGGCGGCGGCGGGCAGCTGGCGCGGCTGTTCATGAGCATGGTGCCGCCGAACATCATCCAGGCTGCGGCCGAGGGCCAGATGCTGGGCCTGATCTTCTTCAGCATCGTGTTCGGCTATTTCATGACCCGCGTCGAGAACGAGCAGAGCGAGGCCATGTACCGCTTCTGGGACGGCCTGTTCGCGGTGATGATGAAGGTCACCGAGTGGGTGATGACCTTCGCCCCCATCGGCGTGTTCGGGCTGGTGGCGCGCACGGTGGCGCAGACCGGCTTCGACGCGGCGCGGCCGCTGGTCGTGTTCAGCCTCACCGTGCTCGGCGCGCTGGCCCTGCATGCGCTCATCAGCATTCCCCTGCTGGTCAAGACGGTGGGCAAGGTGAGCCCGGTGGCGCTGTACCGGGCCGCGGCCCCGGCGCTGTTGACGGCCTTCTCCACCGCCTCGTCCTCGGCCACGCTGCCGATCACCATGGACGCCATGGAGAAGCGCGCCGGCGTCTCCAACCGGACCTCGAGCTTCGTGCTCCCGCTCGGCGCCACGGTGAACATGAACGGCACCGCGCTGTACGAGTGCGTCGCCGCCATGTTCATCGCCCAGGCCTACGGC
Source organism: Thioalkalivibrio sp. XN279 (assembly GCF_011089885.1). Lineage (NCBI taxonomy): Bacteria > Pseudomonadati > Pseudomonadota > Gammaproteobacteria > Chromatiales > Ectothiorhodospiraceae > Thioalkalivibrio > Thioalkalivibrio sp. XN279. The sequence goes on along the minus strand of NZ_JAANBD010000028.1, from coordinate 297,302 downwards.
CTGGAGCTGTCCTTCGGCGTGCAGTTCGTCATCGTCATCACCGCGCTGGTGACCTCGGTGGGCGTGGCCGGCATTCCCTCGGCCTCGCTGGTGGCGATCGCCATCATCCTCGCTGCGGTCGGGCTGCCGGTGGAGGCCATCGGCGTGTTGTTCGTCTTCGACCGCATCCTCGACATGGCGCGCACCGCCATCAACATCCTCGGCGACTGCGCCTGCGCCGTGATCGTGGCGAAGCTGGAAGGCGAGGAAGGGGTCCTGGTCGAGGGCGGCCCGCAGCGGGCCAGGAGCTAGCGGGCTCTCAGATCGCCAGCGCGTGCGGGTCCGGTGTCGCCGGTCGCCGGGCCGCCACCGGCCGCGTCCAGGCCAGCGTCTGCGGCCTGGCGTCACGCAGCAGTTCGGCGCGCTCCACCGGCCGCAGGGCGTCGGGCTCGATCACCGCGGGGCTGAAGCCGAGTTCCACCAGCAGGTCGAGCACGCCCGCAGGATGCACGTCGGCCTGGCGCAGGTGCAGCGGCGCGTATTCGGTCAGCACCGTGCGGCAGCGCGCCAGCGTGGCGCGTGCCCCCTGCAGGGCCTGGAACTCGAAGCCCTGGACACCCAGCTTGACCAGCCCGACCGGGCGCCGCGCCAGCCCCTGTTCGATGCAGTAATCGTCCAGCCGCAGCATGCGCACCGGCAGCCGGTCGGTGCGGGGCGAACCCAGCGGCGTGCGCCGGCGGCTGCCGTAGCGATGCAGCGTGGCCTCGCCGGCGGCATCGCCGATGGCGGCATCCACCACCACCACGTCGTCCGCGCGGTTGTGATTCAGGTTCTGTTGCAACAGCCCGCGCGCCCAGGGATCCGGCTCGAAGGCGTGGATTTCCACACCGCGCGGTGCGAGTCGCGACAGCAGCAGCGCGTACCAGCCGATGCTGGCGCCGACGTCGAACACGAGCTCGCCGGGCTCGAGCTGCAGCCGGCGCACCAGGAAGTCGGCGACGTCCGGTGCATGCATGCCGTGCAGGTAGATCCCGGCGCCCGCCGCGTCGCGCACCGGGACGCGCAGCTCGAGGCCGAAGGCGCGCGCGTGGGCCAGCACCGTCTCGCGCCCCATGACGTAGCGCTGCACGAGAAGCGCGGTGGAGCGCAGCATGGACGCTTTGCTCAGTCTTCCGGCAGGGACATGCCGACGTGGCTGTAGCCGCCGTCGACGTAGAGGATCTCGCCGGTGATGCCCGCCGCCAGGTCGGAGCACAGGAAAGCCGCCGCGTTGCCGACGTCCTCGATGGTGACGTTGCGCTGCAGGGGGGCGATGCGCGCCACCTGGCCCAGCATCTTGCGGAAGCCGCCGATGCCCGCCGCGGCGAGCGTCTTGATCGGTCCCGCCGAGATGCCGTTGACGCGGATGCCGTCGGCGCCGAGGTCGGCGGCGAGGAAGCGCACGCTGGCCTCGAGGCTGGCCTTGGCCGGGCCCATGACGTTGTAGTTCGGCACCGCGCGCACCGCGCCGAGATAGCTCAGGGTCAGCAGGGCGCCCTGGCGACCGCGCATCAGCGGCAGGCTGGCCTTGGCGAGCGCGGCGAAGCTGTAGGCGCTGATGTCGTGCGCCACCTGGAAGCCTTCGCGCGTCACCGAGTCGACGAAGCGCCCCGAGAGCTGGTCGCGCGGCGCGAAGCCGACCGAGTGCACCAGGATGTCGAAGCCGTCCCAGTGCTCGCCCAGCGCGGTGAAGGCGGCGGCGATCTCGGTGTCCTCGGCCACGTCCATGCCGCAGGTGAAGCCGCCGCCGAGTTCCGCGGCCATGGCCTCGACGCGCGGCTTGAGCTTCTCGCCCTGGTAGGTGAAGGCCAGGTCAGCGCCCTCGCGCCGCATGGCCTGCGCAATGCCCCAGGCGATCGAGCGCTCGCTCGCCAGCCCGACGATCAGCGCACGCTTGCCGTTCAGGAATCCCATCGTGTTGCTCCTCTCTGTGCGTTTTCCGCTCGGCGTCTGCGCGCCGCTGCCACTAGCCGCCCGACTGCGCCGTCACATCCACGTGCAGCACCAGCCGCTGGCCGGGTTGCAGGTAGCGCTGCTCGTCGAGGTCGTTCCAGCGCCGGATGTCGGCCACCGAGACGCGGAAGTTGTTCGCGATGCGGTACAGCGAGTCGCCACGGCGCACAGTGTAGTTGATGCGGCGGATCATCGGGTCGGCGCCAGGCCTGGCGGCCGCAGCCTTGGCGGTCCCAGCCTTGTCACCGGCCTGCCAGACCACCAGTGTGCGTCCCACCGACAGCGTGTCGCCCGGCGCCATGCCGTTCCACGACGCCAGCTCGCGATGGCCGACGCCGTGGCGGCGCGCGATCGACCACAGCGACTCGCCCTTGCGCACGGTGTGCTCGCTGCGCACGCGGCCGGCGCGCTGGCGCGCCTGGGTGTCGGCAAGGCGGTTGTCGGCGCTGAGCGGATAGTCCGCGATGCTGCGCGTGGAGGTCGGCACCATGAGGTGCGCACCGGCGCGGATCCGGGTGCCGGGCAGGCCGTTCACGGATTGCAGCACCTCGACGGTGGTGTCGTAGCGTCGCGCGATGCCGCCGAGCGTGTCGCCCGGGCGCACGGCATGACGCTGCCAGCGCATGTGCTCGCTCGCCGGCAGGGCGGCGATGGCGACGTGGAAATCCGCCGCCATAGCGACCGGCACCAGCAGCCGGTGCGGGCCGTCCGGGTCGGTGGCCCAGCGGTTGAAACCGGGATTCAGTTTCTGCAGCTCGGCGAGCTCGAGGCCGGCCAGCTCCGCGGCCACGGCCAGGTCGATCTGGCCGTCGAGCTCGACCACCGCGAACACAGGCTGCGGCGAGATCTCCGGCAGGGTGACACCATGGTCGTCCGGCGCCGCCAGCACGGTCGTCAGCCCGAGCAGGCGCGGCACGTAGACACGGGTCTCGGCCGGCAGTTTCAGGCTCCAGAAATCGGTCTCCAGGCCGAGCGACTGGTTACGGCGGATGGCGCGCGCCACCGTGCCCTGGCCGCAGTTGTACGCGGCCACCGCGAGCAGCCAGTCGCCGTCGAACAGGCCATGCAGGTACTCGAGATAGTCCAGCGCCACGCGCGTGGACTCGAGCACGTCGCGGCGGCCGTCGTACCACCAGTTCTGCTTCAGGCCGAAATGCTTACCCGTGCTCGGGATGATCTGCCACAGGCCTGCGGCGCGGCCGTGCGAGTAGGCGAAGGGATCGAAAGCGCTCTCGACCACCGGCAGGAAGGCCACCTCACCCGGCAGGCCGCGCGCCTCCACCTCGGCCGCGATGTGCGGCAGGTAGGGGCTGGCGCGCTCGAACACGCGCTCCAGGTAGTCGAAGTGATGCACGTACCAGTCGGCGTGTTTCCGCACTTCGGCGCGCCCCGCCGGCGGGATGCTGAACTGGCTGCGCAGGTGTGCAATGAGCTCGTCAGGCGCGGCCGGGGCTGCGGGTGCTGCTGGAGCGGGCGCTGCTGCGGCCGCGGCCGGGGTGTCCGGCGTCTCTGCGCTGCCGTCCCCGGAGATGTCGGCGGCGCCGAGCGTGGCGCGGGTGACCGCGGGCGGCAGCTTGGACGCCTCGTCACTCTCGGTGGGGTCGGCGGGCTCCGTGCGGGTGTCGCCCGGCGGCGTGGCGCAGGCCGTGAGCAGGGCGAAGGCGGCGATGACGGCGAGGTGGAACAGGTTTCGGGTCACTGGCAGGCCTCCGCTCAGGCGAATTCGTCTTTCCAGCGTCGCACGGCCGCGAACACCTCGATGCGCGAGGCGAGCGGGTGGCCGGCATGGCGTCGGGCGGCGTCCTGCACGCCCGGCTCGTCGCAGCGCAGGAAGGGATTGATGCGTTTCTCCAGCGCCAGGGTCGAGGGCAGGCTGGGATTGTCGTCCTCGCGCAGCGCCGCTACATGCTCGGCATGCTGCGCGATCTCGGCGTTGCCGGGCTCGACCGCGCGGGCGAAGCGCAGGTTGGCGAGCGTGTACTCGTGGCCGCAGTAGACCAGGGTGTCGTCCGGCAGGCGGGCGAGGGTGTCCAGCGAGCCCAGCATCTGTTCCGGCGTGCCCTCGAACACGCGGCCGCAGCCGGCGCTGAACAGGGTGTCGCCGCAGAACAGTGCGCCGTGGCCGTAGAAGGCGATATGGCCGGCCGTGTGCCCGGGGATGTCGATGACGGCGAAGCTGAGTCCGAGCCGCGGCAGGTCGACGTGGTCGCCGCCGCTGACCGGGTGCGTGACCCCCGCCACCAGTTCGGTGGCCGGGCCCCAGGCCGGGATGTCCAGCGCCTGGCGCAGGGCCGGAATGCCGCCGGAGTGGTCGGGGTGATGGTGCGTGAGCAGGATGGCGACGGCCTCGAGCGCCCGGGATTCCAGGGCCTTGAGCACCGGCCCCGCATCGCCGGGATCGACCACGGCCACGCGCCGCGGGTCCTCGCCGTGGATCAGCCAGATGTAGTTGTCGCGGAATGCCTGGACGGGTGTGACCTTGAGCATCCGGGCATTCTATTTGGTTTGGAGGCAGTCCCCAACCGGCGGCCGCGGGGACTGTCCCCGGGCGCTGTCCCCGGCTATCCTTCGGGCCATGCCGATCTACCCCATGGAACTCGACGACTGGCTGGAATCCCCGGCGGGCCAGCGCCTGCGCCAGGCGGAGCATGTCGTCGCGGCGGAGCCGCTGCGCCGCGTGTTCGGCTGCCAGCTGCTGCAGGTCGGTGCCTGGGGCCGGGCCGACGAGTTCATCGGTATGGCCGGCACGGCCCGGCGTGCCGTGTGCGCCGAGCAACCGGCGCCCGGTGTCGGCTTCCTCGCCGAGGACTGGCAGCTGCCGGTGGCCAGCCACTCGGTGGATGCGGTGCTGCTGCCGCACACCCTGGAGCGCTCCAGCGAGCCGCACCAGCTGCTGCGGGAATGCGAGCGCGTGCTGACCGGCGGCGGCCGCCTCATCGTGCTCGGCTTCAATCCCTGGAGCGTGCTCGGCATGCGCCGGCTGCTGACGCGCGGCGCCTGGCCGCCCACCATCGACCAGCTTTATTCGGAGCGGCGCCTGCGCGACTGGCTGTCGCTGTTGAACTTCGACGTCACCACGCGCGCGCGCTATTTCCCGGCGTTCGCCGAGTCGGGCGAGCGCGTGCGGCATCGCGGGCGGCGGCTGCCGGGCTACTACGGCGGCTACCTCCTGGTGGCCATCAAGCGCGTGCATGCCGTGACGCCGCTGCGCCGGCTGTGGCAGCGGCCCGAACGCATCCCCACCGGCCTCGCCGAGCCGACCACGCGGAGCCGGCTTTGAGCCGGGTGGAGGCGTGGACGGACGGCGCCTGTCGCGGCAATCCCGGCCCGGGGGGCTGGGGAGCGCTGCTGCGCGCCGGTGAGCGCGAGATGGAGCTCATGGGCGCCGAGCCGCTCACCACCAACAACCGCATGGAGCTCACCGCCGCGATCCGCGCGCTGGAGGCGCTGAAGCGTCCCTGCGAGGTCGACCTGTACACGGACTCGCAGTACCTGCGCGGCGGGATCATGGAATGGATGGCCGGCTGGAAGCGCAACGGCTGGCGCACTGCCGGGCGCAAGCCGGTCAAGAACCAGGACCTGTGGCAGGAACTCGACGCGGCGGCTGCACGCCACGAGGTGCGCTGGCACTGGGTGAAGGGGCACAGCGGCCATCCCGAGAACGACCGCGCGGACGCGCTGGCCAACGCGGCCATCGACGCGCTGCAGGCGGCCGAGGGCGTGGGGACATGAGGCGACAAATCGTGCTCGACACGGAGACCACCGGCCTGGAGCCGGCCGAGGGCCACCGCATCATCGAGATCGGTTGCCTGGAGCTGGTGAACCGGCGGCTCACGGGGCGCAAGTTCCACCAATACCTCAACCCCGAGCGCGAGATCGATCGCGCCGCCGAGGACGTGCACGGCCTGTCGAACACCTTCCTCGCCGACAAGCCGCGCTTTGCCGAAGTGGCGGCGGAGTTCCTCGAGTTCGTGCAGGGCGCGGAGCTGGTGATCCACAATGCCGCTTTCGACCTCGGCTTCCTGGATGCCGAGCTGGCGCGGCTGGCGCCGCCCGGCCCGACGATGGGCGAGATCTGCGGCGTGCTGGATACGCTGATGCTGGCGCGGCAGCTCCACCCGGGGCAGCGCAACAGCCTCGATGCGTTGTGCAAGCGCTTCGCGATCGACAACTCCAACCGCGAGCTGCACGGGGCCCTGCTCGACGCCCAGCTCCTGGCCGACGTCTACCTGGTGATGACGGGCGGGCAGGCGGAGCTGGTGCTGGGGGCGGAGGAATCGACGGCGGCCGGGACCGGGCGACGCAAGCCGAAGCAGGTGCGCCGCAAGGGGCTGAAGCTGGTGGTGCAGCGCGCGAGCGAGGAGGAGCTGGCGGCGCACGAGGCGGCGCTGGATCGGCTGGACCAGGCGGTCGGTGGTCCGTGCATCTGGCGCCAGGCGACCTCTGAGGTCCCGGTCGAGCCCTAATCGCAGCCCGTCAGCCCGGCGATCCACGCGCTGATCAGGGCCAACCCGTCTTCGTCCGCTTCCAGGCTGCCGATCGGCGGCATCGCATGCGCGTCGCGCAACCCCATGCGCAGCCAGATGAGCGAGCGGCCCGGATCGCCCGGGCTCAGCAGGTGAGCGTCCTCGATACCCAGGTTGCTGCCGGTAATGCCCGGGACGTCGCAGGTGGCGGTCGCACCGAGTGTCACGTCATAGCGCAAGTCCATGGCCGATGGCGTCGGCCCGCCCGGCCGATGACAACCCGCGCAATTGGTGTGCAGGTAGGCGCGCGCCCTTGCAGGCAGCGCAGCGCTGCCAAAGGGATCCGGCAGCGCTGGTAGCGCAGCGGGCTCAGCAGTCAACGGTGGATCGAGCAGTTCGATCGCGTCCAGGGTGAGCAGCTGGTTAGCGGTGCGATCGGTCTGGGGATAGAGCAAGTCGCCGTTGAGCTGCGCGATCTCCAGGCCGAGCGATCGGCCGGCCGCCGCCGTGTGGCACTGCAGGCACTCGGCTTCACTCGGGAACAGCCAGGGGCGGCCGGAGATATCGACGAGCGCCCCGCCGATGACCCGCGTCGCGTCGGTCTGCGCTTCATTCCAGGCGTAGGTGTAGCCCGCCCATACGCCGTCAGGGTGGCGCATGAACAGCCGCGTCTCGATGAGCCGGTCCTGCCGCCGGAAATTCTTCATTAGGACGGCGCCCGGCGGGAAGTCGAAGTCCCCCTCGGCCGTGAGCGTGATGCGCGTGCCATCCGGCAGTGCGAGCCAGCGACCCTTCTCGGCGCCGTCCGACCAGAAGGGCGCATTGGGCTGATAGGGGATCAGCCCGGCGGCAGGCTGGGTGGCATCGGCGGGCGCCACGCAGCCGGTGTCGGAAAGCCGTTCCGGGATGGTGGTCGTCGATCCGCCGCCCGTTGCCTGCAGCGCATAGATGCCGCCGCCGTAATCGACGATGAAGAGCGTACCGTCCTCCGCTTCGCCGAAGGACGCGATGTTGCGGCCGGTCTGTGCCAGCAAGGTCTTGTCATACTGTCCGGATTCATCCGCATCGAGCACCCACAGGCGCCCGGAGACGAAGTCGCCGAACAGGTAGCGCCCTTGGAACTCGGGCAGCGCCGGCCCGCGATACACGTAGCCGCCGGTTACCGAGCTTCCCTCGCTATGGGGATAGTCCAGCACAGGGTCTATGAGCCCAGAGGAAGGGCAGTCGGTTGCGGGGTTGTAGCAGACGAAACCCTCGCGAAAACGCCAACCGTAGTTGCCGCCGCGCTCGATGATGTCGATCTCCTCGCGCGCGTTCTGACCGACGTCGCCGGCCCACAGGCGGCCCGTGGCGCGATCGAAGCTGAAGCGCCAGGGGTTGCGCAGGCCCCAGGCGAAAATCTCCGGACAGTCCGCCGCGCCCTCGCCGGTGGCGCAGCGCGGGTTGCCGGCGAAGGGATTGTCGGGCGGAACGGTGTAGTCGCCGTCGCCGGAGACGTCGATGCGCAATATGGCGCCGAGCAGGTTGGTCGTGGTCTGGGCATTGTTCAGCGGGTCGCCGCCGGAGCCGCCGTCGCCGATGGCGATGTACAGGAAGCCGTCGGGGCCGAAGCTGATGCCGCCGCCGTTGTGGTTGTTGTAGGGCTGGTCGATGGTGAGCAGCACTTGCTCCGATGCGGGGTCCAGAGACAGCCCGCCGTCGGTGCTCTGGAATCGTGAGACCACCGACTGCATGCCGCCGGTGGGGGGCGTGCGCGTGTACGAAACGTAGGCGATGCGGCTGCTGGCGTAATCCTGTGCGAAGGCGAGACCGAGCAGGCCGCCTTCGGACGCGGTATTGACGACTCCGGAAAGGTCCAGGAACACGCGGGTGCTCGATACGTCCGGCTGGTTCCCGAAGCTGCGCACACGCCCCGTCTTCTCCAGTACGTACCACTGCGAGGCGTCGCCTGGAGCCTGCAGCATGAACAGCGGCTGCTGGAAACTCAGGGCCGGGAAAGCGCGCTGCACCGAAAGCGCCAGCGTGCTGGCCGGGCGGGGTGGCGCGATGCAGGTGGTATTCACTGGCCGCGCGTCCAGGCCGGGAGGCGGTGCCGGATCCGGGTCGCCGTCGTCACCGCCGCCATCATCGGGTGGTGGGGGTGGTGGGGGAGGAGGTGGAGGTGGCGGCGGCGGAGTACTGCCGCTGTCGTCCGACGGGGGTTCGCTTGATGATCCGCCGCATCCTGACAGGGGCATCGCCACTGCCAGCAGCAGGGCGATGGCTATCCCGCCGGGAACGGATGCGCTTGCGCGTTTGAAAATATCCATGCCTACCCTTGGATCGGCTTGATGTAGCCCTACGGCTGTCGAGCACGAACAAGAATTGTGCTTCTACCTTGGACGAGTCAAGCAAACGTTTCCAGCCCGCTCGGGTCGGACCGGCTTAAGCGATGGAAAAATATTGGTTTGACGGTTAGAAACCGGCTGTTTTGGGCCTTACGTGACACAGAATCCCGGGTTCGCTGTCATGTAAGGGCTGCACGGCTCCGCTTACGTGACACGAAACAGGGGTTTTTGTGTCACACAAGGGTCCGAAATGCTTGGAAAACCGCTATCTAAGTCAATAGAAGCAATAACTTAAGACGGTCCGACCCCGGGGAAATAGCGGAAAATCATGAAGACGGCGAGGAGCAGCGCCACCCACAGCAGCATGCTCCCCACCGGCCAGGCCCGCGCCAGCACGCCCTGCGCGCCGTGGTGGCGCATCAGCCCGTCGGAGAATCGTCGCAGCAGGCCCTGGACGAAACCGCCGGCGCCTTCCCGCAGGCCGTTCATCAGCCCCTCGAAGGCGCGGAACAGGCGCACCCAGCCGACGCGCCAGAACCAGTCGAGGTCCAGGCTCACGGTGAGCGTGCGCTTCATCAGCGGCAGCATGACGAAGAACGCCAGCCCGGCGAACAGCAACAGCTGTGTCTGCGTCACCACGTGCTCCGCGGTGTAAGGCTCGTACTCCACCGGGTACGGCAGCAGCCCGTACAGCAGCTGCGGGAACACCCCCAGCCCGATACACACGATCGAGAACAGCACCATGGCCGCCTGCATGTTCCACGGCGGGTCCTTCGGGCGCAGCCCCGAGTCCTTCTGGAAGAACACGTACCACGGGAACTTGATGCCGGCATGCAGGAACACGCCGGCCGATGCCGCCACCATCAGGTACCACACCCAGGTCATGTGCATCTCGGCGGCGGCCGACACGGTCAGCGACTTGGAGATGAAGCCCGAGGTGAGCGGGAAGGCCGAGATGGCCAGCGCGCCGATGGTGCCGCAGATGGTGGTCAGCGGCATGGTGCGGAACAGCCCGCCCAGCTCCGAGCACTTGTGCTTGCCGGTCTGGTAGATCACGGCGCCGGCGCTCATGAACAGCAGCGCCTTGTAGAAGATGTGCGCGAAAGCGTGCGCCGCCGCGCCGTTGAGCGCCATCTCGGTGCCGATGCCGACGGCCACCACCATGAACCCGACCTGGTTGATGATGGAATAGGAAAGAATGCGGCGGATGTCGTTCTCGAGCAGCGCGTAGATGATGCCGTAGAAGATCATCCAAAGCCCGATGCCGATGAGCAGCGGCTGGCCCGGGAACAGCAGCATCAGCGCCAGCACCGCCGTCTTGGTGGTGAAGGCCGAGAGGAACACCGAGCCGGTGGGCGAGGACTCGGGGTAGGCGTCGGCCAGCCAGGCGCTGATGGGCGGCGCGGCCGCGTTCACCAGGATGCCGATGAACACCAGCCAGGTGTCGAAGTTGTCCAGCGTGAGGGCGCGGATCTCCACCGAGCCGGTGTGGATCATGATGCCCTCGATGCCGACCTTGAGGATGATGCCGCCGAGGAGATGCATGATGATGTAGCGGATGCCGGCGCGCTTGGAGCCGAAAGTGCCGCCGCACCACACCACCACCACCGAGAACAGCGCCATCAGCTCCCAGAACAGGAACATCACGATGAGGTCGCCGGCGAAGCTCACGCCGATGGCACCCGAAGCGTAGGCCATGGCCGCGGCGAGCTCGTACCACTTGGCCTGGCGGAAGGCGAACAGCACGCCGCCGAAGCCCATCAGCGCGAACACGGTGGCGAACAGCCGCCGCACCGGGCTGCCTTCGACCACCTGCACCTCGTAGCCGAGGAAGGTGGCGGTGAGCTGGATGCCGTCCGGGATCTGCCAGATCGCGTACAGCGTCACCAGCGGCGCGGCAAGCGCGATCACCGGTCGCAGGCCCGGACGCGACACCGCGACCAGGAAGGCCCCGATGAGCATCACGAATGCCGGCGGAATGACGATCTCGAACATGGCCTACTTTTCCAGGTCCCGGTAGTAGTGCTCGGGGCGCTTCACCAGCCAGCCCAGCACTTTCGCGAACAGCACCATGGCGACGCAGGCGAGGAAGCCGTAGGCGGCGTTGAAGCCGAGCCAGCCGTCCACGCCGAAATACCCGTGCACGTCGATGAACAGCTGCGCGGCCACGGTCAGGCCGAGCACCAGGCCGAACACCCGCCACAGCCAGCGGATGGTGGCCGGTCGCACCAGCCAGTGGTCGTGCTTGTCGTCGTGCTGGCTCATTCCGGGCCCTTCAGGATGCCGTATTCGAGGTCCACCACGGGACCGTTGAAGACGAAGAACAACAATACCAGCGCCGCCGTGGTGGTCAGCGCCGCCACCATCGGCCAGGGCGCCTCGCCGTGGTCTTTCTGCGGCGGCTCGTCCTCGGTGTCGAAGAAGGCGCGGAAGATGATGGGCAGGAAGTACGCCGCGTTCAGCGCCGTGGCGATGACCAGCACGGCGAGCACGAAGTAGTTATCGTTCTGGAACGCGCCGGCGATCATGTACCACTTGGACACGAAGCCGGCGGTGGGCGGCACGCCCACCATCGACAGCCCGCCGATGGCGAAGGCGGTCATGGTCCACGGCATGCGCCGGCCGATGCCCGACAGCTGCGTGATCTCGGTCTTCTTCGACGCGATGTAGATGGCGCCGGCGGCGAAGAACAGCGTGATCTTGCCGAAGGCGTGCGCCACGATGTGCACCGACGCGCCGATTTCCGACAGCGGCGCCAGCACCAGCGCGGCGAGCACGATGTAGGACAGCTGGCTGATGGTGGAGTAGGCCAGCATGCGCTTGATATTCACCTGCCGCAGCGCCACCACCGAGGCGGTGATGACGGTGAAGCCGGCGAGGTACACCAGCAGCCGCTCGGTCGGCACCTCCACCAGGAAGTCCAGGCCGAAGATGTAGATGATGACCTTGGTGATGGTGAACACGCCGGCCTTCACCACGGCCACCGCATGCAGCAGCGCGGAGACCGGCGTCGGCGCCACCATGGCCGCCGGGAGCCAGCGGTGCACCGGCATCACCGCGGCCTTGCCGACGCCGAGCACGAACATCAAGAGCAGCACTGTCGCCAGGCCGCCGCCGATGCGCCCCTCGAGGATGCCGCCCGGCCTGAAGTCGAGCGTGCCGGCCACGGCGTAGGTCCAGATGATGGCGGGCAGCAGCAGGCCGATGGAGGTGGCGAGCAGGATGCCGAGGTAGGTGCGCGCGCCTTTCTTCGCCGCCTCGTCGCCCTTGTGCGCCACCAGCGGGTAGGTGGAGAGCGTGAGCACCTCGTAGAACACGAACAGCGTCAGCAGGTTGGCCGAGAACGCCACGCCCATCGCGCCGGAGAGCGCGATGGCGAAGCAGGCGTAGAAGCGCGTCTGGTGCTTTTCGTTGTTGCCGCGCATGTAGCCGATGGAATACACCGAGGTCACGATCCACAGGAAGCTGGCGATGGCGGCGAACAGGATCGACAGCGGCTCGGTGTGGAAGGACAGGCTCAGCCCCGGCAGCATCTCGATCAGCGTGATCTCGATGATCTCCTCGCGCGTCAGGCTGTACATGATGCGCAGCACGACGGCGAACAGGGCCACCGCCGTGACCAGCGTGACCGCTTCGCGCAGGTTGGGCCGCTTGCCGGTGAGCACGATGAGCAGCGCCCCCACCAGCGGCACCAGCACGGCGATCTCGAGGGCGGTGGAGGCGCTCGGGATCATGGCGCGCCACCCGCGGCGGTGGAGAACAGCAGCGTCGCGGCGCGCTCGGCGATGCCGACGGTGACGCGGGTGTCGATGCCGAACCAGAAGTTCAGGCCGACCAGCACCCAGGTCGGCAGCAACAGGGCCAGCGGCGCCTCGCAGCGGCTGGTATCCTCAGCCGGCTGCAGGTAAGCCACCTCGACCACGCGCCAGATGTAGATCACCGCCAGCAGCGAGCCCACGATGATCACGGCGACGATGGGCCACCAGCCCAGCTCGATGGCGGCGGAGACCAGGTACCACTTGCTGATGAAGCCGACCGTGAGCGGCACGCCGATAAGGCTCAGTCCGCCCGCGACGAAGGCCGCCATGGTCCAGGGCATGCGCCGCCCGAGGCCGCGGAAGGCGTCGATCTGCGTGGTGCCGAAGCGATAGGCGATGCAACCCAGCGCGAGGAACAGCGCGCCCTTCATCAGTGCATGGTTGAACACGTGCAGCAGCGCGGCGGTGAGGCCCAGCGTCGAGGCCATGCCGATGCCCAGCACCATGTAGCCGATCTGCGCCACCGAGGAGTAGGCCAGCATGCGCTTGATGTTGGCCTGGCCGATGGCCACCACCGAGGTGCTCAGCAGGCCGACGATCGCCAGCGGCACCAGCAACTGCACGGTCGGCATGTCGCCGAAGGAAAAGGCCGGGCCGAAGACGGTGTAGATGAAACGGATCAGGACGTAGATCGCCACCTTGGTGGCGGTGGCGGCCATCAGCGCGGTGACGGCGCTGGGCGCGTAGGTGTAGGCGTTGGGCAGCCACAGGTGCAGCGGGAACAGGGCCAGCTTGAGGCAGACGCCGACCACGATAAAGGCGTAGGCGGTGTGCACCGTGCGCGTCGCCGCGACTTCCGGGATGCGCACCGCCAGGTCGGCCATGTTCAACGTCCCGGTCATGGCGTACAGCAGGCCGACCCCGATGAGGAAGAAGGTGGCGCCGACCGTGCCCATGATCAGGTAGGAAAAAGAGGCGGTGAGCGCGCGCCGGTTGCGGCCCAGGCCGATGAGGGTGTAGGTCGCCAGCGAGGAGATCTCGAGGAACACGAACACGTTGAAGGCGTCGCCCGTGACCGCGATGCCCATCTGGCCGGCGAGGAACAGCAGCAGGGCGGCGTAGAGCCAGGGCGATTTGCGCTCCGGGACCTCCGCGGCAAGGCTCGGTCCCGCGAAAGGCAGCACCACGGCGGCCAGCAGCGCGATCAAGAGCGCCAGCAGCGCGTTGGCCGGGTCGAGCCGGTACTCGATGCCGATGGGCGGCGTCCAGCCGCCCATCCAGTAGCTCAGCACGCCCAGGTCCATGGCCTGGGCCGCCAGCGTGGCGGCGGCATAGAGCATGAACCAGCTCACCGCCGTGGCCCACAGCCAGGGCAGGCGGCCGGCCGGCAACAGCGCGGCCACCGCCGCGCCCAGCATCGGCGCGACGACGATCAGCGGCAGGATGTGAGACGCCGCGCTCAGGGCTCTTCGTCCTTGGCCTGGACCTGGTCTTCCTCGACCGTGCCGTAGGCCTCGTTGATGCGAATGATCAAGGCCAGCGCCAACGCGGTGGTGGCGACGCCGACCACGATGGCGGTGAGGATGAGCACGTGCGGCAGCGGGTTGGAGTAGGACGTATAGCCTTCCTCCAGGATGGGCACAGTGCCGTCGTCCATGACCCCGAGACTGATGAAGAGGATGAACACCGACACCTGGAAGATGTTCAGGCCCGCCACCTTCTTCACCAGGTTGGTGCGCGAGATCATGGTGTAGAGGCCGATCATCGCGAGGATGATGGCGACGTGATAGTTGTAATGGGCGATGAAGCTCATGGGCTGCTCCCGCTGCCGCCGCTGCCGCCGCTGCTGCCCGCGCCGGTGCCGGCGCTATCGCCGTCGTCCGCCTTCTTGCCGCGGCCGCGCTCGGCGAAGGTGAAATAGATCAGCAGCATCACCGAGGCCACGGTGACGCCGACGCCGATCTCGACCAGGATGATCCCGGTCTGCTGCGCCTTTTGCGGGTTTTCGCCCAGGGCGTTGTAGGCGAGGTAGTTGCCGCCGAGCAGCATGGTGAGCAGCCCGACGCCGCCGAAAATCAGCACGCCGATCGCCGGCAGCCGCTGCAGCAGGCGGGGCGCGATCACGTGGCGGGCCTCGTCGAGCCCGAACACCAGGGCGTAAAGGATGATGGCGGCGGCGAAGATGACGCCGGCCTGGAAGCCGCCGCCGGGGCTGTACTCGCCGTGGAACTGGACGTAGAGCGCGAACAAGAGGATCACCGGCACCACCAGCTTGGCGATGACCTTCAGCACGACGCGGTGGTCGAGCGGGCGCGGGGGCCCGGTGACGATCCCCGGCGGGCGGGCGCGCAGGCCGAGCAGCGCCAGCACGCCGATCACCGCCGAGAACACCACCACCACCTCGCCGAGGGTGTCGTAGCCGCGGTAGCTGGCCAGGATCGAGGCCACCACGTTGGGGATACCGATGTCTTTATAGGATTCCTGCAGGTAGTAGGGCGCGACGTGGTTGTGCGCCGGCGCGGCGCCGTCGCCGAAGGCGGGCAGGTCCATGGTGCCGTAGATCAGGACCGCGCCCGTGACCCAGACGATCGCCAGCGGCAACCACTTGCTGCGACTCGGCACAGGTTGTTCGCGCCGCGCCGTCTGCGCCAGCGTCGCCAGGATGAGGATGGTCGAGATGCCCGCACCCACGGCGGCCTCGGTGAAGGCGACGTCGGGCGCGTCCATGGTGGTGAACAGTCCGGCGGAGATCAGGCTGAACAGGCCGAACATCATCGCCATGGCGAACAGGTCGCGCAGCCGCAGGATGCTCACCGCGCAGATGGCCAGGAAAGCCAGCAGCAGGACGTCGATCACCGTGTCCATCAGCCGTGCGCTCCCTCGCTGGCCGCATCACCCTCGGGCCGGGACTGCCCGCGGCGGGCGCTCGGATGCTCTTCGCCGGGATGCAGGCCGCCGTGCAGCGCTGCTTTCGCCAGCGCGTGCGAGGCCGTCGGGCTGGTGAGGAACAGGAACACGATGAGGAAAGCCAGCTTCACGGTCACCAGCGTGAGGCCCGACTGCAGCATCAGGCCGGCGATGATGCAGGGCGCACACATGGACTCGGTGACACTGGCGGCGTGGATACGGCTGAAGAAGTCCGGCAGGCGCAGCAGGCCGATGCCGCCGATGATGCCGAAGGCGCCGCCGACGAGGATGAGGAACCAGCTGAGGAGGTCGAGCGCGAGCGTCATGACTTCAGTCATTTTCCGGCCCCCCGTACTCGAAGTAACGCAGCACCGCGATCACGCCGATGAAGTTGATCAGCGCGTAGGCGAGGGCGATGTCGAGCACGTCCGGACGCCCGGTGAGGAAGGCGAGCGCGGCGATGAGCAGCACGGTCTTGGTGCCGAACACGTTCACCGCCAGGATGCGGTCGTAAACGGTCTCGCCGAGCAGCGCGCGCGTCACCGCGAGCGCCATCGTGACCATGATGGCGAGGATCGCGGCGATGATCATCGTGCCCGGCGCTCCGCCTCGCCCTCGGCCCGGGTGACGCGGCGATCCATCTCGCCGCTGACAAGGTAGTCGATGCTCTCACGCGACAGCGCATGCACCCTGAGCCGGTTGCCCTGCACGTCCAGCGTCACGGTCCCTGGCGTGAGCGTGATGGAGTTCGCATAGACGACCCGCCCGACCATCGTATGCTGGCTGGCGTCCACCTCGAACACGGTGGGACTGATGGGCATGGAGGGCGAAAGCACGCGGCGCGCCACGTCGAAGCTCGACTTGACGATCTCGACCGACAGCCAGGGCCAGTAAGGACCGTAGCGCAGCGCCGCCCACACCGGGTGGTGCTCTGAATCAACGAGTCCCATGCGGCTCGAGAGCCACAGGGTGAGGAGCACCGAAAGCACGGCAAGGCTGATCAGCAGGGGCTTGAACAGGCCGGACAACAGCAGCCAGACGGCGAGCAGTGCCAGTCCCATCAGGGCCAGATTGACCGGTTTGCTGTTCACGGGTGGGGCGGGTCCGAGGCGTCATGCAAGTCGGCAATAATAGACGGACGGGGTGGCCCCGCCAAGAACAACCGGGGGCATGCGGGTCAAGGACTTGGCGCCGGGGACTTGTTCATACCCTATAATCCCTGCTGTTTTGCAAGATTTTTCCTGCGCTCCCCGCGTTCCCGCGGGGCGCCGTCTCGACTGGAGTGACTGATGAGCTTGCCTGCCATGGACGAGGTGAAAATCGGGATCATCGGCCTGGGCTACGTCGGCCTGCCGCTGGCGGTGGCTTTCGGCCGCCGCTACCCGACCGTGGGATTCGACCTGAAGCGCGAACGCATCGCCGAGCTCGAGGCGGGCGAGGATTCGACGCTCGAGACCAGCCCGGAGGAACTCGCCTCCGCGACCCAGCTCGGCTTCACCAGTGACCCGGCCGGTCTCACTGCCTGCAACGTCTACATCGTCACCGTGCCGACGCCCATCGACGACGCCCGCATCCCCGACCTGGCCCCGTTGGAGCGCGCCAGCCGCACCCTGGGCGAACTGGTCAAGCGCGGCGACACCGTCATCTTCGAGTCCACGGTCTACCCCGGGGCCACCGAAGAGGTGTGCGTGCCCATCATCGAGGAGATTTCCGGGCTCACCTACAACATCGACTTCTACGCCGGCTACAGCCCGGAGCGCATCAACCCGGGCGACAAGGAACACCGCGTCGAGAACATTCTCAAGGTCACGTCCGGCTCGACGCCCGAGGTGGCCGACTTCGTCGACGCGCTCTACGCCAGCATCATCACCGCCGGCACCTACCGCGCCTCCTCCATCCGCGTGGCCG
This sequence comes from Thioalkalivibrio sp. XN279, assembly GCF_011089885.1. Taxonomy (NCBI): domain Bacteria; kingdom Pseudomonadati; phylum Pseudomonadota; class Gammaproteobacteria; order Chromatiales; family Ectothiorhodospiraceae; genus Thioalkalivibrio; species Thioalkalivibrio sp. XN279. The sequence continues at coordinate 279,965 of NZ_JAANBD010000028.1, read as the reverse complement.
AGGCGGCGAAAGTCATCGAGAACACCCAGCGCGACGTCAATATCGCGCTCATCAACGAGCTGGCCATGATCTTCAACCGCCTCGGTATCGACACCCTGGAGGTGCTGGAGGCCGCGGGCACGAAGTGGAACTTCCTGCCCTTCCGCCCCGGGCTGGTCGGCGGCCACTGCATCGGCGTCGACCCTTACTACCTCACGCACAAGAGCCAGGCGGTCGGTTACCACCCGGCCATGATCCTGGCCGGCCGTCGCATCAACGACAACATGGCGCTTTACGTCGCCAACCGCGTGGTGCGCCTGATGATCCAGAAGGGCCTCGCCGTGAAGGGCAGCCGTGTGCTGGTGCTGGGCCTCACCTTCAAGGAGAACTGCCCCGACATCCGCAACACCAAGGTGGTGGACCTGGTGCGCGAACTCGCCGACCTCGGCGCGCGCGTGGACGTGCACGACCCGTGGGTGGATGCGGCGGAGGCACGCCATGAATACGGCATCGAGCCCGTGGCCGCGCCCGAGTCCGGGTCCTACGACGCCGTGGTGCTGGCCGTGGCCCACAAGGAGTTCAAGGCCCTCGGCGCCGCCGGCGTGCGCGGCTTCCTCAACGAGGGCGGCGTGCTGTACGACATCAAGCACCTGCTGCCGGCCGACGCCGTGGACGGGAGGCTGTGATGAAAGTGCTGGTCACCGGCGCCGCCGGCTTCATCGGCTTTCATACCGCCCGCCGCCTGCTGGAGCGCGGCGACGAGGTGGTGGGCCTGGACAACCTCAACGAGTACTACGACCCGACGCTCAAGCGCGCGCGCCTGAGCCAGCTGCAGGGCCAGAAGAACTGGCGCTTCAGGAAGCTCGACCTGTGCGATCGCAGCGGCATGCAGGAGCTGTTCAAGACCGAGAAGTTCGACCGCGTGGTGCACCTCGCGGCACAGGCCGGGGTGCGCTATTCCATCGAGAACCCGATGGCCTATGTCGAGAGCAACCTGGTCGGGCATACCAACCTGCTGGAGGGCTGTCGCCACAACAGCGTCGAGCACCTGGTCTACGCCTCGACCAGCTCGGTGTACGGCGCCAACACGAAAATGCCGTTCTCGGTGCACCAGAACGTGGACCACCCGCTGTCCTTTTACGCCGCGACGAAGAAGGCCAACGAGCTCATGTGCCACACTTACTCGGCGCTGTACCAGCTGCCGACCACGGGCCTGCGGTTCTTCACCGTGTACGGCCCCTGGGGCCGGCCCGACATGGCGCTGTTCAAGTTCACCAAGGCCATCCTCGAGGGCCAGCCCATCGACGTCTTCAACTACGGCCACCACAAGCGCGATTTCACCTACGTGGAAGACATCGTCGAGGGCGTGGTGCGCTGCCTGGACAAGGTCGCGACGCCGAATCCCGACTGGGACAGCAACGACCCCGATCCGGGCACCAGCTTCGCGCCCTATCGCCTCTACAACATCGGCAACCAGGGCCCGATCGAGCTGATGCGCTACATCGAGATCGTCGAGGAGCAGCTCGGCAAGAAGGCCGAAAAGAACCTGCTGCCCTTGCAGCCCGGCGACGTGCCCGACACCTGGGCCGACGTGGAGGCGCTGACGAAGGACGTCGGCTACAAGCCCGCGACGCCGGTGGAAGAGGGCGTGGCGCGCTTCGTCGAGTGGTACCTGTCTTATTACCGTAACGAGCACCGGGGATGATCCCGGGTCGGCCGGCTGTGGGTTTCGAGAGGGTGGAGGTCAAGGCATGGGCGGCAAGAAAGCGGTGAACTGGCCCCGTGGGCTGAAGTCCTGGGGGGCGTTGAAAGACCATTGCCGCGAGGACATCCGCAAGCGGCACCTGGGCGACATGTTCCGCCGCGACCCGGAGCGTTTCACGCGCTTCTCCATCGAGGCCGAGGGCCTGCTGCTCGACTACTCGCGCCATCGCGTCACGCGCAAGACCATGAAGCTGCTCAACCGCCTGGCACTCGAGACCAACGTCGAGGCCCTGCGGGAAGGCATGTTCGCCGGCGAGCACATCAACGAGAGCGAGGACCGCGCCGTGTTGCACGCGGCACTGCGCGCGGATCGCGACGATCCCTATTTCGACGGCGAGCTCGACGCCACCGCGGCCGTGCACGAGGTGCTGGATCGCATGGACGCCTTCGTGCGCGCCGTGCACTCCGGCCAGTACGCCGGGCACGGCACCGGCCGCCACTTCACCGACGTGGTCAACATCGGCATCGGCGGTTCCGATCTCGGTATCGAGATGGCGGTCGGCGCGCTGGCCAACTACGCGGTGCCGGGGTTGCGCGTGCATTGCGTCTCCAACATCGACGGCGTCGGCCTCGCGGACACCCTGGCGCGGATCGACCCCGCCACGACACTGTTCGTGGTCTGCTCCAAGACGTTCACCACGCTCGAGACGCTCACCAACGCCCACGCCGCGCGCGCGTGGTTCGTGGAACGTTTCGGCGCCGAGGCGGTGCGCACGCATTTCGTCGGCGTGTCCACCAATCACGAGGCCATGGACGAGTTCGGCATCTCGCCGGCCAATCGCTTCGGCTTCTGGGACTTCGTCGGCGGCCGCTTCTCCATGTGGTCCGCCGTGGGGCTGGCCATCGCGCTGGGCATCGGCATGGACAACTTCCGCGCCCTGCTCGCCGGCGGCCGCGTCATCGACCGGCATTTCCGCGACGCGCCGCTGGACCAGAACCTGCCGGTGCTGATGGGCCTGCTGTCGGTGTGGAACACCAACTTCCTCGGCGCCGAAAGCCTGGCCGTGCTGCCTTACGACAGCCGCCTGGCACGCTTCCCCGCCTACCTGCAGCAGCTGCACATGGAGTCCAACGGCAAGGGCCGACGGCGCGACGGCACCAGGGTGAGCGTCGCAACCGCGCCGGTGCTGTGGGGCGAGCCCGGCTCCAACGCCCAGCACAGCTTCTTCCAGCTGCTGCACCAGGGCACGCGCCAGGTGGCCATCGATTTCCTCGCCCCGGTGCAGGGCTCCGGCCCGTCGCAGGGCCAGCACGACCTGGCGCTGGCGAACATGCTGGCGCAGGCCAGGGCGCTGGCGGAGGGCGACGATGACGGGTCCGGCGGCTACCCCGGCAATCGCCCCAGCACCACGCTCCTGTTCCAGAAGCTCGACCCGGAGACGCTGGGCAAGCTGGTGGCGCTGTACGAGCACAAGGTGTTCGTCGAGAGCGTCATCTGGGGCATCAACGCCTTCGACCAGCCGGGCGTGGAGCTGGGCAAGCGCCTGGCGCGCGAGATGACCGACGCGGTGGCGCAGCCGGACGGCTTCCAGGGCGGCGATGCGTCGACCCGCGGCCTGCTCGACGCCATCGTGCGCTGGCGCTGACAACACCCTTAAAGCTGGTTATTGGCCCGTTTACGGGGGCTTCACCGCGGCCGCCGCCGTGCTCATCATGCGAGAGGCCTGGCCGCAGGTGACAACACCTGTATATGGGAGCAATATACGCATGGTGATCGACTGGTCTCGCATCGCGGGCTTCGAGTGGGACGAGGGCAACGCGCGCAAGAGCGCCGCAAAGCATGGCGTGACGCAGTCCGAGGCAGAGCAGGTGTTCCTCGGCGGCGCTTGCCTGGTGTTGGCCGATCCCGATCACAGCTCGCTGGAGGCACGCTTCCACGCCCTGGGCCTGACCGATTCGGGTCGCCACCTGCACGTGACTTTCACCTTCCGTGCCGGGGGGACGCTCATCAGGGTCATATCAGCGCGCGACATGCACCGGAGAGAGAGGGAGTTTTATGAGCAAGCCCGAGAAAAAACGCCCCCCGCAGTTCACGACCGAGGCCGAGGAGCGCGCGTGGTGGGAGCGGCACGACTCAAGTGAGTATCTTGACTGGAGCAAGGCCGAGGCGGTGAGCTTGCCCAATCTCAAGCCCACCACCCGGACCATCTCGCTGCGCCTTCCCGTGACCATGCTCGACCGCATCAAGATGGAAGCCAACCGTCGCGACGTGCCGTACCAGTCCCTGATCAAGAGCTGGCTGGCGGACCGGCTGGACCGGGAGTGAGCGCGGCCGATCTGGATCGCGAGCGTCGCAAGGGCCGTTTGTCAGCGTCGGGCAAATCGCTAAAACGGCTCTAACGCCTGGATTTCCGCCCCGCGTCTCCGCGGAGACGCGTTGCCACGCCGCGGCCTGAGCGCTTAACCTCCGTCGACCACGCGATGCATGCGCAGGAACTCACCATGACCCGAACACTGGCCTTGCTGTTTTCCCTTGCGCTGCTCGCCGGCTGCGCCTCGCTCCGCCCCGACCCCGGCGCCGAGTTCGACGCCCTGGTGGCGGACTACGAGGCCTTCCGCCTGGCCAACAACCCCATCGCTGCAGGCCGGCAGGGCGATCTCGAGGCGGCGGCGCGCTGGCCCGATGACTCGTTCGCTGCGGTGGCGGCGCGCAACGAAGCCAACGCCGAGTTCCTGGCCCGGCTCGAGGCGATCGACGTTGCCGCGCTGGACGAGAGCCAGCAGGTCAGCCATGCCGTGCTCGATTACCTGCTGCGCTCGGCGGTCACGCTGGCGCCGTTCGAACCCGAGCGCATTGCCTTCACCAACGACAGCGGCTTCTTCTCCTACCCCGGCTCCCTGGCGTTGTCCACCCGGCCGCGCTCGGTGGCCGAGGCCGAGGCCTGGATCCGGCGCATAGAGGGCCTGCCGGCGTGGTTCGAGCAGAACACGGCGTGGCTGCAGCGCGGCCTCGACACCGGCGTGGTGCAGCCGCATTACATCGTTCCGGGCGTGGTTGGCCAGGTCGAGACGCTGGCGAGCACGCCGGCCGAGGATAGCCTGCTGTTCGCGCCGCTGCAGGACCTGCCGGCGCAGCTGCCCGAGGCCGAGCGCACGCGCCTGCAGGCCGAGGCGCTGGCCGCGATCGAGCAGTATGCTCTCCCGGCCTATCGCGATCTGCTCGCGTTCTTCCGCGACCAGTACCTGGCCGCGCCGCGCGCGACCGTGGGCATTTACGACGTCCCGGGTGGGCGCGATTACTACCGTGCGCTGGTGCGCTACCACACCACGCGCGACATGACGCCCGAGCAGGTGCACGAGGTCGGGCGCGCCGAGGTCGGGCGCATTCGCGCCGAGATGGAAAAGGTCATCGCCCAAAGCGGCTTCGAGGGGTCCTTTGCCGAGTTCCTCGACTTCCTGCGCACCGATCCGCAGTTCTACGCGCAGAGCGAGGAAGCGCTGCTGAAGCACGCCGCGTGGCTGGCCAAGCGGGCCGACGACCAGATGCCGCGTTTCTTCAAGAACCTGCCCCGCCTGCCCTATGGCGTGCGGCCGGTGCCGGCGTCCATGGCGCCGAACTACACCACGGGCCGCTACTGGCCGGGCAACCTCGAGGGCGGCGTCGCCGGCGGCTACATGGTGAACACCTACGCGCTGGACCAGCGGCCGCTGTACGAGCTGCCGGCCTTGACGGTGCACGAGGGCGTGCCGGGCCACCACCACCAGTTCGCCGTGGCACAGGAGCTCGAGGGCGTGCCGGAGTTCCGTCGCAACAGCTACATCACGGCCTACGGCGAGGGCTGGGGCCTGTACACCGAGTTCCTCGCCATCGACATGGGGCTGTACGACACGCCCTACGACCACTTTGGGCGCCTCACCTTCGAGATGTGGCGGGCCTGCCGGCTGGTGGTCGATACCGGCATCCACTGGTACGGCTGGAGCGTGGAACAGGCCGAGGCCTGCCTGCTGGAGAACTCGGCGCTGGCGCCGCACAACGTGCGTACCGAGGTGGCGCGCTACGTGTCCTGGCCGGGCCAGGCCCTGGCGTACAAGACCGGCGAGCTGCTCATCCGGCGCTTGCGGTCCGATGCCGAGGCGGCGCTGGGGCCGGAGTTCGATATCCGTGCCTTCCACGACCATCTGCTGGGGGAGGGCGGCATGCCGCTGTCGGCGCTGGAGGCCAGGATGCGGGCGTGGATCGAGGCGCAGCAGCAGGAAAATAAGAACAATAATTAAGCCGCCGGTCCGCAGCAGGGCAGAGAGCGCAGGGAATATTTAATTAGTCCCTGTACTTTCTGCCCCGCTGCGTTTCTGCGTCTGGTTATTCTTCCGTTTTGGCCCAGCTTTCCACCGTCTCGGCGCCATGCTCGGCCTTCCACGTTTTTAATACCTTGTGGTTGGCGCCGCGGGTCTTGACGACCTCGCCGGTGACGGGATTGGTGTACACCTTCAGCTTGCGGCGGCGACGCTTGCGCACCGGGCCGGCCCCGGCAGCCCTGCCGCGCCCGCCGCCCGCGCCCTTGCCAGGACCGCGGCCGCCCTTCAGGTCGAATAACTCCGCCAGGATCGCGGGGGAGCGGTTGTGCTTTTTAAGCAGCGCCTCGATTTCATCGCGCAACTTGAGATCGGTCTTCAATTCCTTGTCGCTTTCCAGGGCCTTCAGTTCTTCCGTGAGCTTGGCCAGCTTGGCTTCTTTTGCCCGTAGTTCTTTTAATTTCTGCGACATTTTCAAAATAATCACCCGGTAATATTTGCTGAATGAATTATATGGAAACGATTTAATTTTGTCTTGAACGCTGCCGATAAAAAATAACACCGGGTTTATTTGCTGGCAACAAGAATATTAACGGCTGCAGGTAATAAATTATTCGGGCCGCGAGAATAATTGATGCTCGGCGGCTAAGCTCAGCGCCGCGCCCTGCCACCCCTTGCACCTCCCGGCAACCCGCAATTTTCCGCACTATGCTTAATGTTGCATCGCGGTAAACTGTGGGCTGTCCCCAGGTGGGGGCCGTCCCCTCAGGCCATGCAATGAAAAAGATCGTCATCGTCGGCGGCGGGGCAGGCGGCATCGGCACCGCGACCCGGCTCGGGCGCAAGCTCGGGCGCAAGGGCAAGGCCCACGTGACGCTGATCGACTGCGTCGAGAGCCACGTGTGGAAGCCGCTGCTGCACGAGGTCGCCACTGGCGCGCTCGACGTGGGCATCGACGCGCTGAGTTATCGCGGGCACGCGGCGGCCAACGGCTACCATTTCCAGCAGGGCAGCCTGGTGGACATCGATCGCGAGCAGCGCCAGGTGGTGCTGGCGCCGATCCTGGACGACAAGGGCACGGAGCTTTTGCCGGCACGGCGCCTCGACTTCGACTACCTCGTCGTCGCCGTCGGCAGCATATCCAATGATTTCGGCATCCCGGGCGTGAAGCGTCGTTGCCTGTTTCTCGACAACACCGAGCAGGCCATGGTCATCCGCAAGCTCCTGCTCAATCGCTTCCTGCGCTACGCCAGCCACGAGCAGCTGGAGGAAAAGATCAAGGTCGCCATCGTCGGCGCCGGTGCCACGGGCACGGAAATGGCGGCCGAGATGCACCATGCGGTCGACCAGCTGCGCGGCTACGGCTACAAGATCGATACCTCGCTGTTCGACGTCACGCTGATCGAGGCTGACAAGCGCATCCTGCCCAAAGTCAGCCAGGAGGCGATCTCGCAGGCCGTGGCGCGCGAGCTGGAGAAGATCGGCGTGCAGGTGCTGACCAACACCCGCGTGGTCGAGGTCACCGACAAGGGGATTACCTTCCAGGGCGGCTATTTCATTGCCGCCGACATCGTCATCTGGTCCGCCGGCATCCGCGGCGCTGACTTCCTCAAGAACATCGGCGGGCTCGAGACCAACCACTTGAACCAGCTGGTGGTGCGGCCGACCGGCCAGACCACGCGCGACGACACCATCTTCGCCATTGGCGACTGCTGCGCCTGCCCGCAGGCCGACGGCTCGTGGGTGCCGCCGCGCGGCCAGGCGGCGCGCCAGCTCGGCCACCTCGTCGCCGACAATATTATGCGCATGTTACGGGGTCTGACCCCCGTAAGGACTTATATTTACAAGGATTTGGGCTCGCTGGTGAATTTGTCCAAGTTCCACACCGTGGGCAACCTGTTCTCTTTCCTCGGCGGCGGCGTGATGGTGGAAGGACGCATTGCGCGCTTCACCTACCTCTCGCTTTACCACCGCCACCTGATGGAGCTGTACGGGCCCGGGCGCGGCATGCTGATGATCCTGCTGAAGAGCCTGCACCGCGTGATCCGGCCGCACCTGAAGCTGCACTGAGTTTTCTGCCATAATCGTCGCGCAATCAAGCACTTTAGGGGGTCAGACCCCGGAGCAGGCATGAACAGCGCGCAGTCCATCTTCGTCACCGGCGGCACCGGCTCTTTCGGCAAGGCCTTCGTCCGCACCGTGCTCGAGCGGCACCCCGACATCAAGCGGCTGGTCATCTTCTCCCGCGACGAGCTCAAGCAGTTCGAGATGGCGCAGGAGTTCAGCCCGGACAAGTACCCGGGACTGCGCTACTTCCTCGGCGACATGCGCGACGAGGCGCGCCTGCGCCGCGCCCTCGAGGGCATCGATACGGTGATCCATGCCGCGGCCCTGAAGCAGGTGCCGGCCGCCGAGTACAACCCCTTCGAGTTCATCAAGACGAATATCCTCGGCGCACAGAACCTGATCGATGCCTGCCTCGAGAACGACGTCAGGCGCGTCGTCGCACTGTCCACCGACAAGGCCGCCGCGCCGGTGAACCTCTACGGCGCCACCAAGCTCTGCTCCGACAAGCTGTTCACCGCCGCCAACAACATCAAGGGCAAGCGCGACCTGCGCTTCTCGGTGGTGCGCTACGGCAACGTCATGGGCAGCCGCGGCTCGGTGATCCCATTCTTCCTCGCGAGGCGCAAGACCGGCGTGCTGCCGATCACCGACACCGCCATGACGCGCTTCAACATCACCCTGCAGGAAGGCGTGGACATGGTGCTGTGGGCGCTGGAGAACGCCCAGGGCGGCGAGATCTTCGTGCCGAAGATCCCCAGCTACCGGATTCTCGACGTGGCCGAAGCCATCGCCCCCGGCTGCCGGCAAGATGTCACCGGCATCCGCCCGGGCGAGAAGATCCACGAGGAGATGATCACCTCCAGCGACAGCCCCTACACGGTGGACCTCGGTCACTACTACGCCATCCTCTCGCCAACCGGCAGGCGTGGAGTCGAGGCTTATTGCGAGCGCTCAGGGGCGACCCCTGTCGAGCGTGACTTCGCCTACAACAGTGGCACCAACCCGGATTTCCTGAGTGTGCAGCAACTCAGGGAGCTCATCCGCCGAAACATCGATCCCAGCTTATCGGGGTAGACACATGATCCGTTACGGGCAACAGCACATCACGGCGGAAGATATCGAGGCTGTGATCGAGGTGATGCACTCGATCAACCTGACTCAGGGCCCTGCGATACCTCGGTTCGAGGAGTCTGTTAAGTACGCGTGTGACGCGCAGTTTGCCGTCGCAGTGAACAGTGCTACTTCTGCGCTTCACATTTCCTGCCTCGCGCTCGGGCTCGGCCCAGGGGATTACCTTTGGACCAGTCCGAATACTTTCGTGGCTTCAGCCAACTGCGGCCTCTACTGCGGGGCCTCCATTGATTTCGTCGATATCGATCCGCGCACTTACAACTTATGCCCCAAGGCATTGGAGCAGAAGCTCGTAGTCGCCGAGCGCGAAGGCACTTTGCCAAAAATCGTGGTACCCGTGCACTTCAGCGGCCAGCCCTGCGACATGCGGGCTATCCATGCTCTCGCGCAGCGCTATGGGTTCAGGATCATCGAGGATGCGTCGCATGCCATTGGTGGCCGCTACCTGGGTCAGCCTATTGGCAACTGTCGCTACAGCGATATATCCATTTTCAGTTTTCACCCAGTCAAGATTGTCACGACCGCAGAAGGCGGCGTGGCTGTTACCAACGACAGTGTCCTGGCCGAAAAGTTGGGCCTATTGCGAAGCCATGGTATTACCCGTGAACCTCACCTGATGACCCGACCGATGGATGGGCCGTGGTATTACCAACAGGTTGCTCTGGGCTTCAACTATCGCATGACGGACATGCAAGCGGCGCTTGGCGCGAGCCAGATGACTCGTTTGCATGACTATGTACAGCGTCGTCATGAACTCGCTTCTCGCTATGATGATGCCTTTCAAGGTTGGCCGCTGACGATTCCTTGGCAGCACCCGGATGGCTTTTCTGCATACCATCTCTATGTGATTCGCCTGCACCTCGACGAAATCCGCCCCACGCACCGGCAGGTTTTCGAGGCGCTGCGTGAAAGAGACATCATGGTCAACCTGCACTACATTCCAGTGCATACTCAGCCCTATTACGAGGCAATGGGGTTCCAAGTTGGTGATTTCCCTGAAGCCGAACAATACTACCGGGAGACAATCAGTATTCCATTGCATCCTGTGCTGACCGATGCCGAGCAGGATGAAGTTATCGAAGTACTGCGAGAGGCTATGCGGGTGTGAGGCTGGCCGTTCTCCCGGCGCGCGGCAGTAGCAAGCGCATCCCGCGCAAGAACATCCGCGAATTCTGCGGCAAGCCGATCATCGCCTGGTCGATCGAGGCGGCGCTCGAGGCCGGCTGCTTCGACCGCGTGCTGGTCTCTACCGACGATGCCGAGATCGCCGCGGTCGCCCGGGATCATGGCGCCGAGACACCCTTCATCCGCCCGGCGGAGCTGTCCGACGACTACACGCCGACGATCCCCGTGATCGCCCACGCGATCCGCTGGCAGGAAGCGCAGGGGGGCGCGGTGCAGGCGGCCTGCTGCATCTACGCCACGGCGCCGTTCTGCCGCGCCGAGGACCTGCGCCAGGGCGCGAGCCTGCTGGCGGCCGACGCGCTCGACTACGTGTTCCCGGTCGTCGCCTACGGCTTCCCGATCCAGCGCGCCCTGCGCATCACGTCGGACGGGCGCGCCGAGATGTTCCAGCCCGGGCACTTCGCTGCTCGTTCGCAGGACCTCGAGCCCGCCTACCACGACGCCGGCCAGTGGTACTGGGGCACGCGCGAGGCCTGGCTCGAGGGTCGGCCGATCTTCTCGCCGGCGGCGCGTACCGTCGTGCTGCCGTCCGGCCGCGTGCAGGACATCGACACGCTGGACGACTGGTACGAGGCGGAGCTCAAGTTCCGCGCGCTGGCAGGGTCATGAGTCACGGCGCGACGCCGCAGCCGTCCGGCCCGCCACGCATCGTGTTCCGTGCGGACGCCTCGCTGGAGATTGGCACCGGCCACGTCATGCGTTGCCTGGCGCTGGCCGAAGCACTGCGCGAGCGCGGCGCGGCGTGCGAGTTCGCCTGCCGGGAGCTGCCGGGTCATCGCATCGAGGAAATCCAGCGTCGCGGCTTCCCCGTCCATGTGGGCGACACGTTCCAGCTTGGAGGTCAGTCCGAGGGCCAAGCCGGCGACGGTGCCCCCGCCGACTGGCTGGTCGTCGACCACTACGGCCTCGATGCGCGCTGGGAGCGGCAACAGCGCCCGGCCGCACGCAGCATCATGGTCATCGACGACCTGGCCGACCGGCCGCACGACTGCGAGCTGATGCTGGACCAGACCCTCGGGCGGGCGCCGGGCGATTACGACCGCCTGGTGCCCGATGGTTGCGAGCTATTGTGCGGGCCAGAGTTCGCCTTGCTGCGGCCCGAATTCGCCGAGCTGCGGCCGCGCAGCCTCGCGCGCCGCGCCGGCGGCGGGCTGGCGCGCATCCTCGTCACCATGGGCGGCATCGACAAGGACAACGCCACCGGCCTTGTGCTCGAGGCGCTCGACGCCGGCGGCTTGCCGCCCAACGTTGCGGTCACGGTGGTCATGGGCAGCCGCGCGCCCTCGTTGTCGCAGGTCCGGGTACAGGCGACGCGACTGCCGTTCCCCGTCGAGATCGCCGTCGACGTGAACGACATGGCCGAGCGCATGGCGGCGAGCGACTTCGCCATCGGTGCCGCCGGCAGCACCTCGTGGGAGCGCTGCTGCATGGGCCTGCCGAGCGCGCTGGTGGTGCTGGCGGACAACCAGGCCAAGGTGTGTCGCGAACTCGTTGCCGCGGGCGCCGCCTTTGAACTGGGTGCGCCGGGGGACATAGCGCGGACATTGCCGCCGATCATCGCTACGATCACCCATGAGCCGGCGACCCTGCAGAAGATGTCTGCCGCCGCGGCCGCCATCTGCGACGGGCTCGGCGCCCAGCGCGTGGCCGCTGCGCTGCTCGCGGATGGTGACCGCAGCGAAGCGAACCGGGGAGCCTGAACATGGACATACGCCTGCGTCCTGTCACGCGCGAGGACATCGACGACGAGTACGTCGGCTGGTACCGCAACGACGACGGCCACCTCGACTATTTCACGGGCAGCGGCCGCACCTTCGATCGCGACACGCTGGTACAGGACTTCGCGGCCGGCCTCGAGAGCGGGCGCTGGTTCTACTACCTCATTGAAACGGGCGAGGGCGAGGGCGAGCGCGAGCGCGAGCGCGAGCGCGTCGGCACGCTGAAGATCGGCCCCATCGACACCCGCAACAAGACAGCGGACCTGGTCGCGCTGGTGGGTAACCGCAAGTTCCTCGGCCAGGGCCTGGCGACGAAAGCGATCGCGCTTGGCAACCGGCTGGCCTTCGAGAAGTACGACATCCGTCGCCTGCAGAGCGGCATCTTCGCCACCAACATTCCGGCCATCAAGGCCTACACCCGTGCCGGCTGGGTGGTGGAGGCGACCTTCAGCGGCTTCTACCTGCGCGACGGCGAGCCGGTGGACCGCGTGTGCGTGGCCTGTTTCAATCCCAGGTATTTCCCCGCAGAGTGAGGGAATTCGATCTTGACGAATGAAATCATCATCGCCGGCCGGCCGATCGGCCCCGACCATCCGCCCTACGTGATCGCGGAGATCTCTGCCAACCACAACGGCAGGATGGACACCGCCATGGCGCTCATCGACGCGGCCAGGGAAGCCGGCGCCGCCGCGGTGAAGCTGCAGACCTACCGCCCCGACACCATCACGCTCGATTCCGATGCCGAGGAATTCCGCATCCACGGCGGGTTGTGGGACGGCCGCACGCTGTACGAGCTCTATGAAGAAGCGCACACGCCCTGGGACTGGCATGCGCCCTTGTTCGCGCGCGCCCGCAAGGCCGGCATCACCATCTTCAGCTCGCCCTTCGACACCACCGCCGTCGACCTGCTCGAAGACCTGGACGCACCCGCCTACAAGATCGCCTCCTTCGAGGCCGTGGACCTGCCGCTGATCCGCTACGTCGCCGCGACCGGCAAGCCCATGATCATTTCCACCGGCATGGCCGACGCCCAGGAGATCGCCGAGGCCGTCGCCGCGGCGCGCGAGGGCGGCTGCAGGGAACTGGCTTTGCTCCACTGCGTCAGCGGCTACCCGGCCCCCGCCGCCGACTACAACCTGCGCACCATTCCCGACATGATCGAGCGCTTCGGCGTGGTCACCGGCCTGTCGGACCACACGCTGGCCAACGCCACGGCCATCGCCAGCGTCGCCCTCGGCGCCTCCGTCATCGAAAAGCACTTCACGCTCGACCGCAGCGGCGGCGGGCCGGACGACAGTTTCTCCCTCGAGCCCGCCGAGCTGGCCGCACTGGTCAGCGGCACGCGCACGGCGTGGGAAGCGCTCGGCCGGGTGGATTACGGCCGCAAGTCGAGCGAGCAGGGCAACGCGCAGTTCCGCCGCTCGCTGTATTTCGTCAAGGATTTGCAGGCCGGAGACATGATCACAGAAGACGCGGTAAGAAGCGTGCGGCCGGGTTACGGGCTGGCGCCGAAGTACCTGCCGGAGGTGATCGGCAGGCGCGTGGTGACGGACGTCAAGAAGAACACGGCGGTGAAGCGGGAAGTTCTCGGGGACTGATCGGGCCGGCTTCTTGTCCCCACCGCCCCCGCCCCCTATCATGCGTGGGTCGCGGCTCGGCCCGACCCATTTGGCACTGCACGACCAAGGGGGGCAGAAGCGCTTACGGAAGGATCCAGGCGCGATGCACATGCCTAAAACCAAGAGACTTTTGATCGGTACAGCGGCCATCCTCCTGGCCCTGCCGGCGTCTCCCGCTTTGGCCGACCCGTGGGCCAGGCCCGGCGACCTCGCACTCCGCCACGACGTCCAGCTGCTGGCCGACGCGGGCGTCATCAAGTCGCCTGTCACGACCTGGCCTATTCCCTGGGGCACGCTGACAGCCGACCTCGCGGCCATCGACGATTGCGGCACATCGGACATCGGCTGGAACGGTGGGGCTGAGCGGGACCGCGCGGCCTGCGCCCGGCTGGGCGATCCGGACGTGGCGGCCGCCCTGGCCAGGCTGCAGTCGCGTCTCGCGACCGTTCGCGGCCTGCGCGGCCTGCAGCCCAACGCTCGCGTCGCAGTACGCACCGACGAGGGTATCTGGCTACGGACCTTCGAAGACACGCCGCGGGATGACCTGGAAGCGCGGGTCGGCGTGTCGTGGATGGGCGACCGTTTCGCCGCCCGGGCCCAGGTCGCCTACGCCGACGAGCCGCGGCCCGGTGATCGCGAATGGCGCGGCGACGGTTCGTACATCGCCGGTATCTTCGCCAACCAGGTCATCCATGCCGGCGCGCTGGATCGCTGGTGGGGCCCGGGCCACAGCGACAGCCTGATCCTGTCCTCCAACGCGCGCCCGGTCAGCGCGCTCGGCATCGAGCGCCATGTCGCGAAACCTTTCGAGACGAAATGGCTGTCGTGGCTCGGCGCGTGGAACTACTCGCTGGTGTGGGGCTTCCTCGAGAGCGGCCGCGACGTCCCGAATGCGCGGCTGACGGCGTTCCGCTTCAACTTCCGCCCCACCGACAACCTCGAGATCGGCCTGTCGCGCGCGGCGCAGTGGTGCGGCCAGGGCCGTCCCTGCGGCTTCAGCACCTTCACCGACCTGGTCCTCGGCCGGGACAACCGCGGCGACGACGATCTCACCATCGACACCGAGCCCGGCAACCAGCTCGCCGCGGTGGACTTCCGCTGGCGCTCGCCGTTCATGCGCCAGCCCTGGGCGATCTACGGCCAGGCGACGGCCGAAGACGAGGCCGGCGGCACGCCTTCGCTGTGGTTCGGCCAGCTTGGGATCGAGGCGTGGGGCCAAATCGATGCCGGCTGGCTGTCCGGCCGCTGGCGCGCGCATTTCGAGTACAGCAACACGCTGGCGTCGTTCTACAAGAGCAACCCGCGCTACGACACGGCCTACGAGCATTCGATCTACACCAGCGGCTACCGCTATTACGGCCGCACGATCGGTGCGAGCCTGGACGGTGACAGCGAGGTGCTGAGCGCGGGCGTGACTCTGGTCGACCGTAACGAGCGCACCTGGCATGCGCTCATTCGCGCCGGCACACTGAACGAGCTCGGGGGCGGTGCCGGCCGGGATGCGATCCATTCCGTCGCGCCTGCAGAAACGAAAATCTTCAGCGCCCAGCTCAGCCACAGCCGCGAGCTGCAGTACAACGGCCTGAAGCTCGGCACGGTCAGCGCCGGCTTCGGGCTACAATCCGCCGACAACGAGGTCACCGGCGAGTCGGAGACCGACGCGCAGGTGTTCCTGCAATGGACATGGGACTACTCCGGGTTATGAACGGATTATGAGGCACATGACGCGATTCTTAGGCCGCCTGCTGGCGGGGATGATGCTGGCCGGGATGCTGCTCGCCGCGGGCGTCCAGGCGCAGACGCCGACGCCGCAGCAGCTCGAGATGTTTCGCCAGCTGCCGCCCGAGCAGCAGCGCCAGCTGATGGAGCAGTACCAGCAGCGCAGCGGCAACACGATCCAGGACCAGCGACTGCAGCAGCCGTCGCAGGGCGATCCGCGTGGCGATGCGCAGGGCATGAACGGGCGCAACGGGCTCAACGGCGCCACGGACGAGGGTCCCGCCGTGCGTGAGCAGGTGCTCGACGAGGCGACCGGCCTGCCGCTGTTCGGCTACGACCTGTTCGCCGGCGTGCCTTCCACGTTCGCGCCCGTCACGGATATCCCGGTGCCGACGGACTTCGAGGTGGGCGTGGGTGACACTGTGCAGGTGCAGCTGTTCGGCAAGACGCCGGGTAACTTCAGCCTTGTGGTGAACCGCGACGGCGCCATCAACTTCCCTGAGCTCGGTCCGATCCAGGTGGCGGGGTTGGGCTTCGACCAGATGCGGCAGCTGCTGCAGGACCGCGTCAGCCAACAGATGATCGGCGTCAGCGCCAGCGTTTCAATGGGTGAGCTGCGGTCCATCCGCGTCTTCGTACTTGGCGAGGCGACGCGTCCCGGCTCCTACATGGTCAGCAGCCTCTCGACCATCACCAATGCGCTGTTCTCCAGCGGCGGCGTAAAGCCGATCGGTTCGCTGCGCAACATCCGGCACAAGCGCAACGGCCAGGTGGTCGGCACGCTCGACCTGTACGACCTGCTGCTCCGGGGCGACACGCGCGCAGACGCCAGGCTGCAGCCGGGGGACGTGATCTTCATCCCTCCGGTCGGCACCCGCGTCGGCATCCAGGGCGAGGTCAACCGACCGGCCATATACGAGCTGCAAAGCGCCACCACGGCCGAGGAGCTCGTGCGCCTCGCCGGCGGCCTCACCGCGACCGCGCATCCACAGGGCGCCACTTTGTCACGCGTCAACGACTCGCAGGACCGGGTGATCCTGGATCTCGATCTCGTCACGGCCACCGGGCGCGCGGCCGGGGTCAAGGCCGGCGACCTCGTCGACGTGCCGGCTGTGATCGACCGCATGGACAACCGGATCGAGCTCGCCGGCCACGTGTTCCGGCCGCGAGCGGTGCAGTATCGGCCTGGCATGAGGATCAGCGACCTGCTGCCCTCGCTCGAATACCTCAAGCCACTGGCCGACGCCAATTACCTCCTGATCCGGCGCGAGCTGCGACCGAGTCGCCGGATCGTGGCGCTGTCGGCCGACCTGGAGCAGGCGCTCGACGCCCCAGGCTCGGCGGCGGATGTGGAGTTGCGGCCGGGCGATCGCGTGAACGTATTCACGCGGGAGGCGTTGCCGGAAGAGCTGATGCCACCAGAGTTGACGCCGCTGCAACAAGCCGGACAGCAGCGCATGCCCAATGGGCAGCCTGACAACGGGGCAGCTGCCGGTACGGAACTGTCAGAGGAGGAACTTGAGCGCCGGTTGGCGGCTGACCGCCGCGCCGTGGTAGACGCACTGCTCGAGGAACTGGAATTACAGGCTAGCCTGGAGGCGCCGGCGCAGCTGGTGCGCGTCGATGGCCGAGTCCGCGACCCGGGCACCTACCCGCTCGAGCCGGGGATGACCGTCAGCGACCTGTTGCGGGCGGGCGGCAGCCTGAGCGAGAGTGCCTATATCGCGTCCGCTGAGGTGACTCGATACCAGGTCATGGGCGGCGAGTATCGGGAGGCAGAGCTGGTCGAGGTGGACTTGGCCGGCATCGCAGCCGGCGATCCCCACGCGGACTTCATGCTCCAGCCCTATGACTTCCTCCACGTCAAGGAAGTAACCAACTGGCGTGAGCAGGAGTCGGTGACGTT
Organism: Thioalkalivibrio sp. XN279; assembly: GCF_011089885.1. NCBI lineage: Bacteria > Pseudomonadati > Pseudomonadota > Gammaproteobacteria > Chromatiales > Ectothiorhodospiraceae > Thioalkalivibrio > Thioalkalivibrio sp. XN279. Next base: position 262,644 of record NZ_JAANBD010000028.1, on the reverse strand, counting down.
GCTCGGAGAGGTCCGGTTCCCCGGTACGTATCCGATCCGCAAGGGCGAGACCTTGTTGTCCGTGCTCCAAAGAGCTGGCGGCCTGACCGACCGCGCCTTCCCGGAGGGTGCCGTATTTACGCGCGAACAGCTGCGTGAGCGCGAGGCCGAACAGCTTAGACAGTTATCTCGGCGCATGGAAGCCGACCTTTCAGCGCTCGCGTTGGAGGGCGCCCAGGCTGGGCAGGCCGCCGGTGACGCCCAGGCCATGGAAACCATTGCGACCGGGCGGAGCTTGCTCGGCGACCTTCAGTCGGCGACGCCGGTCGGGCGGCTGGCGATGGACTTGAACAGAGTGTTGCAGGCCGAACTCGGCTCGGCTGGGGACGTCATACTCGAGGACGGCGACGTGCTAATGGTGCCCGGTCCCATGCAGTCCGTGACTGTGCTCGGTGAGGTCCAGAGCCCCACCTCGATCCTGTTCGCGAAGGGGCTGAGCCGCGACGATTACATCAATCTGAGCGGCGGCATGACGCGCCGCGCGGACACGGACCGAATCTACGTTGTGCGGGCCAATGGGCAGGTCCACGCGAATGGCTCCCGCAGGTGGTTCAGCGAGGCGGATATGACAGTCCAACCGGGTGACACGATCGTGGTTCCGATGGATATCGAGCGGATGCGACCGCTGCCGCTGTGGAGTGCGGTGACATCGATTATCTTTAATTTGGCTGTCGCGGTGGCGGCGGTGAATTCCTTCTAGCGCCATGACGACCGAAGAGAAGCTGCATCAAGGATCGCCTGCGGGACAGCGCTTGGTGTACGTCATGCCGGAGCAGGCACTTGGCGGGCTGCACGATGACCATATGGGCTTGCGTGAGCTCTGGAATGCAACGTGGCGTGGAAAGTGGCTGATCATCGCGGTGACCTCGGTTTTTACTGTTTCCGCTGTCACTTATGCACTGACGGCTAGCCAATGGTATCGCGCCGAGGTAGTGCTGGCTCCGGCGGAAGAAGAGACCTCGGCATCCCTGGGCGGGCAGCTCGGTGGACTGGCAGCGCTGGCAGGGGTTAGCGTAGGTGGTCGTGGCAGTGCTGAGGCGATAGCGGGCCTCAAGTCCCGCGAGTTCGCGCGGGAGTTCATCGAGGACTTCGACTTGCTGCCGGTCTTCTTTGCTGAAAAATGGGATTCGCAGCAAGAGCGCTGGCGGGGAGATGCACCAGAGGAGTGGCCTGATGTACGGGATGCGGTGAGGTATTTTCACGAGAATGTTCTTGAAGTCAGCGAGGATGGTCAAACGCGAATGGTGACGCTCGGAGTCGAATGGACCCAGCCAGAACTGGCTGCGGAGTGGGCCAACGCGCTGGTTCAGCGTCTTAACAGCAGGTTGCGCGAGCGTGCGTTGCGGGAGGCGGAGGCCAACGTCGCCTATCTCCAGTCGGAGTTCGCCCGAGCAAACGTAGTTACGCTGCAACAGTCGATCGGGAGGTTGCTGGAAAGCGAGCTTCAAAAGCTAATGTTGGCACGCGGAAACGACGACTTTGCGTTCCGTGTTGTGGATGCGGCATCGCCGCCAAAGCAAAGTGTTAGGCCAAAGCGGACTCTAATCGTTCTTGTTGGAACTTTTCTGGGCGGCGCACTCGGCGTTTTTTCTGTGTTGATCGTCCACCTTATTCGGTCTGAGCAGAAATGACGTGCCTTTCCGAGCAACAATCCAGAAGGGGTAGAACATGACTCAGTTCCAGACTGCCGGCACTGGAGTCGTAGACGTCGGTCGCCGCACGCAGATTCATTCCTCAGCCGAGGTCGTGTTCGCGAAACCAGGCACAGTGACCATCGGCGACTACTGCCAGCTCGGGCCCGGCGTCAGGATAGTTTGTTCGGGTGGCGACGTTTTGATTGGTGACTGGACAACACTACATGACCGATGCTTAGTTCTCAGCGGCAGGTCCGTCACGATAGGCGAGCACTGCTGGTTCGGCCAGCACTGTGTAATTGATGGCACAGGCGGAATTGCCATCGGAAATGGCGTGCGCGTAGGCATGTACTCCCAGTTGTGGACTCATGTTGCTGCAGGCGAACAGATGGAGGGCTGCACTCTAATTGGTGAGCGTCCTGTTCTGATCGAAGACGATGTCTGGTTGGTGGGGTCCTGTATTGTCGCTTCCGGCGTGACGCTTGGCCGCAGGCTCGTGGCACTAATCAGTTCAAACATCACCAAGTCGTGGCCGGGTTCAATGGTCATTGCCGGATCTCCGGCCGCTCCCAAGTCGGGGCTCTCGTTTTATCGCGATGTTACGTTGGATGAGAAGTGGTGCATGCTCACACAGTGGCTTCACGATGCCGTCGCTGAAATTGGTGGGGCATCGCTCGACGACACTACCCCCGGTCTCCTGATCTTCAGCCTGCCATCATGTGCGGACCGCGTAGCTTTCGTGCGCGATCGTGAGACGGCATACGCAATGCGGGAAAGCATGTCGGATGTCACGGTATGCTGTGTTGAGGATAAGACATACAACAAGCGCGTCAACGAATCGGAGCAGCGAATCCTGAAGTTTCTTGCTGGAAACAAGGCCCGCTTTCGCGCGGCCCCATGATGCCCGTCTGACGATTCAACCACTCTCATGATTCCATTAGTAAAAGTCGCGATGCCACCCCGGGAGAGTCTCCTGTCGGCACTGGAGGAGGTGCTTTACAGCGGCTTCATTGGCGAAGGCGAGCATGTCTATCATTTTGAGAAGTGCTTCGCCGAGACCTTCGGCCTTCCTATTGCGCTCGGGGTGAGCAGCGGCACTGCGGCGCTCCATCTCGCGATATTGCTGGCTGACGTGAAGCCAGGTGACGAGGTCATCACCACTTCTATGACCGCTGAGCCGACGAACGTGGTCATTCTTCAATGTGGCGCCGTGCCTGTGTTTGCCGATGTGGAGCCTGACACCGGCAATCTGGACCCGGCATCGGTCGAGTCATTAATCGGACCGCGCACCCGTGCAATCGTAGTCGTCCACTACGCAGGATTCCCGGCCCCACTGGCAGCGCTGCGAACGTTGGCGGATAGGCATGATATCGTACTGATAGAAGACGCAGCACATAGCCTCGGTGCAACCTATGGCGGCCAAGGTATCGGTACCGTGGGTGATTTCGCGATTTTCTCGTTTCAGGCCATCAAACACATGACCACCATCGATGGTGGAATGCTAACGATGCGGGACCTCGGGAAGGTTGAGCTCGCGCGACGGCTGCGCTGGTTCGGGTTGGCCAAGGGTGTGCCGCGCACGGAGGTGGATATCACCCGATATGGCTTCAAGTACAATATGCACAACGTCGCGGCTGTCATCGGGCTTGCGCAGCTCAAATGGATCAGGTCACTCATCGATCGACACATAGCAAATGGCCGGTTTTTCGACGAGTGCATCCCGAAGATCGCCGGCTTGTCCATCACTCGCTTTGAGCCAACCGCTGCGCCTTCATATTGGCTCTACTCGGTTCTTAGTGACGATTCAGAAGGTGTGGAGCGACGCCTTGCTGCCGTAGATGTGGCAGCATCCAAGTTACATCGACCTAATCATTTGCACTCGGTGTTCGCTGCTATGCGACGCCCGTTACCTGGTCTGGACACTTTTTACCGGCGGCTCACACACCTTCCGTGTGGTTGGTGGGTGACCGACGCCGATCGCGAACGCATAATTGACGCCCTTTCCAAGGGGTGATTCGTGTCGCTCGATTCGATGATCCGTCTGTTCAGTCCTGTACACTCGGCCGAAATGGAGTTAGCCGCACTCCAGGTTCTGCGTTCAGGGCAGATCGCAGCAGGTCCTAAGGTGGCGCAGTTCGAGCTGGAATTCTCCCGGCTTGTGAATCGGCCGCACGTCGTGTCTACAAGCGACATGACCAGCGCAATGATATTGGCGCTTCACTTAGCGGGCGTTGGTCCGGGTGACGACGTGCTGACCCAGGCCTTTTCTTGTCTGGCATCTACGGCGCCAATCGCGCGCTTGGGTGCGCGCGCCGTCTGGGTCGACATCGATGCGACGAATGCCGCCATTTCGCCGGACGATCTCAAGAGAGCCATCACACCGAGGACTCGAGCAGTGATGGTTTACCACATAGCGGGTTACCCTGCGCCTATGGAAGAGATCGTAACGGTCTGTCGCGAACGAGGCATTGCCGTAATCGAGGACTGTAACGCCGCGCTCGGCGCCACCAGCGCGGGCGAGCCAGTGGGCAGGTTGGGAGACTACGCCGTCTACTCGCTTTATCCCAACCGCCAGATCAATGCCATAGAGGGCGGCATACTGGTGTGCCCCAACGCCGAGACCGCCGCACGCGCAACACGGCTGCGCCGATTCGGCATCGATGCGTCTAGCTTTCGGGATAGCCTGGGAGAGATTGATCCCCAGTGTGACGTGGAAGAGATCGGCTGGTCCAGCGCGCTCAATCAGCTTAGCGCCGCGGTGGCCCTGGAGCAGTTATCGTCACTGGGCGCAAGGCAGGAACGAACACGCGATGTCGCCCATCATATCCTTCGCGAGTGCAGTAACATGCAAGGCGCGAAACCCGTCGTGGCACGGCGGGGCACAGTGCCAGCTTATTGGACCTTTCTTTTCCTCGCTGATCGCCGGGATCAAGCCATACTGGAACTCCAATCTCGAGGCTTACAGGCCACGCGTCTCCACCAGCGAAATGACGTTTACAGCGGGTTCGATGCGTTGCGACGTGCACTGCCAGGCACCGATTCATTCATGTCACAGGTGCTGGCGGTCCCGTGCGGGTGGTGGATAGACGAGTCTCAATCGATACAAATGACGAACACTTTGCAAGCCGTGTTCGGACACTAGGTATGGGCACGTCGGTACGTCCATACAAAATGCCACCCAGACGGCGGCCAGTATCGTACTTGGACCCGGCGATCCGGAAGAGATGTGCGGGCCGCGATTTGTCCCTGCTTTACGGTAGCAAGTTCGGCGCGTTGCTGGTTGGCCTCTTGGTCCTACCCGCATTCAGCCGCATTCTCGGGCCCGACACATTTGGGATTGTTGCGGTAGTGCTCTCGGTCCAGGCTCTGATGCTTATGCTGGATTTGGGTGTGTCGATCATCGTTGGCCGCGATATAGCCGCGGCGCCGGATGGCGATGCAACCGCGATCCGCATCTTGCAGACCGGCACCCGAATCATCGTCGCGCTGTACGCGGCGCTTCTCCCGATAGCTCTGGCGGTTGGCATGGTTTCCGGCGCGTGGTTGAGCATTACCGACGTGGTGGCGTCGATGCTGATGTTCGCGGCGCTCACCGCGCAGAACGTTGGTCAGTCCGCACTTTTGGCCCGCCGCCACTTTGGTACGGCTTCGGCATTGCAGTTCTTTGGCGCCATTCTCAGGGCCGTCATTACGCTTGCGGCCTTACACCTCATCACGCCGAGCTTGTCAGTTTTTCTGTGGACCCAGGCGGGTTGCGCCATCGTCCATTGGTTCGTCACCTACGTGCGCAGCTTCCGCTTGATCGGGGTGGATGTGCTGCCGAACGCTAGCGCCGCCAGGTCCAAGGTGACTGTGGCTCATTTTCTTCGGCAGGGCCGCTCGCTAATGCTGTTCGGTCTTGCAGGGGCAGCAGTGATGAACCTCGATAAGGTCATCTTGGCGGGACTCGCCTCGCCTGCTGCTGTTACGCCATACTTTCTCGCTATGTCCTTGTGTATGGCACCCGTCACGGCTTTTGCTGGCCCGGTGGTTCAGTTCTTCCAGCCACGGATCGTGAGAAGCATAGCAACGGCAAACCCCTCCGATGCAGCGGTTACCCTACGGCAATTTGTCAACGTGATCTCCGTTGTGACCCTGTTCCCAACAGCCGCGCTCTGGCTGTTTCGTGAGCCTATTACGAGCGCATGGTTAGGTGATACGGGCGTGGCCGCGCCTGTCGCCACGTATGTCGGTGTGCTGCTGCCGGGTTTAGCCTGCGGTGCGCTTGGCTATGTCCCATATTGTATTTTAGTGGCTCGTAAAGACTACACTTTCCAAGCCTCAATGTCGGCTGCCCTGACCATTGTTACGCTCATTGCTGCAGCGGCGGTGGTCGGGGCTGGTAGCGTCATCGCGCTGTGTGTTGTCTACGCGGTGTACCACACCGTGTCGACACTGGTGTCCTGGATGCGTTGCTTTCGCCTGTTCGATGGGGGTGAACTCCGTTTCGTACGAGCCGCAGCTGCACGCTCAGCGTTCATCTTTTCTGGCTTCGCGCTGGTCACCGCGGCTCTCGCCCTTTGGATATGAATCTGATAACGACTCTGTGAGCTAACAATGCTAACAAACAAGACTCTAATGATCACTGGTGGAACCGGCTCCTTCGGTAATACCGTACTGAGCCGCTTCCTGGATACTGACATCGGACAGATCGTCATTTTCAGCCGCGACGAGAAGAAGCAGGAGGACATGCGCGTTTCGTTACGCAACCCAAAGGTCAAGTTTTTTATCGGCGACACCCGCGACTACAATTCCATATGTTATGCGATGCGTGGCGTCGATTATGTCTTTCATGCCGCTGCGCTCAAACAGGTACCATCCTGCGAGTTCTTCCCCATGGAAGCGGTACGCACCAATATTATTGGCGCCGAGAACGTGCTAAACGCAGCAATCGCCAATGACGTCAAAAGGGTAGTTTTGCTGAGCACCGACAAGGCAGTCTATCCCATCAATGCGATGGGCATCTCGAAGGCCATGGCTGAGAAAGTGCTAATAGCGAAGGCGCGCAGCGTAGTAGAGGGTGCGCCAGTTATGTGCGCCACACGTTACGGCAACGTGATGGCATCGCGGGGCTCGGTAATTCCGCTCTTCATCGAGAAGATCAAGGCGGGACACCCGATCACGGTTACCGATCCGAACATGACGCGATTCCTGATGTCGCTCGAGGACTCGGTAGACCTGGTTCTGCACGCGTTCGAATATGGCGAGCAGGGTGATATCTTCGTGCAGAAGGCGCCCGCGAGCACGATCGGAGATCTCGCCAAGGCCCTCACGCATATCTTCAGTCGCGAAGTGCCGATCCACATTATTGGTACACGCCATGGCGAGAAGCTCTATGAGTCCCTGGTCTCACGGGAGGAAATGGCCAAGGCGCAGGATCTGGGCCGCTACTACCGTATTCCCGCTGACAACCGTGACCTGAACTACGATAAATACATTCTAGAGGGTCAACCCGAAGTAAACTACGTAGAGGACTACACCTCACACACTACCCAGCGGCTTAGCGTGTCCGAAATCGTAGAAGTTCTCCTGAGTCTGGACTATGTACGGCGCGAGCTCGAGAGCGTGTGATGAGAGAGGGGACCGTCGTGGCGAACTCGCCTTTCGGGAGTGGCCCGCCGCCAGTTCTTTCCATACTGATTCCCACTCATGACCGTCAGAGATATGCGGCATGCGCCGTTGCCGCACTGGCGAATAACCTGCCGCGCAGCGAGATCATCGTGTGCGATACATCCGCAGAGGATCTATTGTCCCGCGAGCTCGCGGACTGGGTCGCAAGGGGTCGTGTGCGGTTGATTCGACCGGTCTCGGACCGCCAGTTAACGGTGGTCGATAACTTTCGTGAAGCAGCGCGCCATGCTACAGGCGATTATCTCATTTTCATTGGTGATGACGACTTCGTCCACTCGAGCGCGGAGGAAATTGCCGCTTGGGCCCGCGAACAGGGCGTAGACTCGGTCCGGTGCACGTTTCCGGCGAGCTATTACTGGCCTGACTTCTCGTCCCGATACTTCGGGGATGGCTATGCGGCCAAGCTCGCCGTCTTACCTTTCACGTCCACAGTTCGACCATTCGATGCGGCAGAAGCTTACCGTGAGGCCTTGGACTTGCTCGGAGCCGGCGTGCTACGAATGCCGCGCGCCTACCTCGGGATGGTTTCCCGCGCGCTCGTCGAGCGCATTGAGGTCCGGCATGGCTCGCTCTTCGGGGGCGTCAGCCCAGACGCATACAGCGCAGCATTGATTTCGGCCGAGGCGCTCAGCGCCGTCGAGATCGACTTCCCGTTCATAGTTCCCGGTAGCTCCGGAGCCAGTACCTCGGGGCAGAGCGCCGAGGGTCGCCACAAGGGGAAGTTGCGTGATAACGCGCACATCGGACCATTTCATGATCTGGCTTGGGATCCACGCATACCGGAGTTTTACAGCGTGCCCACCGTCTGGTCTTATTCGTTGATAAAGGCAGCGGAGAAACTTGGCGACGACCGAACTGCGAATTTTCCGCGACTGTACGCCAAGTGCTTTTTTGCGCATCCGAGCTACTATCGCGAAACCTTGGATGCGGTGGCGGTTTATGCGCGGTATCGTGGATGGTTCGCTACTGCGTTCTCCATTTCCAAGGAAGCAACGTTGGAACTGGCCGGTCAAGCGATGCGCGTAATCCGGCGGATTCGACATCCATCTGCTACCGCTACAGCCAGCACGTTTGCCGGCGTTCGCGATTGCCAAGAGGCGACTGCGGCGTTGACCGCTCACATCGCGGCCCTGTCTAAGGCACAGCACGTATGGCCTTGGAGTAGGGCGAGTGCTGATGCCGATTAACAAGCGCAATCGGCCTTGGTTTTTCCTGGTCGCGGCGCTGATCCCGGGTCATCTCTTTAACTGGGCGGTAGAGTGGGCTTTCGTATCTGTGACGACAGTGTGGGGCATCTTCTACTTCGATCGGTTTGCCCGACGATACCCTCAAACTGCGCGAATCGCACTACCAGCAATACTCGCTGTGACGGGAATCTCCTTGATTGGCTACATTCTCACGCTCTCGCTTTCCAGTTACTCGACGGGCGTCCGTGATTTCGTCGAATTGCTGAAACCATCAATGGTATTTTTTTCCGGCACGCTGGCTCTCGTGGTCGGGCCGCCGCGGCTGGAAGATCTTCGACGCGCATGTTTCGCCGTGCTCATTTTTGGGGTGTCCTGCGGCTTGGTTTTGATGTTCGAAGTGCCAGTGCTCGCCTCGGTGGTGGAAATCGTATATGGCGACACGAAGACGGCGTTCTCAACCTATTATGTTCGCTTGTCCATTCCGTTCGAAAACCCCAACTTCCTAGGACTGTTCGCAGTCCTTTCGCTTGTGATCGCTCTCAATTTCAGGGTGCGCCCGGATCTGAAGCTCGCGCTTATATCTGTGTGCGCGATAGGTCTGAGCGGGTCCCGCACCGCGTGGCTCACGTCCTCCGTAGTGCTCGTCACGTTTGTGGCAAACGTTGTAGCAGCTATGGTTACCAACCGCCGAAGCCTGTCGGCGCCCAAGCTTGCAATAGCGCTTGTTATCCCCGTTGCGGCAGTCTACTTCTTGCCTTCGATCGCCGAGTCTTTCCAGCGAGTGGGAGACTTGATTAAGATGGTGATTACTTTGGACCTTGGCGCCGATCAAAGTTACTCCGAACGTCAGGCCCTGCGCGATACTGCCGTGCGACTCATCCTGGAGCGTCCGGTCTTTGGATGGGGTGCTATCAAATACAGCGATCTAGATATCGTTGACAACCAGTACGTCTCGCTATTATTGCGCTTCGGTATCCTCGGATCTCTGATTATACTCGCCGTGGCTGCGGTCGGCGTTATCGCACACCTGCGGCCTCTTGCGGGGGCAAAGGAGCTAAAAAGCGGTTTACTGATGTGGCTTGTTCTCGCGGCATGGCTTTGGAACGGTACGTTCATCGAAAACATACGCCTTGCGATAGTTGTCACAATTATTTTTGCCTCCGCAAGCAGACCCAACACGGCGCCGATTTATGTGTTCTATAAACAGTCAATTGTGCGACGTAAGCCAGGCTCTAGTGCATCGAACGAAGTGCTATGATTGTTATGCAACAGGTACCGTCTTTCTTCTCAGTTGTGATACCCCTGTTCAACAAGGAAAGTTCAGTAGGACGAGCAATATCCTCTGTTCTTTCGCAAGAGTTTAAGGAGCTCGAACTCTGGGTGGTCGACGACGGGTCGGAAGATGACAGTTTCGCAGTTGCTTCAAAGTTTCAGGATCCAAGGTTGAATGTATATCGACAAACAAATGCGGGGGTCTCACGAGCGCGGAATCGTGGAATCAAACTGGCGACTGCGGATTATTTGTGTTTTCTGGACGCCGATGATGCTTGGGATCCATGGCATCTTACTGAGGTTATGCGGTTGATCGAATCTTATCCTGACTTTGGGCTCTATTCGGTCGCGCACCGGATTGTTGAGTCGGACGGCTCAGATCTGATAAGGCGGATTCCGTTCACGTCAGATGCCTGCTTGTCAGCCAGAGAGTTCTTCAGTGTTTATCCCCGGTTCGAACTAGTGAATTCGTCCACTGCATGCGCGAGGAAACAACTTCTTCTTGAGATAGGGGGCTTTCCAGAGCAGGCTACCAGGGGAGAAGATATTTACACTTGGATGCGCCTGGTGGACAGAGGAGGGTTCACGTTTTCAAGTAGGCCCAGTGTGACGGTGTTCCGGAACGCCGAAAATAGATCGAACGAAAGACCATTGGATGGGGTGCCGTTTCACATCAGTTCCTTCCTAGGTGCCGACGCGGCCGAACTAAGAGAAGAGAACAGGGCAACGGCTATCAGTGCCATATTGAGAAACACGATGTTTCAGGCGGTGGGCGCCGCGAGACAAAAAGATTACGCCGCGTTGAGAGAAATGGCTGCAGCAGCCAGAGGCCATAGTCTGGTAATTTCTCTGTTCGTTCGCTTATGTAGACTGGTTCCTGGCCCGGCGTGGACCTTTTTCAAGAAGGTAAAGGATATAAGAGGGGGTTGGTAGGGCCGAAACGTCTGCTGGACCAACTGATGCTCATAGAGACCTGTCTCTAAGGTCCACCGGAAACTCTACGTTAGAACGGTCGCCTTGACGGGGGAGCTTACGGATGTGCGGCATCGCTGGTTTCATGGGCACGAACCGAATTGACGTTACGGTGGCTGAGCGCATGGGCCAGCAGATTGCTCATCGCGGTCCAGACGATGTCGGGCTGTGGGTGGACGAGGCGGCAGGGCTCGCCATCGCGCATCGGCGCCTTTCCATTCTGGATCTTTCCCCCGCGGGGCATCAGCCGATGGTGTCGCCTTGCGCGCGCTTCGTACTTTCATACAACGGTGAGATATACAACCACGCGGAGTTACGGGGGACGTTGGAGATCGAAGGCGGCGCGTTCCACTGGCGCGGCCGTTCTGATACCGAAACCCTGCTCGCGGCGCTGCGTCACTGGGGCGTGGAGGGTACGCTCAAGCGCCTCAATGGCATGTTTGCATTTGCGCTGTGGGATGCGCGCGAGCGCGTACTTTATCTGGCACGCGACCGCATGGGGGAAAAACCCCTGTATTTCGGTCGCACCGGCCGCACCTTTCTATTCGGCTCGGAACTAAAGGCGCTGGCGGCACATCCGGATTTCCAACCCACAGTGGATCGGAATGCATTGGCACTGTATATGCGCCACAACTGCGTTCCAGCACCTTGGAGCATCTACGAGGGCATCCGCAAGCTGCCATCGGCGCATTTTGTGGCCGTTAGAGATGGCGGGCGCGAAATTGGCGAACCGGTGTGTTACTGGGATCTCGCGCAGATTGCTGGAGACGGTGTGCGCACCTCGGGCGGTGAGCCACAGGCCCTGATTGAGGAGCTCGATGCCCTGCTCAGGGATGCGATCAATCGCCGCATGGTGGCGGATGTCCCGCTGGGGGCGTTTCTCTCCGGCGGCTATGATTCAACGACAGTGGTCGCGCTGATGCAGGCCCAGAGTACGCGGCCGATCAAGACGTTTTCCATCGGGTTTTTTGAGGCCGGTCACGACGAGGCCCAGCACGCGCGGGCGGTTGCGGCGCATCTCCGCACGGAGCATACGGAGCTGATGGTGACGTCGTCTGACGCGATGGCAGTCATCCCGAAGTTGCCCGACATATTCGACGAGCCATTTGCCGACTCCTCGCAAATTCCAACTTACTTGGTCAGCCAGCTTGCACGCCAACATGTGACCGTGAGCCTCTCCGGCGATGGCGGGGATGAGCTGTTTTGCGGCTATAACCGGTATTTGTTGGGCTATCGGGTCTGGAGCAAGTTGCGGGCGTTGCCAGTGCCGCTGCGACGTGCCATGAGCTGGGCTTTGGCTCACGCGCCTGCGCAGACTCTGGAGAGCCTTCAGGGTTTGCTACCGAAGCACTTGCAGGTTTCTTATTTGCCGGATCGGCTGCCAAAACTGGCGGGCGTGTTAGGTCATCGAGACGGTCGCGGCTTCTATCGCGAGCTCGTGTCGCATTGGAACGAGCCGGATCGGGTCGTCGTTGACACCTGTGAGCCAGCCACTGTCCTGAGCGCGCCCGACCGATTGCCATTGGTTGCCGACTTGCGGAACCAGATGATGTTGCTCGATATGCTCACATATCTGCCGGATGACATTCTTACCAAGGTTGATCGGGCCAGCATGGCCGTGAGCTTGGAAGCGCGGGTGCCCATCCTCGATCACCGCTTGGTGGAGTTTGCGTGGCGAGTGCCGCTCGCCTTCAAGGTGCGCGACGGGCAGGGTAAATGGCTGTTGCGACAAGTGCTTTACCGATATGTGCCGCGCGAGCTGATGGAGCGGCCCAAGCAGGGGTTCGGTGTGCCAATCGAGCACTGGCTGTGCGGTCCCTTGCGCGAGTGGGCGGAAAGTCTTCTGGACGAGAAACGGCTGCGGGAAGAAGGCTTCTTCGACCCGACTACGATTCGGAAGCACTGGGCTGAGCACCTCGGCGGTCGCCGGCGCTGGCATTACCACCTTTGGGACGTGTTGATGTTTCAGGCGTGGAGGGAGCGGTGGCGTTGATGGCGCGGATTTTGTTCGTGGTTAACGCCCCGGAGTTTTTTTTCTCTCATCGTCTGCCGTTGGCTTTGGCCGCACGTCAAGCGGGCTTCGATGTGCAGGTAGCTACCGGGCCCGGAGAGGCTGGGGAGATCACGAACTTGGGGTTTGCTCATCACAAGATCCCACTCTCTCGAAGTGGAAAGAATCCGCTGGCCGAACTCCATAGTTTATGGGCGCTTTTCTGGTTGATGAGGCGACTCAAGCCGGACTTGGTGCATTTGGTGACGATAAAGCCCGTCCTGTATGGGGGACTGATTGCGCGCCTGGTGCGTGTGCCCGCAGTGGTGGCGGCGATATCGGGCCTGGGCTGGGTGTTTGTCGATTCCGGTCGCAAGGTGCGCCTGGTACGTAAAGCGGTAAAAGCGCTCTATCGCCTCGCACTGGGGCATGGCAATATCCGGGTGATTTTTCAGAACCCCGATGACCGCGGGGTGTTGGTTGAGTTGGGGGCAGTAGGAGAACAACAAACCGTCCTCATCAGAGGCTCCGGCGTGGCCATGTCAGGCTATCCAGTGTATCCAGAGCCACAAGGAACGGTGGTGGTGTCGTTTGCCGCGCGCTTGCTGAGGGATAAAGGCGTGCTGGAGTTCGTTGATGCAGCACGTCTCTTGATTGCGCGTGGTCTAAATGTGCGGTTCTGGCTGATTGGGGCAGCGGATCCCGGCAATCCCTCTTCCGTGACAGATCAAGACTTGGCCGGTTGGCGGGATGAAGGGATGGTCGAGGTGCTTGGACACCGTGCGGACATTCCTGCGCTCTTCGCCCAGTCAAGCATTGTGGTGTTGCCTTCGTATCGGGAAGGGCTACCCAAGGTGCTGATCGAGGCAGCCGCCTGCGGACGACCGGTGGTCACAACCCATGCTCCTGGATGTCGTGATGCCATCGAGCCGGATCAAACCGGCCTGCTGGTACCAGTGCGCGATCCGCTGGCTTTGGCGAATGCGATCCAAAAGTTGATAGAGGACCCAGATTTGCGGCAGCGGATGGGTGAGGCCGGCCGCGCGTTAGCTGAGCGGGCGTTTGCCATTGAGCACGTGGTGGATGCGCATCTGGCTGTGTACCGCGTTTTGCTCTCGGCGAAGAGGTGATTCGGTGTCTGCGGTGAGTCCCATGCGCAGGGCGCAGCGCCAAAACGAACTAGGCCCTAGACGAGCCCCCGAAGCTTCATGGCCTCGATCAGTGCGTCGCCAGCATCATCCGGTTTTACTGCGGCCGTGTTCATTGAGAATTCCGGCGCCTTCGGCGCCTCATAAGGCGCATCCACCCCCGTGAAATTCTTCAATTCCCCGCGCCGCGCCTTCTTGTACAACCCCTTCGGATCCCGCGACTCCGCGACTTCCAGCGGCGTGTCCATGAACACCTCGATGAACTCGCCATCGTCGAACAGAGCCCGGGCCATCTGCCGCTCTGAGCGGTAGGGGGAGATGAACGCCGTCAACACGATCAGCCCCGCGTCCACCATCAGCTTGGCGACCTCTGCCACGCGACGGATGTTCTCGACCCGGTCCTCCTCGGTGAACCCGAGGTCGCGATTAAGGCCGTGGCGGACGTTGTCGCCGTCCAACAGGTAGGTGTGATGCCCCATGGCATGGAGCTTCTTCTCCACCAAGTTGGCCACGGTGGACTTGCCCGATCCCGACAAGCCGGTGAACCACAACACGCACGGCTTCTGGGCTTTCAGCGCCGCTCGAGCGGCTTTGTCGATGTCGTGGTGCTGCAGGTGGATGTTATGGGCGCGACGGAGCGCGAAGTCGAGCAGGCCCGCGCCGACCGTGTTGTTGTTCATCCGGTCGATGAGGATGAAGCTGCCGGTGTCGCGGTTCTCGACGTAGGGATCGAAAGGCACCGGCCGGTCGAAACTGATATTGCAGAAGGCGATGCCGTTCAGCTCCAGCTTCTTGGCCGCGATGTGCTCCAGCGTGTTCACGTTGACCTGGTACTTGATCTCGGTGACCTGCGCGCCAACCAGGTTGGTGCCGATCTTTACGAGATAACTGCGGCCGGGCATCAGTGGCTCGTCGGCCATCCACACGATCTTGGCCTCGAACTGGTCTGCGATCTGCGCCGGGGCTTCCGCGGTCGAAATCACTGCGCCGCGCGAGATGTCGATCTCGTCGTTCAGGGTGAGCGTGACGGACTGGCCGGCCACGGCCTGGTCGAGGTCGCCGTCGAAGGTGACGATCCGCGCCACCGTGCTCTCGCGCCCGGAGGGCTGCACGCGGATGCGGTCGCCCGGCTGCACCGTGCCCGAGACCACCATGCCGGCGAAGCCGCGGAAGCTCGAGTCGGGACGGTTGACCCATTGCACCGGCATACGGAACGGCGCCTGCTGCATGCGCGTGTCGTCCACCTCGACCGTCTCGAGGTAGCCGATCAGCGTCGGGCCGTGGTACCAGCTTGTGTTCGGGCTGGGGCTGACGATGTTGTCGCCCTTCAGCGCCGAGACGGGGATGGCGGTGAACTCCTCGATCCCGATCTTCTTCGCGAAGGCGGTATAGTCCGCCACGATCTCGTCGAAGCGTGTCTCTGAGTAGCCCACAGCATCCATCTTGTTCACGGCCAGCACCACGTGCCGGATTCCCAGCAGTGAGACCAGGTAGCTGTGCCGCCGCGTCTGGGTGAGGACGCCGTTGCGGGCGTCTACGAGAATGACTGCCGCGTCCGCCGTGGACGCGCCGGTCACCATGTTGCGCGTGTACTGTTCATGACCGGGTGTGTCGGCGACGATGAACTTGCGCTGCTCGGTGGCGAAGAAGCGGTAGGCCACGTCGATGGTGATGCCCTGCTCGCGCTCGGCGGCGAGGCCGTCCACCAGCAGGGCGAAGTCCATCTCCTCGCCCTGGGTGCCCCACTTCTTCGAGTCCTTCTCGATGGTGCTGAGCTGGTCCTCGAACAGCAGCTTCGAGTCGTACAGCATGCGGCCGATGAGCGTGCTCTTGCCGTCGTCCACGCTGCCGCAAGTGATGAAGCGCAGCAGCGTCTTGTGCTCGTGCTGGTGCAGGTATTCCTCGATGTTCGAGGCGAGGAGGTCTTCGCTGAGCTGGTCCATCAGAAGTATCCCTCCTGCTTCTTCTTCTCCATCGAGGCCCCGCCCTCGTCATAGTCGATGACGCGGCCCTGGCGCTCGGAGGACTTCGCCAGCAGCATCTCCTGGATGATCTCGGGCAGGGTGGTGGCATTCGACTCCACCGCGCCGGTGAGGGGGTAGCAGCCGAGGGTTCGGAAGCGCACGCGCTTCATCACCGGCTGCTCGCCCGGTTTCATGGGCATGCGCTCGTCGTCCACCATGATGAGCGTGCGGTCGCGCTCCACCACCGGCCGCTCAGCCGCGAAATACAGCGGCACGATCGGCACGTTGTGCAGCCAGATGTACTGCCAGATGTCGAGCTCGGTCCAGTTCGACATGGGGAACACGCGGATCGACTCGCCTTTCTTCTTGCGCGCGTTGTAAAGCTTCCACAGCTCGGGACGCTGGTTCTTCGGGTCCCAGCGATGCTGCGCGGTGCGGAAGGAGAAGACCCGTTCCTTGGCGCGCGACTTCTCCTCGTCGCGCCGGGCGCCGCCGAAGGCCGCGTCGAAGCCGTGCTTGTCGAGCGCCTGTTTCAGCGCCACGGTCTTCATGATCTCGGTGTGCAGCGCGGAGCCATGGGTGAACGGATTCACGCCCTGCGCCACGCCTTCCGCGTTGGTGTGCACGATGAGCTCCATGCCGGACTCCTCGGCCATCTCAGCGCGGAAGGCGTACATCGCGCGGAACTTCCAGGTGGTGTCGATGTGCATCAGCGGGAAGGGCGGCCGGGCCGGGTAGAAGGCCTTACGCGCCAGGTGCAGCATCACCGCGCTGTCCTTGCCGATGGAGTACAGCATCACCGGGTTCTCGGCCTCGGCCACCACCTCCCGCATGATGTGGATGGCTTCCGCCTCGAGCCGCTCGAGGTGGGTGAGGGTGCGGGTGTCGATCACCGGGGGTCCTTTCACCAATGTGACGCGGTGGGTGGTTATTGTAGCGGAGGCGTCCTAGGCTATGCGGCATCTACGGCTGCCGCGGCCGCATAGACTGTGGCATTTTCCGCCCACATTCGGCCTTTTTCGCTTGAGAGCCTGCGCGTGGCTAGGTATAAATACGCATCATTTTATTGGGGATCTTTGCTGTATGTCACGGATTGACGCAGCGCTTGTCGCGTTTCTCGTAACAGCCGTATTCATTCTCGCACTGCGTCCGGTGGCTTTCGTCATCGGCTTCGTCGACCGGCCCGGGGGTCGCAAGGGCCACCAGGGGATTGTCCCGGTGATCGGGGGCATCGGCATGTACCTCGGGCTTCTGGCGACCATGCCGCTGCTGGACCAGCCCATGGGCGGGCAGGGGGCATTCCTGGTCGCCTCGGGGCTGCTGGTTATGATCGGCGCTCTTGACGACCGCTTCGACATCCCGCCCAGTGTTCGGCTTGTCACCCAGGCTACGGCGGCGTTGATTGTCTGCCTCGGCGCGGGGCTGGTCGCGACCAATCTTGGCGACATATTGTTCTTCGGGGACATCCCGCTTGGGGCTTTGGCCTTGCCGTTCACCGTGCTGGTGATCATCTCCGTCATCAACGCGTTCAACATGATGGACGGGCTGGACGGGCTCGCAGGAGGCGTCGGCCTTGCATCCCTGGCTGCTGGGACCCTGGCCGCCTTGATTTTTGGGGACGGGGTCGGGGCCTCTCTCGGGTTCATCGGGATCGCGGTGGTTCTCAGTTTCCTGCTGTTCAATTTTCCCACCGTGTACAACCGCAAGGTCCGGACCTTCATGGGCGATGCGGGGAGCACGCTGCTCGGGTTCGCCGTGGCGTGGCTGTGCCTCAAGCTTGCCTACGGCCCGGTCCCGACAATCTCGCCGGTGACCGCGCTGTGGATTGCGGCCCTGCCGATATTCGACCTGTTCATCAGCTTCGGCCGCCGCATCGCGAAAGGTCAGAACCCGCTGCACCCGGACAGCGAGCATTTGCACCACATCCTGTTCCGGGGCGGGTTCACGGTCCGGCAGGTCGCTCTCATCATGACGATGATCGCCTTCATCGTGGCCATGACCGGCGTGCTGGCGCATAGAGCCGGGGTGCCGGACGGCGTGCTGTTTTTCGGACTCATCGGGGTCGGATTCGTGCAGGTCTGGTCGGTGCGACGGGCCTGGAAGCTGGCCAGCTGGCTGCGCCGGCATCGGCACGTGGAAAGTGAGGCGGAAGCGTAGGGTCGGCCCCGTCGCTGATCAGCAATTCCGGCTTATTGGCTGAGGCCGGCATGGCCTCGCCAGCCTGCGATCCCGCGGATACACTGGCTAACTTATTGGCGCGCGCCCCGGTTTCGTGCCATCGTGACCTGTTGAGTTTGGAGTGAATAGTGAAGAAAGCGCTCATCACTGGCATCAGCGGCCAGGACGGTTTCTCCCTGGCCGAATTCCTGCTCCAGGAAGGCTATTAAGTCCACGGCATCAAGCGGCGCGCGTCGCTGTTCAACACCCAGCGCGTGGACCATATCTACCAGGACCCGCACGAGCGGAACCAGCGCTTTATCCTCCACTACGGCGACCTGACCGACTCGTCCAATCTCACCCGCATCCTCCAGGAAGTGCAGCCGGACGAGGTGTATAACCTCGGCGCGCAGAACCATGTCGCCGTCAGCTTCGAGGCGCCGGAATACACCGCCGACGTCGACGCCATGGACGCGCTGCGGCTGCTCGAGGCGATCCGGCTGCTGGGGCTGGAGAAGAAGACGCGTTACTACCAGGCCTCGACGTCTGAACTGTACGGCCTGGTGCAGGAAATTCCGCAGAAGGAGACGACGCCGTTCTATCCGCGCAGTCCCTATGCCGTGGCGAAGCTCTACGCCTACTGGATCACGGTCAACTACCGCGAGGCCTACGGCATGTACGCCTGCAACGGGATCCTGTTCAACCACGAGAGCCCGCGGCGCGGAGAGACTTTCGTGACTCGCAAGATCACCCGCGGCATGGCGAATATCGCTCAGGGCCTCGAGCCTTGCCTGTTCATGGGCAATCTCGATGCGCTGCGCGACTGGGGGCACGCGAAGGACTACGTACGCATGCAGTGGATGATGTTGCAGCAGGACGAGCCGGATGATTTCGTCATCGCCACCGGCGTGCAGTATTCGGTGCGCGATTTCATCCGCTGGACCGCGGCCGAGTTGGGCCTGACCCTGCGTTTCGAGGGGCAGGGCGTGGATGAGCATGCGGTCGTCGACAAGATCGAGGGCGATATGGCGCCGGCGCTGCAGCCGGGCGACGTGGTGGTCCGGGTCGACCCCCGTTATTTCCGCCCGGCCGAGGTGGAGACCCTGCTCGGGAACCCGGCCAAGGCGAAGGAGAAGCTGGACTGGGTGCCCGAGATCACGGCCCAGGAGATGTGCGCCGAGATGGTGGCGGAGGACCTGAAGGTCGCGCAGCGCCATGCCTTTCTCAAGGCCCATGGGCACGACGTGCCCCTCTCGCTGGAAAGCTGAGCGGTGATGGCCGCTGAGCAGCCGGTTTTCGTCGCCGGCCATCGCGGTATGGTGGGCTCAGCCATCGTGCGGCAGTTGGAGCAACGCGGGGATCGTTCGATCCTTACGGCCGGCAGGGAAGAACTGGACCTGCTGGACCAGGCCGCTGTCCGCTCGTTTTTCTCCTCGCGGGAGATTGGCCAGGTGTACCTCGCGGCCGCCCGGGTTGGCGGCATTCATGCCAACAACACCTATCCTGCCGAGTTCATCTACCAGAACCTGATGATCGAAGCGAACGTCATCCACGCGGCCCACGCCTCGGGTGTCCAGAAGCTGCTATTCCTCGGTTCGTCCTGTATTTATCCGAAGTTTGCCGAGCAGCCCATGCGCGAGGACGCGCTGCTCACCGGCACGCTGGAGCCGACCAACGAGCCTTACGCCATAGCCAAGATCGCCGGCATCAAGCTCTGCGAGAGCTACAACCGCCAATACGGACGGGATTACCGCTCGGTGATGCCGACCAATCTCTACGGACCCGGCGATAACTTCCATCCTGAGAACAGCCACGTGATCCCGGCGCTATTGCGGCGGTTTCACGAGGCGGTGCAGGGGGGTGACGAAGAGGTCGTCATCTGGGGGTCTGGCAAGCCGATGCGCGAGTTCCTGCACGTCGACGACATGGCGGCGGCGTCGGTGCACGTGATGGAGTTGCCTTCGGCGGTCTACGCCGAGCATACGCAGCCCATGCTGAGCCACATCAACGTGGGTACGGGCGTGGATTGCACCATCCGGGAGCTGGCCGAGACCATCGCTCGCGTCACCGGGTTCACGGGCGATCTCGTGTTCGATGCTTCCAAGCCGGACGGCACGCCGCGCAAGCTCATGGACGTCAGCCGCCTGACGGCGCTCGGATGGACGGCGCAAATCGGCCTCGAGGATGGGCTGCGCGATGCCTACCGCTGGTACCTCGAGCACATCGACCAGGCGCGCGGCTGAGAGGCCTCGGACATGGGCGTGTAGCGGCGGCATGGAGCCGTAGCGTGGATAAGGACGAGTCGGGCTGGCCGAGTGCCGAGGTTTTTTCTAGCGCCTGCGCGGCCTTGCCTCTGGTCTCCATCGATCTTTTCATTACCCGGACCGGCGAGCACGGGCCAGAGCTCTTGCTCGGGCGGCGCAGGAATCGTCCCGCCCAGGGGTGGTGGTTCACGCCCGGCGGACGCATCCGCAAGAATGAGCCGCTGGCCGAGGCGATGGCGCGGGTTGCGCGGGAGGAGGTTGGGCTCGGAGCGGCTGTGTTGGCCGGCGCCGAACTGCTCGGCGCATGGGACCATTTCTATCCCGACAGTGCGTTTGATGCGGCCGTGTCGAGCCACTATGTGAATCTTGCCTATCTCGTGGAGTTGTCGACCGCGGATGCCGAGGCGCTGGCTTTGCCCCGGGAGGAAGCGAGTCAGCATTCGGATTGGCACTGGTGGTCGTTGGGCCAGGCTGCCGAGGATTCGGCGGTGCACGAGAATGTGCGGGTCGTGGTGGCGAAGCTCTTGGAGCGTACGTGAATGTCTCCGGGCGGCTGGACCTTTCCCAGGAAGCTGAAGCGGTTCTTCGCTTGTTGTACCTGCCAGCACATCTTGGCTAGCCTCAAGTTGTGGACAGAATGGCCATAATTCGGGCGGGTTATGGCAGGAGGCCAAGCCGGGAATTTTGGGATGTTTTTGCGGGTTTCTGTAGGTTGACGGCGGGAACGCTCAAGCGTAGCGTGATGTCTTTGACATTCACTGACATTGGTGACCACATGAGCCAGATCACTGCGCGGCTGCCGGATGAGGTGGTCGCAGCCCTGGATGCGGCGGCGGCCGAGTTGCGCCGCAGCCGCGCCGACGTCGTGCGCCAGGCCATCGAGTACTACCTCGACGACTTCGAGGACATGCGCCGCGCGATCGAGGTGCTGCGCGATCCGGCCGACCCGGTGCTGGAATGGAACGAGGTCAGGGATGACCTACTCCGTCTCGATTAAACGCAGCGCGCTCAAGGCGCTGGAGCGTATTCCCCGCGAGGATCGCCTCCGCGTCATCGAAGCCATCGATAAGCTCAGCACGAACCCATCGGCCGGCGGTGTGCTAAAAGGGGAGCTCGGCGGGCTCCGGCGTATTCGGGTGGGTGTTTACAGGGTTGTGTACGAGTTACGGGACGAGATCCTGACGGTACTCGTGGTGCGCATTGGGCATCGCAGGGACATCTACCGGTGAATGTGGCCACAGCCGACTGCTGGATGATGCGGAACCCGGGCCAGTGTGTGGAGACGTGTGCGCGTACATGCCCGAATCCCCGTCTTTTTCTGTGATCCAGGCCCTCAATCCCCCAGCCTTTTCTGCCATAATCCATCCCGCTTCAAACACTTACGGGGGTCAGACCCCCGTAAAGTTCTGACAGGAAAGGACTTCTGGCGTGAAAGTAACGATTTTCGGTTCCGGCTACGTCGGCCTCGTCACGGGCGCATGCCTCGCGGACGTAGGCAACCAGGTGCTCTGTGTCGACATCGACCAGGACAAGATCGACCGGCTCAACGCCGGCGAGATCCCGATCTTCGAGCCGGGGCTGGAAGGCGTCGTGGCCCGCAACCGCGAGGCCGGACGCCTCAAGTTCACCACCGACATCCCGCAGGGCGTGGCGCACGGCCTGTTCCAGTTCATCGCCGTCGGCACGCCGCCGGACGAGGACGGCTCGGCCGACCTGCAGCATGTCCTCGCCGTCGCGCACAGCATCGGCGAGCACATGGAGGAGTACCGCATCGTCGTGGACAAGTCGACGGTGCCGGTGGGCACGGCCGACAAGGTGAAGGCCGAGATCGACCGCACGCTCGCCGGGCGCGGCGCGGCGATCGACTTCGACGTGGTCTCCAACCCGGAATTCCTCAAGGAGGGCGCTGCGGTCGAGGACTTCATGCGCCCGGACCGCATCGTGGTCGGCACCGACAACCCGCGCACCACCGAACTGCTCCGGCTTCTGTATGAACCCTTCAACCGCCAGCATGACCGCCTCATCGCCATGGACATTCGCTCGGCGGAGCTGACCAAGTACGCCGCCAACGCCATGCTGGCGACCAAGATCAGCTTCATGAACGAGCTCGCGAACCTGGCGGAGCGCTTTGGCGCCGACATCGAGCACGTGCGCCTCGGCATCGGCTCGGACCCGCGCATCGGTTACCACTTCATCTACCCGGGCGCCGGCTACGGCGGCTCGTGCTTCCCCAAGGACGTGAAGGCGCTGGCGCACTCGGCGCAGAAGGCCGGTTTCCCGGCCACGCTGCTCGAGGCCGTCGAGGCCGTGAACGAGCGCCAGAAGCGGGTGCTGTTCGACAAGATCAGCGCGCACTACGGCGGCGAGCTGGCGGGCAAGACCGTGGCGCTGTGGGGCCTGGCGTTCAAGCCCAACACCGACGACATGCGCGAGGCCTCGAGCCGGGTCTTGATGGAGGCGCTGTGGGAGGCGGGCGCAACGGTGCGCGCGTATGACCCGCAGGCGCGACACGAGACGCGGCGGATTTACGGCGATCGGCCTGACCTGGTGCTGTGCAAGAACGCCGCCGAGGCGTTGGAAGGTGCCGACTGCCTGGCGCTGGTCACCGAGTGGATGGAGTTCCGCAGCCCGGACTTCGACGCCGTGAAGGAAGCGCTGGCCGAGCCGGTGATCTTCGACGGCCGCAACGTGTTCGACCCCGAGCACATGCAGCGCCTCGGCTTCACCTACTACGCCATCGGCCGTGGCGAGCGCCCGAGCACCACTTAAAGGGGGTCTGACCCCCGAAAGTGGTTGATTTTCAGGAAATCGTCTTGCTCACCACGGTCGAGAGCTTGCTCTCCAGGCCCTGCGCATCCACGGCCTTCATGCCGAAGTACCAGGTGCCAGCGCCCAGGTTCTCGATCACGTAGCTGGTCAGCCCGGCGTTCTCCAGCACGATCACCTGGTCGAGCGCCCCGGCGGCGCTGCCGAAGTGGATTTCGTAGCCGGCGAGGTTGGTCAGCGCCGAGCCGTCTTCCCGTTCCAGCGGCGGGACCCAGGAGAGCGTGGCGGAGCCGGTGACGGGCGGCGGCGCCTCCACCGTGACGTTGAACAGTGGCAGCGCCACCACCTCGAGCCCGTCCGACACGGCGATCTCGATGTTCGCGTGCAGGCCGACGTGCGCTTCCCCCGGTGTCCCGGACAGGCGCCCGGAGACCGTGTCGAAGCTCGCCCAGGCAGGCTTGCCGGTGATGGAAAAGCCGACCCCGTCACCGTCCGGGTCTGAAGCCTCGGGCTGGAAGCTGTAGCTCGATCCGGCCGTGACATGCGTGTCGGGCGTGCCGGAGATCTCAGGCGGCTGGTTCGGGTCCGGCACAGGCGCCGTATTTTCGCGCGTCACGGCGAGCGTGCTGACGTGCGCCGCGCCCGACTTGTCGTAGCCCGTGAAGCTCAGCAGGTTCGTGCCCACGGCCAATGCGATCGGGCCGGCCTCGTAAGCGTTCTTGCCGAGAAACGTCGCGCTGCCGCTGCCGCCCTGCGCGTTCGTCCAGGCGACGGTCGCGCCGCCGTTCACGCCCTCGAACAGGAGGTTCACGGTGATCGAGCCGGTTTCCGTCACGAAGCCGCTGCCGTGCGAGGTGATGCGCAGTTGCGAGGCCGGCGCGACGGGGTCCTCCACCGGGTCCGAGACGTCGCCGGGGTCCGACTTGTCCTTGTTGTTGGCATGCGAGGGCGGGGCGGCGAAGCCCGGGGCGCTCAGCATGGCGAACAGGATGGCGACCAGGAAGGTCGATCCCTTGGGAAGCAGTGCGTGCATGGTCAACTCCTCGCGGATGAGGGAGTCGACATGGGTGTGTCTGCTGAACTTCTGCCTGGCGGCCCGGCTGCCCTGGGATCGAGATCCTTTAGGCCCGTGGCTTTGCGTCACCACCTTTCGGCGGTTTTGCCTTTTTCAGTCAGACGGACTCGATCTTGCGATGAGCTCCCGTGTCAGTCTCCGTGTCGTGTTCGGGGTAGGTATCGGCGCATGACCGCGCGGGCTTGATGGTCGGGCCGCGAAAAAATCCGCGGATTCGCGACGTGCGTCACACTTCCACGGGCATCGCGGCGGGCCTGCCGAACGCCCTTCCGCTGCCAGGCGGGCGAAATCTTGATCAGGCGCGGACACCGTTCCAGCCGGGCGTGTTGTGATCCTGTTCCCACCCCGACCGTGTCCATGCCTTACAATCCGCCACATCGCCTGACGCAAGGAATGCCCGCATGATCGTTCCCGTCATCCTCTCCGGCGGCTCCGGCACGCGCCTCTGGCCGCTGTCGCGCGAGCTCTACCCGAAGCAATTGCTGCCGTTGATCGGCGACGAGACCATGCTGCAGGCGACGCTCAAGCGTCTCGATGGCATCAACGGGCTCGCCGATCCCATCATCGTCTGCAACGAGGCGCATCGCTTCCTGGTCGCGGAGCAGCTCAGGCAGATCGGCGTGAAGCCCGCCGCCATCCTGCTCGAGCCCGCCGGGCGTAACACCGCCCCGGCCGTCGCCCTGGCCGCGGCCACCGCCTTGCAGGAGCGCGAGCAGGGCGCCGACCCGGTGCTGCTGGTGCTTCCCGCCGATCACGTCATCCGCGATCGCGAGGCTTTCCGCGCCGCTGTCACGGCGGGCGCGCAGCTGGCGGAGGAGGGCAAGCTGGTGACCTTCGGCGTGGTGCCGGACCAGCCGGAGACCGGCTATGGCTACATCCGTGCAGCCGCGGACCAGGACGGCGCAGGCGAGGCCAGCGCCACTGCCGGCGGCGCCGCATCCGGCGCAGCGCAGCCCGCCCCCGTGCAGCAATTCGTGGAGAAACCCGACGCCCGGCTCGCCGCCGAGTACGTCAGCTCCGGCGAGTACTACTGGAACTCCGGCATGTTCATGTTCCGCGCCGGCCGCTACATCGAGGAGCTGCGCACGCATCGCCCGGAGATCGTGTCGCAATGCGTCGCCGCCATCGCCGGCGCGAAGACGGATCTCGACTTCATTCGCGTCGACAAGCACGCCTTCGAGGAATGCCCCTCGGACTCCATCGACTACGCGGTGATGGAGAACACGGCGCACGGATGGGTGGTGCCGCTCGACGCGGGCTGGAGCGACGTCGGCAGCTGGGCCAGCCTGCATGACGCTTCCGAGTCCGATGCCGCCGGCAACGTCATGGTCGGCGACGTGCTGTGCGAGGACGCGACCAACTGTTATCTCTACGCCGAGAGCCGCCTGGTCGCCACGGTCGGCCTGGCCGACTGCGTCGTGGTCGAGACCAAGGACGCCGTGCTGGTGGCGCCGCGCGATCGGGTGCAGGACGTGAAGAAGCTGGTCGAGCGGCTCAAGGCCGACGGCCGCTACGAGACCGCGCTGCATCGCCAGGTATTCCGCCCCTGGGGCAGCTACGACAGCATCGACAACGGCGATCGCTTCCAGGTGAAGCGCATCGTGGTGAACCCGGGCGCGCAGCTGTCATTGCAGATGCATCACCATCGCGCCGAGCACTGGATCGTGGTGCAGGGCACGGCGCGCGTCACCCGCGGCGACGAGGTGTTCCTGCTGGGCGAGAACCAGTCGACCTACATCCCGATGGGCACCACGCACCGCCTCGAGAACCCCGGCAAGGTGCCGCTGCACCTGGTCGAGGTGCAGTCCGGCTCCTACCTCGGCGAGGACGACATCGTCCGCTACGAAGACACCTACGGCCGCGGCTGACGGGGGTCTGACCCCCGAAAGTGGTTGATTTTAAAGGAGGCGGCAGCTTACGCCGAGGGATCGGGCGGCTGCGGCCAGCTTGCGGTCGAGGGTCACCAGCTCGGCGCCGTGACCGGATGCAATGGCGAGATGCAGCGCGTCACCGGCCCGTAGCCCGGTCTTGTATTGATCGGCAAAACGCGCGGCCACGCGGAACTCCGTTGCACCCGCGTCCAGCACGTGCAGGGATTCTTCCACCAGCGCATTGAACACGCGCAGGACCTCGGCGCGATGTGCCAGCTCAATGGCGCCCTGCCTCAGCTTTACCGACAACGCCGCCGAAAACTCCGTGATCACCCAACTGCCGACTGCGAGCGTCCCCGCGCCCTGCGCCGCGAGCCAGCGCTGCGTCGCGGCGGTCTTCGCCTCGTTGCTGAGCGCCGCCACCAGCACGCCGGTGTCGACGTAAAGCATCAGTAACGCGCATCCTCGCGCACTGCGCGCATGAACTTGCCCGCTGACTGTTCTTGCCGCGGCATCTGGCGGGTCAGCGCCTTCAGGGTTTCCAGTTCTACGGGCTTGCGTGCGGGATTGGCCGTCGTGAGCCGGGCCACAGCCCGGCCGCGTCGCGTGATCACAACGGTTTCACCCGATTGCGCATGCTCCACGAGTTCGCTCAGTCGCGCCTTGGCGTCTGCCAGGCTCACGGTGCCTGTGGTCATCGACTGCTCCAATAAACTGACCATCTGGTTGGTCAGATAGTAGCACTGTCAGTGACCCACGGCACCAGACGCCCAGACCCAGCCGAGCACGAGCACAAGCGCACAACCCAGCGTGACGGCCACCGCGCCGAGCGTCGAGAAGCAGGCCAGGGCACTGCGCCCGGCGCGGGCTTTGATGGATTTGCTCAGCCTGGTCATCGGAATCCCTCCCACCGGCCTTGCCACCGATCGTGCCCAAGCTAGAGCCGGCTGCGGCCCCGCGTCATGAAATCAAGACGAAATTTCGGCTATAAAGTGGTGAATTCTTCGCTTTTGGAGGGATTGACGGCGGTGGGGGACAGGACCGACCAGGGCCTCGACGCAGGGACGCGTCACGCTTTCCTCGATTTCGTGCTCGATCCGGCGCGCGAGGTGCTCGCGGGTCCGGACGGCGAGATCACGCTGCGTCCGAAGTCTTTCGCCGTGCTCTCCTACCTGCTGGCGCACGCCGGCCGCGTGTGCACCAAGGACGAGCTGCTCGCGGCGGTGTGGGGCCAGACCGTGGTCACAGAGGACTCGCTCACCCAGTGCCTGGTCGAGATCCGTCGCGCGCTGGGCGACCATGACCGCAGCATCATCCGCACCGTGCCGCGCCGCGGTTACCTGTTGAACGCCGAGGTGCGGCGTGTCGGCTCCGGAGCGGCGGCGGTCGGCGGCGGCAGCTTCATCGGTGGTGTCCCCCGTGCGTCCCGCCTCGGTTTCGAGTCGGTCGTGGCAGCACTGCTGCTGGTGGCGCTGATGGTGTTCATGGGCTGGCGTGCGGTGGATGCGCCGGAGGCCGATGAGGATCCCGCCTCGATCCCGGTGCCGGCAGACACGACGCTGCCTCCCTTCACCGCAGAAGAGATCGCCGCCCGCGGCACCACCATCGCCGTGCTACCCTTCGCCGACATGAGCCCGGCCGGCGACCACGCCTACCTGGGCGACGGCATGGCGGAAGAGATCCTGAACCTGCTCGCGGAAGCGGACGGCCTGCGCGTGATCGCGCGCACCTCGTCCTTCTCGCTGCGTGACGCCCGGCTCGACGTGCGCGTCATCGGCCGCCGGCTCGGCGCCAGCCACATCCTCGAGGGCAGCGTGCGGCCCGACGGCGAGCGCGTGCGTGTCACCGCCCAGCTCATCGACGCAGAGGAGGGCGCGCACCTGTGGTCGGAGACTTACGACCGCCCGCTGGGAGAAGTGCTGGCGCTGCAGGACGAGATCGCAGCCAGCGTCGCCGCCCAGCTGCGTGCCAACTTGGCCCGCGAGATCGACGCCGGGCGCAGCATCGACCCACAGGCCTATGAGCACAAGCTGCGCGGCGCCTACCTGTTTTCGCGCCGCCGGGAAGGCGACCTCGAGACGGCGCTGCAGCATTTCGAGGCGGCGCTGGCGCTGGAGCCGAACTATGGCGCGGCGTGGGTCGGGCTCGCGGGCGCGCGCTGGGTGCTGATGCTCGAAGACGACCGCATGGAGCCCGAAGAACTGGAGGCCTTTCGCGAGGCCGCCCTCAGGGGCGTCGAGTTGAGTCCCGGCATGCCGGAGGCGCACCTGCGCGCCGCGGCCAGCTACGGCATCATTGGTTCCGCTGCCATGCGCGAGCGGCACATGCGCATCGCCATGGAACTCGACCCCGACAACCCGCTCCTGCTGGGTATGCTCGCCGGGCGCGCCGTGCGGGCGGGCGATCTCGAGGAGGCACTCGACTACCAGTACCGCGCGCTGCGGCAGGATCCGCTGTACCTGGTCACGCGTGGCAACCTGGTGTCGTTCCTGCTCGCGGCGGGACGCATCGAGCAGGCGCGCCTGGAGTTCAACACCTTAGTCGAGCTCGGCGGCGAGCGCGCCGCGCAGGAAGCGCACGTGCTGCTGCTGGAAGGCCGCTACACCGAGGCGTGGGAAATCTTCCGCCAGCCTGCCGACGATGCGGCCTGGATCGCAGGCGGCGCCATGGCGTTGCACGCGCTCGGGCGCGAAGCCGAGGCGCTCGAATGGATCGAGCCGCTGCGTGGCAAGGCGTCCCACGAAGCCGCGTTCGCCGTGGCGGAGTTCGAGGCCTGGCGCGGGGAGGTGGACGCCGGGCTGGAATGGCTCGAGCAGGCGCGCGAGCGGCTTGCCCTGCTCGAACCTGTGCCGTCCATCCCGAGCTGGAAGTTGCTGCTGACCCTTTCGCCGTATATCTCGCCGCTGCGCACCGATCCCCGCTTCGCGGAGATTGCTACAATCGCGCCATGAAATGCTTCAAGGCTTACGACGTCCGCGGACGTCTTCCCGACGACCTCAATCCCGACATCGCCCGCCGCATCGGCCGCGCTTACGCCGCCGTGATCGGTCCGCGCCGCGTCGCCATCGGCCACGACGTGCGGCTGTCCTCGCCCGAGCTGTCTGATGCAGTGGCCGAGGGACTCATGGACGCGGGCGTGAACGTGGTCGACATCGGCCTGTGCGGCACCGAGATGGTGTACTTCGCCGCCAGCCATCTCGACGTGCACGGCGGCATCATGGTCACCGCCAGCCACAACCCGCCGGACTGGAACGGCATGAAGTTCGTGCGCGAGCAGTCCAAGCCGATCAGCGGCGACTCGGGGCTGAAGGACATCGAGGAGCGGGCCGAGAAGAACCGCTTCGAGGCCGCGCCGCGGCGCGGGCGGCGCACCGAGGTCGATATTTACGGCGAGTATATCGATCACCTCCTGACCTATGTCGATCGCGACGCGCTGAAGCCGCTGAAGCTGGTGGTCAACGCCGGCAACGGCGGCGCCGGGCTGGTGATCGACCGGCTCGAGTCGCGCCTGCCTTTCGAGTTCGTGAAAATCCAGCACGAACCCGACGGCACCTTCCCACACGGCGTGCCCAACCCGCTGTTGCCCGAGCATCGCGCCGCGACAGCGGATGCCGTGACGTCCTCAGGCGCAGATTTCGGCATCGCCTGGGACGGCGACTACGACCGCTGCTTCCTGTTCGACGAGGCCGGCCGTTTCATCGAGGGCTACTACATTGTCGGGCTGCTGGCCGAGGCGTTTCTCTTGAAAAACCCCGGCGCGAAGATCGTGCACGACCCGCGCCTGACCTGGAACACCATCGACATGGTGGAGCAGGGCGGCGGCGTGCCTGTCATGTCCAAGACCGGCCACGCCTTCATCAAGGAGCGCATGCGCCTCGAGGACGCCGTCTACGGCGGCGAGATGAGCGCGCACCACTACTTCCGCGACTTCGCCTACTGCGACTCCGGGATGATCCCCTGGCTGCTGGTGGCCGAGCTGGTCTCCCGCACCGGCCGACC
Organism: Thioalkalivibrio sp. XN279; assembly: GCF_011089885.1. NCBI lineage: Bacteria > Pseudomonadati > Pseudomonadota > Gammaproteobacteria > Chromatiales > Ectothiorhodospiraceae > Thioalkalivibrio > Thioalkalivibrio sp. XN279. The sequence goes on along the minus strand of NZ_JAANBD010000028.1, from coordinate 232,636 downwards.
GCTGTCGGCGCTGGTCGAGGAACGCATGGCCGCCTTCCCGGCCTCAGGCGAGATCAACCGCTCCATCGATGACCCGCCGGCGGTGCTGGCGGCGGTGGAGGCGCGTTACGCGGCCCAGGCCCTGGCCGTCGACCGCACCGACGGCCTGTCCATGGAGTTCGACCGCTGGCGCTTCAACCTGCGCGCCTCGAACACCGAGCCGCTGGTGCGGCTCAATGTCGAGGCCCGTGGTGATGCGGAGCTGATGGAGGCGAAGACGGCGGAGTTGCTGGGGCTGCTCGACGCCAATTAAGCCCCGGGCGTGCCCTGGCGTTTCATCGTCCACGGTGTCGAAGATCGCGCGAAGGACTGAGGTTGTCGTTCCGTCGCTGTGGTCTGCTAACAAGACATGAGTCACGGACGGGATGCGCGAGAACAGGTTAAATGGCCGTGGCGGTCTCCAGCCGCTGCGACCTGGCAACCTCGCGTGCGACGGGAGAGGACGTGCTTGAGCTCACAGTGCGATTGCGGGTAACGGCCTTGATGGCCGCAGCGCTGCTGTCGGCTTGTGCATCGACCCAGTCCGCCGGCCCGTCCCGCCTGGGTCCTGCCGCGCTCACGAGCGGCGTTGAGATCGATATCGACGGTGCATTGCCACTGGTCGACACGCGCAGCGATCCGCTGTTGGCCGGCCGCGTCGGGATCGGCGACGAATCTGCTGCGTTGCGCTATCACGCGACCTACATGCTCGAGCCGGGCGACGTATTCGCGGGCCAGACGGCAGCACCCAAGCGCTTTGGCGGCCAGCGCTTCGGCCAGGAGCTACGAATGCGGCTGCCGGCGGTGGCCGGTTCCCCGCTGGCGCTGAAGTTCCGGGCGGAGACGCGCGACGTATGGCAGACCGATCGCGGTATCGTCGAGCAGCAGCGCCAGCTGGCGAAGCTGGAATGGTCTCCCGGTCTCGCCAGGCTTGATCTGCAATGGGGTACCGGCGGTGCCATGGCGGATTCGCAACTGGCGCTCGACTGCGCCTTGCGTGGCACCTTGCAGATGTCGCTGCCCAACGGCAGCGCAGCGGCCGGACCGGCAATGCGCGTCACCGGCCGGGATTGCCTCGTGCGGACATCCGATCCCCGCTACAGTGAACTGGCGGCGGCAACCTGGGGCGTGGCGCTCGCCTGGCGCAGTACGGAATACGAGACCGAGTTGCTGTTCTCCGTCATTGACCCCGGCGTCGGCGAGGCGACGCTGCGCCAGGAGATCGAGGCCAGCTACCAGTTTGGCCTGAGCCATCGCAGGGCGCACGGCGACTGGAGCACGGAAGGCCTGGTGGCGATGCGTTATGCGCCGTCCTGGGACCTCGCGCGCCTGCGTGAGGCCGGCGCTTACGCCAGCGATACCGACGCTTACTGGATGGCGAAAATGTCCCTGACACGGCATCTTCCGGCGGTCTCGCTGAGCGCCAACTGGTCGCACAGCGCCGACCCGATGTGGTTCATGCCCGACATCGGCGAGCAGAAGCACCGCCTGGACGTGCGCCTCGACCTGTCGCGCCTGCTGGCGGCCGTCGCGCCGGAGGTAAACCCGCAGCTGTCCATGCAATGGAACTGGCACGAGGCGCGTTCCCGCGCCGACGCCGTCACCGGAGACAACGCCATCAAGCTGAACATGGCCGTGGCGTGGTGAACACGAGACGTTCCGGGGGAATCGACCTGCGGGCCTCGAAGACCTAGCCGCTGGTGCGGCTCAGTGTCGAGGCCCGCGGTGATGCGGGGCTTATGGAGGCAAAGTCGGCGGCGTTGCTGGCGCTGCTGGACGACGCTTGACGGAGACCCCCGGTCCCCGCGCCCGAAAGAGCGGGGACCGGGTTGCCTGCTACCAGTTGCTTGACCAGCATCCGCCCGCTGCGATTTTCCCACCGATGTTGCAAGACAGGTTCACCCGTGGAGTCTTCACATCGAGCGACTTGATGTTCCTGTCTACGAACTCTTCGACCTTGTTGAAGTCTTTTGCGGTGAACTCCTTCTTGCAGAGGTCCACGTTCCCGATGCCGGCCTGGCAGCCGCTGGAGAGGTCGCCGCAATCATTGAGTTTGACTTCGAATCCCGCTGCTATCGGACCGCACTTTGCCTTTACCGACAGACTCACGTAATCCGCGTCGGCCTGCTTCGCCAAGCCTTCGAACAGCTGTACATCGACACCGCCGCCGACACCGAAACCGGCCTCCGCACACGCCGATATACCGCTGAAGGTGAAGCACAGCGTTGCGCCGGCACCGATCCCCGTGTAGACCGACCCGCCGACGCAAACGAGCCCCGTCGGATCGCGCAGGTTGACCGGGTCGTTGTTGACATAGGCGTACAGGTTGGCCTGGCGACCACCATAGAGCAGCGGATCGCGAGCGAGCCAGCGGCCGGTAACGGGATCGTAATCCCGAAAGCCGAAGCGCAGGAGCCCGCTGGCGTGGTCGGCGATGCCGCCGGCAAAGCCGATGGCCAGTTCGAAGGCGGGGTTGCTGTCCTCCAGCAGGCGGCCCCAGGTGTCGTGCCGCAATACCTTGACGACGTTGCCGGACGCGTCGACGACCACGCGAGGCGTGCCTGCCTGGTCGGTCGCCACGTAGTAGCGAGCGCCTGCCCGGTCCATGGCGAAGAGCAGCCCGGCGTCATCGTAGTAGTACCAAGTCAACGTGCCATCGGGGGCCCTTGTCGCGGTGACCTGGAAAGCGTCCCCCGGGTTACCGTAGAGATACTGTGTCTTACCGGCGGAGTCAGTGCGCGAGATCCGGCGTCCGAGCGGGTCGATGCCATACACGATCTCGTCGCCACCGTCGGGCTGGAATGCCAGCAGCGCGCCGCCGGTGTCGTAGACGAGGGTCGCATCGCCGCGACGGACGACCCGGCCGTCCGCGTTGACTTCGAAGTCGAGTGCCCCCTGGGACAGTATGCGATCGCTGTCGTCGTAGCTGGCGCTGGCCACCAGCCCCTCCGACTGGACGAGTGTCCGGTTACCGTTCAGGTCATACGCATAGCGTTCAACCTCGACTCCGTCCCGACTCACGCTGAGCAGTTGCCCGTCGACATCGTAGGTATAGCCATAGACCCTGGCCATGCCGTTGACCGTCTCCGTCTTCCCCACGATGCGGCCGTCGACCCCACGAGCGACCTCTAATGCATAGAAGTTGCCGGCCCCATGGTCATGGCGCCGTGTCGCAAGATACCCGCGGGAGTCGAACTGGTAGTCGACCGACGCCACGCCATCAGCGATCACGCCCGGCCGGCCGGATGCGCCCGGTCGGGATATGGCGAAGCTCCCGATTCCCGTGACAAGCCCGTCTGCGTCATGTGCCAGGGTGACTTCCGCGCCACCGTCGAGCGTGACGCCTGCGAGGAACAGGCTGTTGTCGAAGCGATAGGAGAACTCACCCACCGCATCGCCGGTGAAGCGCGCCATGGTCTGAAGATGACCGTCGTAAGCGAAGTCGATGGACTGACTCCCCGTTCCGGAAGCCGCTGTCCTCTGCATCGTCGCGATACGGTCGGTCGCGTCGATATAGGAGAAGCTGATCTCTGCCTCCGGCGAGCTCAGGGAAACCGGCCTGCCAGCAACGTCGTAGCCCCACTGCTCGCTGCGGCCCGAGGTCAGCACCGCAGCCTCGATCTGTTCGTCCAGGTTGAAAGACTTGACCACGCCGGCCCCGGCAGGATTCGTGTAAGAGCTTGGTGGTCCGCCAGGGGCGTAGCCGAGCTGATGCGTGGCGCCGCTCGGCATCACCACTGCGTTGAGCCGGCCTACCGCATCGTACCCGTAGCTGATTGTGCGACCGCTTGGCAAGCGCAGCTGCGTGACGCGATCGGACGCATCATAGGAGTAGCCAGTCACCCGGCCCAGCGTGTCCTGCGTGGTGGCAACTCGTCCGAGCTCGTCATAGGAGAACTGCCTGGCGTAGGCACCGTGCTGAATCGACTCAAGCCGCCCGAGGGCGTCGTAGCTGTAGCGCCATGGCTCGGCCCCGGGCGCTTCGAGGCTCTCGATGACACGGAAACGCTCGTCCAGTCGCTCCAGCTGGGTCCTGCCGGCTGGCGTCGTGAGGCTGAACTCCCGCGCCACAGTGTCGATTCGCGTTACGTAGCTCGCGCCATTCACGCTGGAGACGCGGGTCAGTTCCTGTAGCGACAGGGGATTGTTTCGCTCTCCAAATACGGCGGTATCGAATTCAGTAAGAACGTTCTCCAGTCCGCTCGGCGTGCGGATTACCAAGCTTTCCAGCAAAGGCGACTGCATGCCGAAGCGCAAATCTGTACCAAGGCGTGTCTCGAGTATGGTTCCATCCGGACGGGTGATCCGGGAGCTGCCATCAGGCAGCGTCAACTGCTCTGTCACACCGCCAGATGGATCAATGGTGTGGCGGCGTGTGGAGCCGTCGGCCAGGCGCTCGACACCGAAAGTCGTGGTACGACCCTCCGGTGTCGTGAGGGACACCGCTGTTTCATCTGGCGTGACGGCCCTGGTTAGGCTGGACTCACCGCCATTGGCGCCAGTGGCCCGGACCAGGCGCGCGCTGGTGTCGTAACTGTAAGTGCTGGTCTCCCCTGAAGCCCGGGTGACCTGCGTCAGCAAGCCACCTGTGTCGTAGTTGAAGATGATCGGCCGATTGGTCGGGTCCTCGAGTTCGCTGAGCCAGCCATCCTCATTCGTTCGCAAGCGTGTGGCATGCCCGTAAGGCCCGACGATCGCGGTCGGCACCTCGCCGTTGCGCTGGATGCTGGTGCGAAGCCCGTCCGCGTCCGTGAAGGCGGACAGCAGCCCCGCAGCGTCGTACTCGAACTCCAGCAGCGTGATGCCGCTTAAGGTGTCCCGCGTGCGCAAGTGACGGCCGGCATAGTCGAAGTCATAAAGCTGGCCGCCGTCCTCACTTGGGATGCTGTAGCCAAACAGGTCGAAACCCGGTGCCGGCGAGCCGATGCGTCGAATGCGCTTGTCGTCGAACAGGAAGATTTCGCCATCCGGTCTCTGCGCGACTACTTCGGGGCGCCAGAGTTCGGTGCTGAGAGCGAATACGTCGTCTCCGTTCTGCCCGCGCACCCCACGAGGACCGGTGCCGGCGATAATGACCACCTCGCCGTTGGCCGGGTTGATCTGGAGGAGGTGTTGGTGGCCGTCAGTGCCGCTGTTGAAGATCCCATACGTTGGCAAGTAGAGAAGCCCGTCCTGCCCTGCATGAAGACGAAAAACTCTCGCTTGCCCGTCGGGGAACAAGTCGATCTCATCGGCAACCGTCCTTTGCCGCCCGTCAGCACCAAAGGCGAGGACCCGGAAGCGGCCCCGGCCATTAAGATAGAGGAGTTCCTCCAGCACGTAGATCGTCCCGTCCGGTCCGATCGCAACGTCCAGGGGCGCCATGCAGATCCGGTTGGCAGGCGTTCCGTCTTGTGCGCACAGGTCGTCCTCGTCCCAAAAGTCGTAGCTTGGCGCTCCGACGACCGTTGAGATGATGCCGTCCGCGCCGATACGACCCAGGGTCAGCACAATGGCGAGATCAACGACGTAGACGTCACCGTCGGGTCCGACGTCGATACCAAAAGGATACATGTAGGTCTCGGTGGCCACGCCTTCGAGCGCGCAGTTGACGGCGTCATCGCCTGGGAGATCCCAGCAGCTGTCGTCACCGCTACCGGCGACATGACGCAGGATTCCGTCTGCGCCAATGCTAAGCACTACCGTCCAGTCGGAAATGAAATATAGGGTGCCGTCTGGAGCGACAGCCAGGTCAACTATATTGCTGAAACGTGCCTCGCTCGCCGGCCCACCCACGCCGCAGGCCTCCGGTGTCTCGGTTTCCCAGTCGCAGCCGTCGCGTTCATAGTCGCCAGCCACATGGCGGATGATCCCGTCCGGGTCGATTCGGTGAATTTCGGCGTAGGTGCCGCCCTCGATGAAGTAAAGAGAGCCGTCCGGTCCGAATTCCATTCCCAGGCCGCCCCAGACGAAAGCATCCTTCGCGGGGATGCCGAACACGTCCCAATTCTGCTCGTTAACGGGGTCATAGCCGCCGGCGAAGCGCTCGATCACCCGACCGATCCCGTCGCCTGTGCGGCGGCTGCCGTCCCCGAGCAGGAGAGTTCTCGAACCGGGGTCGTAGCGATGGTGGTCGCTCAGGGACCAGCCGCCGAGCCCGATACCGCGGCGGGCGTCCCGGTACTCAAGCGTGACCATATGCGACTGGCGCAGGTCGATAAAAGTCGATTCCCGCGTTATCTGTCGGAAGCTGCTCCCTGAGCGGGCCCAGCTGCGCGCCCGATCGTCGCCGTTGCTCATGTACACCAGCGGGTAGCGGTGCAGCACGGTCACAAAGGCTGGGATGCTGCCCTGGATGTCCCTTCCGTATGCATCCTTGCCGTCCCATTCCCATTCCAGGGTGATGTTGGGCTCGGCCGGGAATGTGTAGAGAATGGTCCGACCGGCGATATTGATCCTTACTGCCGCGGCGCGCATGGACTCCGGCACCACAGCCGGAGTCACGGGAATGCGCATGATGGCACCGCGCCCCGGCACCTGGTCGCTCGCGTAATTGAGCGACATCGAGGTCCCGGCGAGACCCACCCGCTCGCGCAGTACCTGGTTCTGGCAATCGATAATCGATCCCGTCGCTTCGCAGGGATCATCTGTGGGGTTCTTAGTGACCACTTCGGGTGCCGGATTGTCCGGCGCAGACGAGTCGGCCGGCGGTGCATAGGGCCAGTTGCAATCGATCGGAGTGAAGTGGTCCATCTGGACCCGCCATATGGACGCGCCCGCGCTATACAGTTCCGCCAGTCGCCGCAACTCGGCCTCGTCGATCCCGAGCGCGGCAAGCGCATCGGCGGCGTCGGCCACGCCGTCGCCGTCAATGTCCAGCGATGCGATGCCCCCATCGGTCGAGAGCACGCTGATCACGCGCCCGTCATCGGCGCCGATCCAGCGTGCGGCGTCGCGGTCGTAATAGCCCAGCGGGACGCGCTCACCGGCGGGAAAGCCCAGGAAGTTGTCCACGTAGACCGGCACCGGCTGGCTGAAGCGGATGCTCGAAGCGCCGGCCGCGATCGCCTCGTCCACCGACAACTCCACCGCGTAGGTGTAGCCGGACATCAGCGGCAGCTCGCCCGGCATCCGCTCGGGCCCACGCTCGCCCACGGTGTACTCGGTGGCGCGCACACTGATTGAGCTGATGGCCTGCGTGCCGCCGCCAGGCAGCACCAGCTCAGCGGTGGTGCCGGGCTTGAACAGCATTCGCGCCTGGCGCGAGCCGTCCACGTCGGTCTCGATGCTGCCACTGGCCACGACGGGCTCGGTGATGGCCGCGAGATCGACCGCCGTGACGTTCGGATCGAGGGTGATCATCACCACGTCCGGCGCGATGCCCCATTGCCGCCACTCGGTCGGCAGCCGGCGCTGCACCGGCAGGTAATCGGCGCGGGTGTAGTCGAGCACCAGCGGTCCGCCGCCGTTGACGGCGAGATCGAACATGCCGTCCTCGCGCGACAGCGTCCAGCCGAACTCGGCATGGTCTTTCACGCTCACCCGCACGCCCGACAGCGGATCGCCGTTGGCGTCCAGCACGCGGCCGCGCAACACGGCGATGCGCCGCGGGTCGATGACGTCGGCTGCGACGCCCCGCTGGATGGGGTTGGCGCCGGTGAACAGGAAGCGCACCGAGTCGTACAGCGTGGTGGTGACCGTGAGGTCGTTCGGCGGCGCCACGTCGGCCGGGTTGGGCGGCAGCGAGCCACCCGGGTCGCCGCCGCCACCCCCGCCGCTGCCTTCGCCGACGGTGATGGTGAACGTCTGGCTGTCGCTGCCGCCGCGGCCGTCGCTGACGCCGACGGTGACGGCCACGTTGCCGGCTGCGTCCGGCGTCCAGCCGATGACGCCGCTGGTGGCGCCGATGGTCATGCCGTCGGGCCGCACGCTGAGGTTGAAGGTGAGGGCGTCGCTGTCGGGGTCGGTGGCGGTGACGGTGTAGCTGTAGGGCTGTCCGACCGTCGCGGTTGTCACGGCGGTGGAGGTGATCGTGGGCGCCTGGTTGGCCGGCGGCTGGACCGATACCTCGACTGTCGTGGTGTCGGGGGCCGAGTCGAGCTGGCCGTCATTGACGATCAGCTGCGCCACGAACAGGCCTTCGACGTCGGCCGGGAAGCTGGCGTTGGGCGAGTCGGCGCCGGTGAGCGCCGCCTGGCTGCCGTCAGGCCGGCTGAGCAGGGACCAGGCATATGCCAGCGCGTCGCCGTCGGCGTCGAACGAGCCGCTGCCGTCGAGGTTCACGGTTTCGCCGACGAAGGCGGACTGGTCTTCGCCGGCGTCGGCCACGGGCGCCGAGTTGGCGGTCGAGACGATGACGTGGTCGGCGGTGCTTTCGAGCTCGCCGTCGCTGACCACCAGCCGGACTCGGTAGGCGCCGGGCTGGTCGGCGGTGAACACCGGGTCGATGATGGCGGTGTTGTCGAGCGTGGCGGCGGAGCCTGCCGGGCGCTCGATGATCGCCCAGGCATACTGCAGCGGGTCGTTGTCGGGGTCGCTCGAGGCCGAGCCGTCGAGCTGCACCAGCGAGCCGAGGGTGACGGTCTGGTCCGGCCCGGCGTCCGCGACCGGGGCGGAGTTGAGGGTGTCGATGCGCACCGTGTCGGGCGTGGAGTCGAGCTCGCCGTCGTTGACCACCAGCTCGGCCACGTAGGCGCCGGCCAGGTCGATGACGAAGGTCGGGCGGACGGTTGCGGGGTCGGAGAGCGTTGCCTGGCTGCCCGTGGGTCGCTCGAGCAGGCGCCAGCTGTAGGTGAGGGGATCGCCGTCAGGGTCGGTGGACCCTGAGCCGTCGAGGCGAACCGGCGCGCCCAGCTGGGCAGTCTGGTCGGCACCCGCGTTGGCGGTCGGGGCGCGGTTCTCGGCCTCCGGGTCCCGGCGGGAGTCCCCGCCGCAGGAGGCGACAACCAGTGCCAGGACGAGCAGTCCCGGCAGTCCGAAGCGGCTCTTGGCCCAGTGCGGCTTGGTGTTCAACGGCGCTCTTCCTCTTTGCGTTTCCCATGGGTGCCGGCGCCGTACTGGGCGCTCTTAAGGAGAAACGCGACAAAGGAGACGAAAACCCGACACGGGCCCGCCGGACGGGGTCAGCCGCTGCGCCGTGCCCGGTATCGTGGCCGCCGCTCGTTGACCGCCACCAGGTGATTTCGGAGGCGCAGCGCGGGGTAGCGCGAGAAGTCACGGTCGGCGGTCCACAGCTCGCTCACGCCATGGCGCAGGCAACAGCTGCGATGCGGGCGTCTTCCTCGACAGCCCGCAGGGTCAGGCCCTCGCGCCGGGCATGAGCCTTGGCGCGAACCCGCTTGCAACTCCGATTTTGAGGCATATGATTAAAAAATCGCCACCCGGGTCGCGGGACCGTCCCCGCCCCGAGGGCGATCCAGGGCCAACGACCAGGAGGAGGTCCGCCATGAAAACGTCCAGACTGATACTGATGTTGCCTGTTGTCGCCGCAGGGATGCTGGTTTCAGGGTGTGCAGGGATGAAGCCGGCGGATGAAACTGCTGCGCGGCACGAGATCGACAGCGAGTACGTGGCTGCGGTCGAACGCTCGGCGCGCGGCATGCCGGTGAAGATTATCTGGGTGAACCCGCCTGAGAAGCGCGTCGAGGACGGGGCCAAGGCGACTTACACCATCGAGTTGCCGAACAACCAGGACTGACGGCGCCCGACCGGCAAACGACACAAAAAAAACCGCGCCTGAGGCGCGGTCAAGGATCCCTTGGGGAGGAAAGGGCGGGGCGATCGCGCCCCGCCCGGGCGGGATTCAGCTGCGTTCTTCAAGGCGGGAGTTGATGCGCTCCTGCACCTCGGGGTCGGAGTTCATCAGCTGGGCGATCCGGTTGTACTCGTCCACGGTCAGGCCCGCTTCCTCGACGGCCTCGATCATCTGGCCCTGGGCGTTCTGCTGGATCTGCTGCGCTTCCTCCATGTCGCGGCTCTGCTCCATTTCTGCAGACGCCTGGTTGCCGATGGAATGCACGCGCTCCAGCGCGACCACGAACTGGTCCAGCTTGGCGCTGCTCACTTCGGCGCGCGGCGCGGCCTGTTCCTGCCCGGTGCCATAGCCTTCCTCCGCGACGGCGGGGGCGGCGGCAAGGCCGGCAGCCAGGCTGGCGGCGGCGGCGATGGCAAAGGCGGTGTGTCTGCGATGTCTCATGTTGGCTCCTCGTGTTGCAATGTTGGCCTGCCAAGAACGTTGCAAGGCGCGTGCCACCGAGGCGGGCACTATTAAAAACAATTACTTAGAGGCGTTCGGTTGGCCGCGACCCGGGCCCGGTCGCGACATGGCTGTGCCAGCCCGGCACATGAACCGGGCGCATGTGCCAGTGCGTTACATGTCGTCGAGGCGGCGATAGAGCGTGCGGCGGGCGATCCCGAGGATTTCTGCAGCGCGGCGCTTGTTGCCGTCGACCCGGTCGAGCACCTGGCGGATGTAGCGCCGCTCCAGGGCGTCCAGCGACGGCCAGGTATCCGGATCGTCGCCCAGCACCTCCAGCGGATCCTGTCCCCCCGGAATGCCCGCCCCGGGCGCCGCCGCCGAAGGCTGCATCGGCCGGCGTCGCCGCATGCGCTCGGGCAGGTGCGCAGGCCGGATCTCCCGGTCGCCACAAAAAACCGTGGCGCGCTCCAGGGCATTCGCCAGTTCGCGCACGTTGCCCGGGAACTCGTATGCGCGGAGACAAGCCAGGGCCTGGTCCGACAGCGCCGGCGGGCGCTGGCCGCGGGCTGCCGCGCAACGTGCCACGAAATGCGCCGCCAGCAGGTCGAGGTCATCGCCGCGCTCGCGCAAGGCCGGCACCCGGACCTGGAACGTTTCCAGTCGATAAAACAGGTCGGCGCGAAAACGTCCTGCCGCGACTTCCGCCTCGAGATCGCGATTTGTCGCTGCCAGCAGGCGCACGTCCACCTGCCGCTCGCTGTCCGTGCCGAGCGGGCGGATGCAGCCGTCCTCGAGCACGCGCAACAGCTTGGCCTGGATCCCCGCCGGCATCTCGCCGATCTCGTCCAGCAGCAGCGTGCCGCCGTCGGCTTCTGCGAAGAGCCCGTCGCGTTGCCGGGTGGCGCCGGTGAAGGCGCCGCGTGCGTGCCCGAACAGCTCGCTTTCCATGAGCTCTGCGGGCACTGCCGCACAATTGAGCGGCACGAAAGCATGCGCGCTGCGCGGGCTCTCGGCGTGCAGCGCCCGGGCGACGAGTTCCTTGCCGGTGCCGCTCTCGCCGCTGATGATCACCGGGGACGCCAGGGGCGCCACGCGCCGGACGACCTCGTAGAGCTCGCGCATCGGCGGGCTGCGGCCCAGCATGCCGTGGAACTCGCCCTCGGACAGGAGCCTGCGGTACTGGCTCAGCTCCGAGCGCAGCCGGCGCGACTCGAGCGCACGCGCCACCGCCAGCCTGAGATGATCCAGTCGCAGCGGTTTGGTGAGGAAATCGTCCGCGCCCTGCTTGAGCGCTTCGACCGCCTGTTCGACGGTGCCGAACGCCGTGATCATGATGAAGGCGGGCGGCGCCTCGAGCTGGCGGCAAAAGGCCAGCAGCGCCTGGCCGCTGTCGCCGGGGAGCCGCAGGTCGCTCAGCACCAGGTCCGGGCTTTGCTGTTCGACCAGGCCGCGAGCGGCGGCCGCGTCCGCTGCCGACAGGGTCTCGTAGCCGGCGTCGTCGAGCTCGTTGCGCAACATGTCGCGCAGGCCGTCGTCGTCCTCGACCACCAGGATGCGCGGTCGAGCGGTCGCGTCAGGCATGCTCATCAGGGGTCTCCGGCGGCAGGTGAATGGTGAAGCGGGCGCCTCCCAGCGGGTCGTCCGCGACGACGAGACGGCCGCCGTGGTCCGCGGCGGCCGCGGCGGCGACGCTGAGGCCGAGGCCGGTGCCCTGGCCGACCGGCTTGGTGGTGAAGAAAGGCTCGAAGACGCGGTCGCGCTCGGCTGGCGCGATGCCCGGTCCGTCGTCGCCGACAAAAACCCGCACGCTGCCGTCGTCGCCGGCCTCGGCGCCGACCGCCACCTGGGTGCGGGCGGCATGGACCGCGTTGTCGAGCAGGTTGCGCAGCGCCTGTTCGAGGCGCAACGGGTCGGCGCTCACGGTGAGGGCGGGATCGTCGCATTGCACCTGGACGCGTGGCACAGGGTGCATGCGGGAGGCTGCCGGATGTGCGTCGTCCTGGCCGGCGAGCGCTTCGGCGGCCAGCCGCCGCAGCAGGGGGGCGAGTTCGATGCGGCGACGCTGCAGGGGATTGGCGCGGCCGTAGTCGAGCAGCTGGCGAATGGTCTGTTCCATCCGCAGCGCGGCGTCGTGGATGGCTTGCAGCCCGGCTCGTTCGGCAGCATCGGGCGGGGTCGAGCGCAGCAGCTGCTGGACGCGGCCGTAGAGCGTCGCCAGCGGCGAGCCGAGTTCGTGTGCCACGCCGGCCGCCAGCCGGCCCACCGCGGCCATCTTCTCGCTCTGGTGCAGCCGGTCCCGCAGCCCGGCTTCGGTTGCACGCTGGCGCTCCAGCGCCCGTTGCGACGCGGCGATGCCGTCGAGCATGCGGTTGATGTTGACGGCGAGGCTGCGGAACTCCGCCACGCCCGCCGGCGAGAGCCGGTGGCGTTCGTCGCCCTCGCGCACCCGTTCCAGCCCGGCCTCGATGGCGCGCGCGTGCCGGCCGACGCCGTAGTGATGGCCGAACACGATGAGCAGCGTCAGCAGGCCCCCGGCGGAGGCCACCGCCACCCAGGCGAGGCGCTGCGTGCGTTCCAGGTAGCCGCGCACGGCGCCGCTGTGACGGGTCACCTGCAGCAGGCCCGCGATGCGGCCGTCGTCCGTGGTCAGCGGCTGGAACACCGAGACCAGCTGTTCCTCGCCGATCGACGCCGCAGCTTCCAGCCGCTCGCCCTGTTCGGCCATCTCGGCCGCCTCGCGACTCGGCACCGAGGCGCGCCGCCGGCCGCTGCGCGCCACGCGGCGCCCGCTCTCGTCGTACACGTTCACGGCGTAGACCTGGTCGAACCCGACCGTGGAGTCGATGGCCGCCTGCACCAGCTCGGGACGGTCGCGCCGTATGGCTTCGCTCAGGGGCAGGCGCAGCGTGCGCGCGATCAGTTCGAGGTCTTCCTGCATGCGGGCGTTGATCTGCGTTTCCAGGCCCCGCAGCCCGAACCCGCTGGCGAGACCCATGACCAGCAGGCACGGCAGGACGACGAATGCCACCACGGCGGTACGCAGGTTGAGAGGTTTCAGCCAGGCCTGTCTTATGCGAGCCATGCGCCATTTTGGCACACATGGCGCTGCCGTGCCTTGAGGGTGGCCGTGCGGGTGGCCGCGCGGGTGGCTTGCCCCGTATCGGAGCCGCTGTCACGATGCGCGCCGTGACTCTCGAATCCGCCCCGCGGGTGCCGGCCTATGCGCGCGTGCCGGTCACCCCCCTGGGGTTGCTGCGCGCGCTGGTCCGGCTGCCGTCACTGCTGCTCGTCACCCTGGTGATCGCGCTGGCGTGGGGGCTGGTGGCGCTGTGGCCGTGGCGCCGGGCGCGCCGCGCGGCGATCCGCCAGTGGGTCACGCGCCACTGGGCGGCCACCATCTGCCGCATCCTCGGCGCGCGCGTCGAGGTCGACGGTGGCCTGCCGCCGGGCCCGGCTTTCCTCATCACCAACCACGTCAGCTACATGGACATCCCGGTGCTCATGTCGCTCACCGGCTGCCGTTTCGTTTCCAAGCACGAGGTGGCGGACTGGCCGCTCATCGGCCTGCTCGCCAAGCGCGCGGGGACGCTGTTCGTGAAGCGCGGTCACGGGCCCGAGGCCGCCAGCGTCACGCTCAACGGCATGGCGCGTGCTTTCGAGGACGGCGACCTGGTCGTGTTCTTCCCGGAAGGCACCACCAGCGCGGGCGACGGCATCCTGCCGTTCCGCTCGGGCCTCCTCTCGTTGCCGGCGCGCGACGGTCACCCGGTCTACCCGGCGGTGCTGGTGTACGACACCGGGCGCCCGGACGTGGACCCCGGCCTGGCACTGGCGTGGTGGGGCCACCTGGCGCTGCCGCCACACGTCTGGCGCATGGCGCTGCTGAAGGGCTTCACGGTGCGCCTCAAGGCGGGGGACGCCGTCGGGGCCGACCACCGCAAGCACCTGGCCCGCGCGCTGCAGGAGCGCGTCGAGGCCATGCACGCCGAGCTCAAGGCGCGCTCCGTCAGTTACCTCGGGACTGGATCGCCTCGATAAAGGTCGGGCGCGCACTCTGCGAGCCGAGCCGTTCCGCTTCCTCGAGCAGCTTCAACGCCCGGTCGATATCACCGGAGTCCACGGCACGGCGGATGGCGTCGTTGAACAGTGCTTCCGAGGTCGGCGCGGCGGGAATGGCCGGGGCCGGCGGGGGCGGCGGCAGCACCGGGGCCGCCTCGACCGGCGCGGGCGCGGGCCCGGGCGCGGCTGCAGCGGCGGAGGGCTCTGCCGGGACCGGGGAATCACTGCTCTGGCCGATCCTGATTCGGTCTACCGGCGGCTCGCGCGGCGGCGCGTTGGGGCCGTGGAGCTCCGGCTGGTACTGCAGGTAAGACTCGTCGCCGATGGTGCCGGGCTCGGGGCCGAAATCGATCACCGTGCCGCAACCGGCGAGCGCGGCGGATGCGAGGAGGGCGAGGGCTGGCTTGCTCATGGGGCGCTCCGTTTTCCAGAGCGGCCTAGCTTACATGAACCCGGGCGGGGCGCGGCAATGCCGCGGGACAGGGTGGTCCCCGCGAATCACCGCCCCGCGTTGCGCACCCGGATGGCTTCTTCCTGGTCCATGGCCTCGAGCTGCTCGTCCATGAACCTGAGCGAGTGCTCGATTTCCGGGAGCACGACGTTCTCCAGCGCCCGCGCGCGCCGCTCGGTGCGCACGTATTCGCGCACCAGCCGCTCCAGGCTGGCACGCATCACCGCCAGCTCGAAGCCCAGCGGCAGAAGCGCCGCAAAGGCCTCGCGGCAACGCTCGGCCTCGGGGCTCGGGTTCACGGCGTGCGGCGGCCGGGCGTCTTTCTCTCCCCAGCCGGGATCGAACTCTCCATCCAGCAGGTTGACGCCGAGAAAGCGTGTTTCCTTGCGCGCCAGGGCGGCGTTGTCCATGCGTGGCGCGGGATAGATGCCGATCCCGTCTAGGCCGTGCCGCCCCACCGCGCGCGCCAGCGCCGCCGCGGCTTCTTCATGCAGCGCGTCATAGCGTTCGCGCGCCGCCTTCCAGGCCTTCAGGCGGCGCAGCATTTCCTGGGCGAGGATGACGCGCTTCTCGTCGAGAAACTCGAAGCCCTCGCGCACCAGCTGGCGTTCTTCCTTGAGTTCCAGGAAGGCGCTGCGACTGGGACTGAGGCCGGCCTCGGGCATGCGCTAGTACCCCGAGCCCTCTTCGCCGGGCGCCACCGCCAACTCTTCCTCCGCGCCCTCCGCCCCTTCCGCATCCTCTGCGCGAACCTCTTCCGACTCGATGTACTTCTCCAACTGCGCACTCGAAAGCCGCGTCAGCTCCCCCGCCGGCAGCCCCCGCAGCAGCTCCCATCCGAGCGCCATGCTCTCTTCCAGCGTGCGCGGCGCGTCCTGCGCCACGAACCGCTCCTCGAAAGCGTCACCGAACTCGAGGAACTTGCGGTCGTTCTCGGGCAGGCCCTCGACCCCCATCACTGAGGCCAGCACCCGCACCCGGTTGGCGCGCGCATAGGACGCGAACAGCTGGTGGGCGAGGGCGGGGTGATCCTCGTGCGTGTAGCCCTTGCCCGTGCCGGCATCCATCAGCCGCGACAGGCTCGGCAGCACCTCGACCGGCGGGAACACGCCCTTGCGGTCCAGTTCGCGCCCGAGCACGATCTGGCCCTCCGTGATGTAGCCGGTGAGATCCGGGATCGGATGCCCGATGTCGTCGCCGGGCATGGTCAGGATCGGCAGCTGCGTCAGCGTGCCCTGCAACCCGCGGATGCACCCGGCGCGCTCGAAGATGGTCGCCAGGTCGGAGTACATGTAGCCCGGATAGCCCTTGCGGCTCGGGATCTCGCCGTGGCTCGCCGAAACCTCGCGCAGCGCCTCGCAGTAGTTCGTCATGTCGGTCATGACGACCAGCACGTGGCGTCCTTCCACGAAGGCCAGGTACTCGGCGGCGGTCAGGGCAAAGCGCGGTGTCAGCAGGCGCTGCGTCGACGGCTCGTCGGCGTGGTTCAAAAACATCACCGTGTGCGCCAGCGCGCCGGACTCTTCCATGGCGCGGGTGAAGCTCGCGGCGACGTCGTACGGCACGCCGATACCGACGAACACCACGCAGAACTCGCCGGCCTCGGCGTCGCGCAGGCGGGCACGCTGCGCGATCTGCGTCGCCAGGCGGTCATGCGGCAGGCCGCCGCAGGAGAACAGTGGCAGCTTTTGGCCGCGCACCAGGCTGTTCATCAGGTCGATGGTCGAGATCGAGGTCTCGATGAAGTCGCGTGGCAAATCGCGCGCCGCCGGATTGATCGCCAGCCCGTCGATGCGCATCATCTGCGTCGCCGGCACCGGCGGCCCGCCGTCGATCGGCAGTCCCACGCTGTTGAACACGCGCCCGGGCAGGTTCGGGCCCACTGCCATTTCCAGCGGCCGGTGCAGGATGCGGATGCGCGTGGCGTCGAGGCCGAGCCCGGTGGTGGACTCCAGCACTTCGATCACCATGTTGTCGTCGTCCACTGCAGAGACGCGCCCGACGCGTGCCGAGCCGTCGTCGCCGAGGACTTCCACCGCGTCGTTCAGGGCCACGTCGGCCTCGCGGCGCGCGAACAGCAGCGGCCCCTCGAGACGGTGGGCGGCGCCGGACAGTGTCACGTCAGCTCGCATGGGCGGCCTCCTGCTTTTCCAGCTCGGCGAAGGCGTTGCCGATCTCCGTCGCCACCTTTGCCTTGTCTGCGACCATCTCTTCGCTGAACTCCTCGCCGAGGCGCTGCAGCTTCCTCAGGATGGGCATCTGCGCGATCTTCCCCGGCGAGATGCCGTTGCTCACGGCTTCTTCGGCCTGGTCGATGAACTGCATCATCAGGTTGAGCATCGCGGTCTGGCGCTTCGGCGAACAGTAGCGGTCGACGTCCGAGAACGAGCTTTGCCTGAGGAAGCCCTCGTTCATCAGGTCCGCGGCGAGCAGCGTCATCTGCTGCTCGTCGGGCAGCGCGTCCTTGCCGACGATGCGCGCCATGCGCTCCAGCTTGGCCTGCTGCTCGAGCAAGGTCAGCAGCCGGCGGCGATGCGCCTTCCATTCGGAGTTGCCCTGCATCTGCCACCAGCGCGCCAGCGTGTCGACGTCCTCGGCATAGCTGGTGAGCGGATGGATGGCGGGATAGAAGCGCGCCTGCGCGCGGCCGCGGTCCAGCGCCCAGAAGCTGCGCACGTAGCGCTTGGTGTGGCTGGTCACGGGCTCGGAGAAATCGCCGGCCGGCGGGGAGACCGCGCCGATCACCGTCACCGAGCCTTCGCCGCCGGCCAGTGTCTTCACCCGCGCCGCGCGCTCGTAGAAGTCCGCCAGCCTGGAAGCGAGGTAGGCGGGATAGCCCGACTCGCCCGGCAGTTCGCCGAGCCGGCCGGAGACCTCGCGCAGCGCCTCCGCCCAGCGGCTGGTGGAGTCGGCCATCAGCGCCACGGCCAGGCCCTGGTCGCGGAAGTACTCCGCCACGGTGATGGCGGTGTAGATCGACGCCTCGCGCGCCGCCACCGGCATGTTGGAGGTGTTGGCGATGATGACCGTGCGTTCCATGAGCGGCCGGCCGGTGCGCGGGTCCTCGAGCTCGGGAAACTCGTCCAGCACCTCGGCCATCTCGTTGCCGCGCTCGCCGCAGCCGACGTAGATGATGATGTCGGCGTCGCACCACTTGGCGAGGCTTTCCTGCAGCACCGTCTTGCCGGTGCCGAAGCCGCCGGGCAGGGCGGCGCGCCCGCCGCGCGCTACCGGGAACAGGGTGTCGAGAATGCGCTGGCCGGTGACCATGGGTGCGTCCGCCGGCAGCCGCCCGGCGCTCGGGCGCGGGTGGCGCACCGGCCAGTCGTGCTGCATGGACAGCTTGCGCTCACGCCCCTCGGCATCTTCGAGCACCAGCACGGTGGCGTCCTCCGCGTATTCGCCGGGCTCCACCACCGAGACCACGCGACCGGACACGTTCGGCGGCACCAGGCAGGCGCGCCCCGGGCCTTCGCCGGCCACTTCGCCGAACACCTGCCCACCCTTCACTTGGTCGCCTTCCTTGACCGCGGGCGTGAACTCGAAGCTGCCGTGGCGCTTGGCGGCGAGGCCGGGCTTGAACCAGTGTTGCGTGACGTCGCCCAGCGGGCGCAGCAAGCCGTCGAAGATGTGCCCGAGGATGCCGGGACCGAGCGCCACCGACAGCGGCAGTCCCGTGCCCTCGACCGGGTCGCCCGGCCTGAGGCCCGTGGTGTCCTCGTACACCTGCGCGGTGATGGTGTCGCCCGAGAGCTGGATCACCTCGCCGAGCAGGCGCTGCTCGCCCACCGCCAGCGCCTCGTGGACGTGGAAGGGTGAGCTCGCGCGGGCCTTCAGCACCGGCCCGCCGATCCACTGGATGACGGCCTTGCTCATGATGTTTCTCCCTCGGCGTTGCCGCCGTCCTGGCCCTTGCCGACCTCGGCCAGCAGCGCGCCCTCGATGGCGCGGGTGTGGGCCATGAGACCGGCCACGCTCATGTCGACCAGTGCGCCCTTGCAGCGGATGCGCAGGCCGTGCGCGAGGTCCGGCGCCGCCGTCGCGCTCACCTCGGCGCCGCACTTCTCGCGCGCATAGGCGATCGTCGCGTCGCGTTCCTCGCCGGCCCAGTCCGCCGGGTGCTCCAGCGTCCACTCGCGGCCGAACAGCACGGAGCGCGCTTCCTGCATGGTGGTCACTGCCCACTGCAGGCGCTGGTCGCGGTCCTGCCAGCGTGCTTCCAGCGCCTCGCGCAAGGCGCCGCGGCCGGCCTCGATCAGCGCCAGGTCGCGCTCGCGCTCGCGCCGGCGCAGCTCGGTCTCGATTTCCGCTTCGACCATGCGCACCTCGCGCTCCAGCCGCGCGCGCTCCTCGTGCGCCGCCTTGCTGACCCGCTCGCGCGCCTGGCGCCGTGCGCGACGCGTGAGCTCGCGCGCCTGCAGCTCGGCCCGCTCGCGCAGCTCGCGGCACTGTGACTCGCGCGACTGCTCCAGCAGCGCCTTGAGCGCCTCGGCCTGTGCCTGGACGATGCCGCCTTCGCTCTCTTTCATGCCTCGACTCCCAGCGCGCGTCGCACCGCAGCGCCCATGTCGGCCGGTTCCGCGGCGCGTGCGATATCCGGGATCACCGCCACCGGCGGGTCGGCCGCCAGGAGGGCTTTCTCCAGCTGCGCCGCCGGCACGTGCGCGGCCAGCGCCGCGGTGATCATCACCGGACCGCCCATCTCCAGCACCTCGCGCAGCACCGGCCCGGCGTCCGCGGGCTCCGTCACCAGCGCGCGCACGCCGGCGAGCCGGAAGCCCGCGGCGGTGAGCCGGTCGCCGATGAGGATGGGTTGCGCCATCTCAGCGTGCCGTCAGCCTGCCAGCCCCGGGATCTTGCCCAGGATGAGGATGGCGACGATGAGGCCGTAAATGGCGACGCCCTCGGCGAGGCCGACCATGACCAGCACGCGGCCCATCAGCTCGGGCTTCTCGGCCAGGGCGCCGACGGCGGCGCTGCCCACCTGCGCCACGGCATAACCGGCCGCGGCGGCGGAGAGGCCGGCCGAGGCGGCGGCGGAGATGAAGCCCCAGGTCATGATCTCGGGATCGATGACCATGCCCGCTGCGCCGGCTTCCTGCGCGCCGGCCATGCCGGAGGTGACGAAGAGGTAGGTGGCGGTGGCCACCAGGCCCACAACGATGGCCGTCATGGCCATGACGAGATACATCCCGAGTTTCATGAGGAACTCCTTCCGGTCGGTCGGATGGCGGTGCCTGGACCGGTCAGCGGCTTGAGCTGGCGGCCCTCGGCGGTAAGGAAACGGATGAAGAATTCGAACAGCAGCAGGCGCGTGGTCTGGATGCCGACGATCAGCCCCTCGAGCGCGATCACCAGCGCATTGCCGAGGATCATCACCAAGAGCCAGCCGATACCGCCGCCGGTGGCGTCCGCCATGCCCATGATGGCGGCGGACAGGCCGGCGTGCGCCAGCGCGAAGGCGCCCACGCGCACGAAGGAGACGGTGTTCACCAGCAACTGCAGCATCGTCTCGACCAGCTCGCCGAGCGCCTTGGGGATCTCCAGCAGCTTGTTGTGGTGCGAGGTCAGCGCGGTGCCGAGCACGAACCAGGTGAAGCCGACCCAGGTGAACAGCAGCAGTTCGGGGTTGAGGAAGGACGTGACGATGCCGAGGTAGGCGATGAGGATGCCGGCGCGCGTCGCCAGCCAGTAGCCGAACAGGCGGCGCCAGAAGGCGCCCAGCGCGTCGAGCAGCAGGCCGAGGGTGAGGATGCACACGCCGAACACCAGCGCGATCACCATCATTTCCTGCGGGTGCTCGATGGGATGCATCCACAGCGCGGGCAGCAGGTGCTCGTTGGAGAAGATGCTGCCGAACAGGAACCCGAACACGATCGACGAGGCGCCGTAGGGCACCAGGATGCTGAAGATCGGGACGCGCTTGCGCAGCCACAGGCCGAGCGCGAGCAGCACCGCGCCCTGGCCGATATCGCCGAACATGAAGCCGAACATCAGCGGCGCGACCAGCGCGACGATGCGGCTCGGGTCGGCCTCGGTGGAGCTCGGCGTGCCGAGCAGCGAGGGGAACAGCTCGAAGGGTTTCACCCAGCGCGGGTTGTGCATCACCACCGGGCAGGCGATGCCCTCGGGCGGTTCCTTGTAGCGCAGCAGGTGCTGCACCTTGCCGTGGTCCAGCGCCTGGTTGATCTCGTGGCCGTCGAGGTCGCTGGTCCAGCCCGTGACCCAGGCGAAGTGATCGGTGACCGGCAGGCTCGGCGCATGCCCGGCGAACCACTCCATCAGCGCCATGGTGCCGATGGCGTTCCTGAGCTGGTGCTTTTCGTCCAGCGCCTCGAGCGCCTTGCGCACTTCGTCGCGCAGTTCCAGCACCTTGGCGCGACGCGCCTCGACGGCCTCGCGCGCGGCGACCGGGTCGCCGGGCAGCCATTCGGGCAGGTGCACGCGGCGCGCCTTGAGCGCCTGCATCTGGCGGTCCAGTGCCTCGAGCTGCGCCAGCGGGCCGACCGCGAGCAGGTGCGGCGCCTCATCGGCGCCGAGGAAGGATTCGGTGATGACTGACGGCGGCAGCGCGCGCGGCATGGCCTTGGGCGGCAGGCGATAGAAACGCGCGCCCAGTACCGGCCCGGCTTCGGCGAGGCGATGCAGGTCGGGCAGGGTGGCGCCGGGTGCGGCCAGCGCCTCGAGCAGCTCGGCCAGCTGGCGTGACTCGATCTCGAGACGCTCGCCTTCCGCGATCAGGGGCTCGGCATCGTGCGCCCAGGCGCGCAGCCGCTCGAGCGCATCGTGCATGGCGCTGACCGGCTCCAGCGCATCCTCGATCGGCGGCACCACGCCCTCCGGCCACCAGGTGCCGTAGCGGCGGTTCAGCTCGCCGAACTCGTCCAGCGCCTGCGGCAGGCCGGGCAGCTCCAGCGCGTGTTCCGGCTGGCTGTGGGTCTGCAGCTCGACCGCGCGTGTCTCGGCCAGGCATTCCAGTGCCTTGGTCAGCTCCTCGCGCGGGGTGAGCAGCTCGAACCAGCGCGCGGCCTGCGGCCTCATGCCCATGTGCGACCCTCCGGGCGCTCCGGCAGCAGCCGGCGTGCCATGACGCCGGCGCGCACGCGCTCCAGCTCGAGCCCGTCGAGCAGGAGGTGCGAGAACAACGCCGTGACGGTCCCGGCGCCCTTGCGGAAGCGGCGCGCGAGGGAGGCGGACAGGGTGTTGCGCAGCGCGCGGCCGTCGGGCTCCGCGCTGGTGCGCATGGCCTCGAGATGCGCCTGCACCTGCTCCAGCAGGGCGGCCAGTTCATCGCGATGGGCCCGGGCGCCGCGCGGCAGGCGGCGGCGCCACTCCGCGACCCAGCGCGCCGCGACGCGTGGTGCGTCGGGGTCGGGGGGTGTGTCGAGGGTGGCGTCCTCCGGATCGCCCTCCGGATTGCCCTCCAGCAGGGGTGCCAGCGGTTGTTCGCTGAAGGCTTCAAGGCGCCGCTGCGGATCCTCGAAGGCGACCTCTTTCAGTACCGGATCCTCGCGCATCCACGGCGGGATCTTGAGGCCGCGCAGCAGGTGCTCGACGGCGGGCAGGTCCGGCAGCCAGCACAGCCAGGCGACGGCGTCGCGCCAGTCTTCGGGCGACCAGTCCGCGACTTCGTCCACGGCCCCACGCCAGGCGGCGCGGAAGTAGCGCTCGATCGCGTCCGGTGCCATGTCCGGGTTGACGTCGCCGATCCAGCGCTTCAGTGCGGTGCGGCGCACGGCCTCGAGGAAATGCGACAGGTCGGCGCTGGCTTCAGCCACGCGCCAGTCGTCGGCCGACGGGCGGTCGCCGTGACGGGCCTGCAGGCGGGCCTGCAGGTAAGCGAGGCGCGCGTCCTCAGCCATCGGCCGGCCGGGTGAGTCGTGCAGCGAGGCGTCCCACCGCCTGCCTGAGCATCTCCCGATCGGCGGCATTCAGCTCGGTGCGGACGGCTTCCTCGCCTGCCGACGCCCGGATCGCGTCAATGCGCTCGCGCACCAGGCCGTCGCAGTGGTTGTGCAGTCGCGTGACGCGCTGGTTGGCGATACGGGTGATGCGGCGCGCATCCTCCCGGGCGGCCTCGAGAATACTCTCGGCCTCCTGGCGGCACGCCTCCATGGCTTGCCGTGCTGCCGACTCCGCGAGAAGTACCTCGTCGATCGCGGCGGCGGCGTCGGAACTGGTCGGGCGGGTGCGCTCAGACATGCCCGGTCCCCCTTTCCTTGTGGGTGTGGGTAGACGCCACTGACTAGTATGACCGCAGCGCAGCAGGACTGAATACGGAACTACCGCAGGGGGAAAGCTACTCGGCTTTGGGGGCGGACTCGGACCCGGACCCGGACCCGGACCCGGACCCGGACCCGGACTCGGACTCGGACTCGGGGACGGGGGTGAGCGTGTCCGTGATGCGGAAGCGGGGCAGGGCATCGGGATGCTCGCGCTGCAGCCAGGTCACCAGCCCTTCGCGCACGTGGCAGCGCAGGCGCCAGGCGGCGCCGGAGTCACGTGAACTGACCAGGGCGCGCAGCTCCAGCGTGGTCGGCCGCGCCTCGAAGGCCACGATCTCGACCACCCGGCCGTCCCAGTCGTCGTGGTGCTTGACCAGGCGCTCCAGCTCCTTGCGCAGCCCGTCGATCGGCACCGTGTAATCGACGTGCAGGAACACCGTGCCGAGGATCTCGGCGCTGCGCCGGGTCCAGTTGGTGAAGGGGTTTTCGAGGAAATAGCTGATCGGCAGCACCAGGCGCCGCTCGTCCCAGATCTTCACCACCACGTAAGTGAGGGTGATTTCCTCGATGCGCCCCCACTCGTTCTCCACCACCACCACGTCGTCGAGCCGGATCGGCTGGGTGATGGCGATCTGGAAGCCGGCGATGAGGTTGCCCAGTGTTTTCTGGGCAGCAAAGCCGATCACCAGGCTAGCGATGCCGGCAGAGGCCAGCAGGCCCTGGCCGAACTGCCGGAAGCCGTCGAACTGCAGCAGGATGGCGCTGGCGGTGAGCAGCCAGATGATGAGCGTCAGGACCTGGCGCAGGATGCGGAACTGGGTGTGGAATTTGCGTGCGCGCAGGTTGTCGGCCACGTCCATTTGCAGCCGTTTCCCGAGCACGTCCTCCAGCACCTGCGCCAGGCGGACCACCAGCAGGCCGACGCCGAAAATCAGCACGCTGACCAGTGCCGCGTGCAGCCAGGGCGACTCGGCGGCCCGGTCGGCGGCGGGGAGGGCGAGATAGACGCCGAGCAGCGGCAGGAACCACGCCAGCACGCCCATCCAGCGCCGACGCACCGACTCCGCGAACACCGGATGCTGGCGGGCGAGGAAGAGCTTCAACGCGAGGCGCGCGACGAACACCGCCAGCAGGCCGGCCACCGCGCCGACGGCGAGCACCGCCAGGCCTTCGGCCCAGGGGCGGGTGCTGTCCCAGAACGTGCTGAGAATGTTGGATGTTTCCTGCATGAGCGCGTGCAGAGTCTAGCAAATCGGGCGAAGGGCACTGGATTTGGCTACTATTGGCACTGGTTTTCCAAAATCCGACACAGCAACCCGAATAACGGAGTCGAAAACATGGCCAAGCTCAGGGAAATCGAAGGTATCGGTCCGGTCTGCGCCGCCAAGCTCGAAGAAGCAGGCGTCAAGAACCAGGCCAAGCTGCTGGAAGCCGGCGCCACCCCCAAGGGTCGCAAGGACCTCGCCGAGAAGTGCGGCCTCAGCACCAAGCAGATCCTCGGCTGGGTGAACCGTGCCGACCTCGCCCGCATCAAGGGCGTGGGCGAGGAATACGCCGACCTGCTGGAGCACGCCGGGGTCGACACCGTGAAGGAGCTGGCGCAGCGTCGTGCCGACAACCTTTACAAGAAGATGGTCGAGATCAACGAGGCGAAGAAGCTGGTGCGGGCGCTGCCGACCGAGGCCGCCGTCGCCAAGTGGGTCGCCCAGGCCAAGGAGCTGCCGCGGGCGGTGCATTACTGAGCCCGTTCCAAGGGGAGGGCGCCCGGGTCTCGGGCGCCACCGCAACCCTGAACAGCGCGCAGGCAGCCTCCGGGCTGCCTGTTTGTTTGTGTTCCCGACGAGTGTCCCGTTTAAGGCGTGTTCGGAGTGATCTCGGTCACATTATTTTGCCCGGCACCTTTGTATTCTTTTTAAGTCATATAAGGGACGGTTTTCCCCTTAAGTCATGTACGGGAGCGGCTGGGCGGTACCGGCTGCCATGCGCCAGGAAGGTGATCTCATGAACAATCGCGTGCTTCTGCTCGGGGCGTTGTATCTCACGCTGGCGGGCTGCGGCGGCGGCAGCAGCGGTGGTGGCGACGACGGTGGTTCCGTCACCCCGCC
The DNA here is from genome assembly GCF_011089885.1 of Thioalkalivibrio sp. XN279. Classification (NCBI taxonomy): domain Bacteria; kingdom Pseudomonadati; phylum Pseudomonadota; class Gammaproteobacteria; order Chromatiales; family Ectothiorhodospiraceae; genus Thioalkalivibrio; species Thioalkalivibrio sp. XN279. The sequence goes on along the minus strand of NZ_JAANBD010000028.1, from coordinate 207,601 downwards.
GCCCCCGCCGCCGCCGGCCAACACGGCTCCGGTCGCGAGCGACGACGCTTTCGAGACAGACGAGGACCAGTCCCTGACCATCACGGTGGCCGCGTTGCTCGCGAACGACAGCGATGCGGATGGTGATACCCTTTCGGTGACCGGCGTCTCACAGCCTGCCAACGGTGTGCTCCAGCCGTCCTCCGCCACGAGTTGGACCTATACCCCGGCAGCGGGCTTCTTCGGCACCGATACGTTCCGCTACGCGATCAGCGACGGCGAGGCCGCGGACACCGCGACTGTCACCATCACCGTCAACGAGGTGGCGCCGCCACCCCCACCGCCCCCGCCGCCGCCGCCACCACCCCCGGATGCGTCCGTGGGCGGCATCTGGACGGGCCAGTTCGTCTCCAGTGCTGGGGGCGCGCTCAGTTTCTCCGGTATCGTCGCCGAGACCGGCGAGTTCCGCTGGCTGGACAACGACCAGGGGCAGCAGATTTTTGGCACCCTCCAGGTGTCGGGCACGAGCTTCTCTTCCTCGGACGCGATCTCGGCATTGCCGTTGGGTTCGACCACGCCGGCCGGCAGCCGCTTCGGCTTGACGGAACTCGATGGCACGGTGAGCGAGCGGGTCAGCCTGGCGGGTGATTTCACGACCGTCGGCGACCAGGGCGATACGTTCACTGGCACCTTCAGTTTCGCCTACGATGACCTGTACGAGCGTCCCTCGTCCCTGGCCACCATCGCAGGGGCCTACACGACCGCCGACGACAGCCTCGCGATCGATGCGACCGGCCAGCTGTTCTACCAGTCGTCTGCCACGAGCTGCGTGGCGAATGGCGCAGTGGAGGTGATCGACGCGAGCTACAACACCTACCGCGTCACGTTCGACGTGGACAGCTGCACGGGACTCCTGGCGGCGCGTAACGGCCTGACCTTTTCCGGGCTCGCTTATCTCAAGGACACGGATGCGGCCAACGATACGATCGAGTTCGCCGTGAGCGCGGAGAGGGCTGAGGATTACCTCATCTGGCGCCACGAAGCGAAGCGCTGACCCGGCCCGCAGGCCCGACGAAAAACGGCAGCCCTGAGGCTGCCGTTTTTCTTTGAGCTGGTGGGCGATACTGGGATTGAACCAGTGACCTCTCCCGTGTGAAGGGAGCGCTCTCCCGCTGAGCTAATCGCCCGGACAAGGCGCGGAATTCTAGTGGGCCCGGCGGGGTGCAGTCAATTCAGGCGCTTGACGCAGGTCATTCGGCGGCGGGGCCAAACTGATTTCCGTCAGTTTGCGTGCCCAGCTAGTTGATTCAAGTCCTTACGGGGGTCAGACCCCGTTAGAGCATGCCGAACTCGGAGATGCTGAGCACGGCTTCGACCATGGCGGCCTCCATGGTGCCCACCCAGATGGCATAGTCGCCTGCCGCCGGGTCGACGAACTCGATGCCGGGATCGAGCCCGCGGTCGAGGGCGTCGTCGTTGCAGTGCCATTGCCCGTTCGGGTCCAGCACCGCCAGCGTGGTGTCGAACTCCGAGCTGGCGTAGATGTAGAGCGGGTTCGGCCCGGCCGCGTAGCTGAGCACCAGGTCGGGCCGCGCCCCGTTCACCAGCCCGACGCACCCTTCGCCGACCAGCGTCTCCAGGTCGTCGGCGCCGCCCGCCAGCACGTCGATGGCATAGGGGTCGGGCACGAAATCGAACTCCAGCGCGATTCGGCCGTACAGGGGTTCAGCCTCGGCGTTCATTTCGCCCGCGCCCATCATCGCCCCGGGCTCGCCGGCCTCCACGAGGCCGCGCAGCATGCCGGCCAGAATGGACTCGACGTTCATCACCTCGGCCCCACCCGCGGAGAGCACCCCGTCGCTCAGTTCGGCCGCGACCGAGACGTCTTCCTCCCCGATGACCACGAAAGGCAGCCCGCGCAGGTTCTGCAGCGCCTGGTCGTACAGCGCCGCAGCAGCCCGGTCGATCTCCGCCGCCGCCGCGTCCTCGCCGAGCTGGCCGGCCGCAACCAGCCGCGTCACGTAGCGCATGGCGTCCAGCCGCAGCCGGAACTCGACTTCGCCGCGCAGTGCGCGCGCCAGCGCATCCATGGATTCGGCCGACAGTTCCGTGGCGCCCTCGACGCGCAACTCGAAGCGCCCCGTGACGTCGTCCGGCGCCTGCAGCGCCAGGCTCATGCGCTCGATGGCGAAGCTCGGCCCGCCGGCAAGCAGGCGCTCGAACTGTGTCACGAAGCGTTCCATGGCCGCTTCGGCCTCCCGCTCGTCCGGCGTTTCCGCCGCCCGCGCAAACTCTTCCGACAGCCGCGCCAGCTCTTCCAGCGCCGCCGCGTCCAGGTTGCGCACCGCCACCAGGAATTCGCCGCCGCGCAGCGACTGGCCGGCCAGCGTCGCCTCGCCAAAGGTCAGCGTGCTGGTCGAGTGGACGCGCTCGTCCTCCATCCAAGTGTTGCCGGCGACGCGCGCCTCGTTCATGACGAATGCGCCTTCCGCCATCGTGACCGCCACCCGGCCGAATCCGCCGCCGCTCGTGCCGAGCCAGAGGCGCGGGCGCGCCTCCTCGCCGTCGGCGTCGAGGTACACGCCGTCCACGCTCAGCTCGAAGGACTCGGCGCCCTCGCTGATCCCGACCATGCCGCGCTCCATGCGGAGCTCCACCGCGCCGCGATCGAGCTGGGGCGTGACGCGGAGCTTGGCCTGCAGGCCTTTCAGCTCGAGCCGCGCGCTGCCGCCGAGCTCGGCCGGGGTGATGCGGCCGTCGTAATCCACGGCGCGGACGTCGGCCGCCAGCATGCCGGCGAACGTGATGCGCCCCGCCACGCGCAGCATGGGTGACTCGCCCGGGTACTGGGGTAACGCCGCGCGCAGCTCGTCGGGCAGGGCGACGGACGTGTCTGCCGCCGCCACGCCGAAGCCGCCGCCGATCCACGGCCCGTGGCGCACATGCATGTCGCCGCGGACCCTGAGGCTGTCCTCGGAGAGGGCGCCGGCCTCGCGCAGCGCCTCGAGCACGGCCGCGGCCTCCTGCGGTTCCCATGACAGGTCGTACGCCAGCGTGCCGCCGAAGAAGCCGCGCTGGTACTCGAACTGCGTCACGCGGATGTCGTCCTGGGCCTGGAGCGCTGCGCCGAGCGCGTTGATCTCCCGCTCGGCGCGCTGGCCGACCAGGAACGTGGCGAGGAAGTAACCGGCCAGCAGGACCAGGGCGAAGACGAGAAGCGGCTTGTTCATTTTCATGGCGGGCATGATACGACGAACACGCAAGTTCTCGCCGCAGCTCCCTCAAGTTTGCTCCCTGCCTGCCGACAAGCGATGGGATTGCGACGCGCGCACCCGGAGAGGGACCCCCAATTGCACGACCTGTCGGCCACCATCCGCGCGCCGTACAACCAGCGCACAGAAATGCTCCTGGAGCAGAACCGCATGCTTTGCCAGCGGTTGAAAGGCGTGGTGTTGAGCGGCGGCGTGGCGGTCGCGGTACTGGCGTGGGTGTACGCGCCTTTCAATCCACCGGCGGTGATCGCCGGCTGGATTGCGGCATTCCTGCTAATCACGGGACTGCGCCTGGCCCTGAAAGCGCGCTTTAAGGAAAGCGGCAAGAACCATGCCGCCGCGACCAGGTGGGCAGCCGCTTTCGACCTGCTGGTGGTCGGGGCGGGGCTGGTTTTCGGCAGCGCGCCGTGGCTGATATTCCCGGCCGATGTGCCCGGGAAGCAACTGGTGCTGCTCCTGGTCGTCGCTGGCGTGGTGGCCGGCGGGGTCGTCAACCTGGCTGTGCGCTGGCAACCGGCTTGTCTCCTTGTGCTGGCGACCCTGACGCCGACCATCCTGCGACTCGCGACGCTGGATTCCGAGTTCGCCTTGCAATCGGCTTTCATGGCGACCGTCTTCGGCATCGCCATGCTGCTGACCAGCATGCAGTTGTCACGGCAGCACGCGCGCATGATCTCCGACCGGCTCGCGCAGCGTACCCAGGCGGATTATTTTCGCGCCCAGGAGCAGCGTTATCGCTCCCTGGTGGAATCGACGCGGGCCATCATCTGGGAGGCTGAGCCAGGCGACTGGTCTTTCACCTACGTCAGCCCGGAAGTCGAGAGCCTGCTGGGCTACCCCCGCGAGGCCTGGATTGGTGACCCCGGGTTCTGGACCCGGTACATGCATCCCGAGGACCGCGCCTGGGCGCCCGACTACTGCGCGGCATCCACGGCGCGCGGCGAGGGCCATGTATTCGATTACCGCATGATCGCCGCCGATGGCCGGACGGTTTGGCTGCGCGACATGGTGAGCATCCTCATGCGGGACGACAAGCCGTACAAGATCGTGGGCGTGATGCTCGACATCACGGAGATGAAGCAGAACGACCAGGCCCTGAAGTACGTCTGCGGCCTGCAACAGCTGATGGTCGAGCTGTCGCGCAAGTTCATCCGCTCCAGCCGCGTCGACATCGATGAGGCCCTGGAGGACATGCTGGCGCAGATCGGCAGCTGGTGCGGTGTCGATCGCGCCTACGTGATCCAGTTCACGCCGGACCTCGCGCACTACCGAAACACGCATGAATGGGTCGCGCCGGGGATCGAGCCCCAGATCGACAGCCTCGGCTTGGTGTCCTCAACCACGGCGCCCAACATCATCGCCGAACTCAAGCAGCGGCGGCATGTTGTGTTGTCGGACGTGCAAGCGCTGGACGAGTCCTGGGCTGCGGAGAAGTCGATCTGCGCCATGCAGGATATTCTTTCCCTGATCTCGGTGCCCATTTTCTCCAACGGAGAGCTCATCGGGCTCGTGGGTTGCGATGCGGTGCGCGAAAAGCGGCACTGGTCGGAAGAGGAGCGCTCCCTGATGCAGATGCTGGGCGACCTGCTCGGCGAAGCGCTGGCGCGCACCCGGGCCGACGAAGCCCTGCGCGAGAGCGAGGCCATGCGCGCCTCCGCCGAGGCGCTGGCCGGCATGGGGAGCTGGGAGTGGCTGGTCGAGGAACGGCAGCTGGTCGTCTCAGAGCAGTGGAGCCATGTCAGCGGCTGCCCTCGCGGTCCGCTCGGCATAGAGCAACTGCGCGCCTTGTTCCCGGAACAGGACTGGAAACAGCTGGTACGCGCCTTCCGTGACGCGCGCGAGAGCGGCGCCCGGTTCGCGGTCGAACACCGCCTGCGGCGGCCGGACGACGGCCGTATCCTCTGGGTCAAGGCGCACGCGGAGACGGTGTGGCGCAACGGGCGCGTGGTGAAGTTGCGCGGGTTCATGCAGGACGTCTCGGCACGTCACGAGGTGGAGCAGGAGCTTTACGAACTGGCGCACTTCGATACGCTTACCGGCCTGCCGAACCGCTTGCTGGCGGCGGACCGGCTGCAACACGCGCTCCAGCGCTCAGAACGCCATCATGGCCGGCTGGCGGTATTTTTCATGGACCTGGACGAGTTCAAGCGGGTCAACGACACGCTCGGCCACGACGCCGGGGATCGCGTGCTGGTGGAGGCCGCAACGCGCCTGCGCCGCGTGCTGCGCGAAGACGACACGGTGGCGCGGATAAGCGGCGACGAGTTCATCGTCATCATGGAAGACTTCGATGACGTGCAGGCGGTGCTGGCGGTCGCCGAGAAGGTCCTGGCAGTGCTTCGCGAGCCGTTCGCGGTCTCCGGACGGCAGTTCCACATGACCTCCAGCATCGGCATCGCCGTCTCGCCGAGCGACGGTGTCACGGTCGAGTCTCTGATGCGCAGTGCCGATACGGCGATGTATCACGCCAAGCGACACGGTGGCGACGCGTTCGAGTTCTTCACACATGAAATGAACCAGGTGGTCGAGCGCCAGCACGCCGTCGAGGAAGCGATGCGCGGTGCGCTCGAGCGCGGCGAGATCGCGCTTCATTACCAGCCGATCATGGATCTTGCTCAGGACCGGATTGTGGGCGCAGAGGCCTTGTTGCGCTGGTCGCATCCCCTGCTGGGTCGCGTCAGCCCGGACGAGTTCATCGGGGTCGCGGAGTTGAGCGGCCAGATCCATGCGCTGGGCGCGTTCGTGCTGCGCGAGTCTCTCGCCATGGCGCGGCATTGGCGCGAGTATTTGGACCCGGGCTTCAGGGTCGCGATCAATGTTTCCCCGTACCAGTTTCGTGCGCCGGGGTTTGCCGAGTCGGTGATCGCCATGCTCGATGCCGAAGGTGTGCCCGGTCGGGCACTGGATATCGAGATCACCGAAAGCGTGTTGCTGTCGGGCATCGAGAACGTGCATGAGACCCTGGAAACCCTTCAGGCCGCCGGCGTCGGCATTGCCATGGACGACTTCGGCACCGGCTATGCCTCGCTGAGCTACCTGCGCGACTATCCCTTCAGCGCGCTGAAGATCGATCGCAGTTTCATCATGCGCATGGATACCGATGCGCGCAGCCGCGAGCTAGTCGTGTCCGCCGTGCGCCTGGCGCAGTCGCTGGGGATGCGGGTGATCGCGGAAGGGATCGAGACGCATGCCCAGCTGCGCTTGCTGCGTGCAGAGGGCTGCGAGCTGGGCCAGGGATTCCTGTTCAGCCCGGCGGTGGAAGCGTATGAACTCGAGCGCCTGATGGGACAGGCTGCGGGTTGCAAGGCTGCGCGCGGCCCCTTGCGGGGACTGCATCTCGTGGGGTGATGCTGTCGCCCCGGCAGGATCGGCTGCGACCGCCGCCGCGCTATTGCGCGCTCAGGACGGCTCTTGCAGGACGGCCGTGACCACGTAGCGCCACGGACCGTTCGGGTCCACGGCGTCGAATGGGTAACAGGTCACAAGCGTGAGGCGCGGCCCATCCGCATCCAGCAGGAGGCGGGCGCGGCGGCTGTCGACGATTTCCAGCGAGGTGACTGCGAAGACGATGTTGCGGCCGTCGAGACGCTCGACGGCGATACGGTCGCCCACAGCGAGGCCGGCCAGGCCGCGGAAGTGGGTGTCGCGGTGCGCGGCGATGATGCTGTTGCCCATGTCGCCCGGCAGGACGCTGGCCGGGTCGTGGGTGGGCGCGAAGGCGAGGTTGCGGCCGCTGTGGCCGGCCAGCACCACCAGCGGCCGCTCCGTTCCCGGCAGGTGCAGGCGCGCCACCGGCCGCGTGTCGGCCCACGGCCATGGGCCGGCCCCGGACGGGGCCTCGTAACGGGGTCTGACCCCGTTTGTTGCGGCGCGGAAAAAAGCGTCTTCGATCAGCGCCTGGGCGAGCCAGGCCTTGGCATGGATCCAGCCCGCCTGGCCCAGACTGGCGCAGGCAGCGATAAGGAGGAGGATCGCTGCGAGCTGTCGAGTGCGTTGCAGGCTGCGATGGCCGGCCGTCATGGATGCAACCACTGCGGGCGCGCCGGGCGGGCGAGCAAGAGCGCCAGTGCGAGGAGCACCGTGCCGATCCAGCCGAACAGCGCCGCCGGCGTGGCGGTCTGTGCGAAGGCGCTGGTGCGGGCCCAGGCGGTGCCGTTGGGAGCGGTGGTGGGCGCCTGCTCACGAGCCAGGGCGGCACCTTCGGGGCGGGCCGGGGTGACATCGACTGCCACCAGGCTGGTGCGCTCGCTCACGAGGCCGTAACCCATCGCCAGCGCCTCGATCTCGGTATCCAGTGCCTCGCGCGACAGCCGGCCGGTCGTGGCCCCGCCGCCGGCCAGGCGCTTGCGCCGCGACAGCTCGGCGATGCGCTCCCGCGCCCAGAGCTTCGCGATGCCCGCTTCGCCCTCGAGCTGCTGCAGCGGCGCCTGCCGGGACCATGTCGCACCGCCGGAAAACCCAAGCAATGTCAATAACTTTCCGGGGTCAGACCCCGTTAAGCGCGCGGCCAGGGCTACGGGGTCGCCGGCATACAGGTCGCGGGGCAGGGGTGTGGCGAGATCGGCTGTCACGCCGCCGGGCCAGTGCAGCTCGAGGTCCACCAAGGCCGGCTGTTCGAGCTTGCGGAACAGTTCGCCCATGCGCGGGCCGACCTCGGCCACGTCGGCGATAAAGGTGTAACTGCCGCGGCCGGCCGCGGCGACCTCGCGCATGAACCAGTCGTTCGGCGCGGGGCCGATCCCGACAGTGAACAGGCGCGCCTCGCCGAGCCGCTCTTCTACCAGCCCCAGCACCTCGGTCTCGTTGCCCACGCTGCCGTCGGTGATGAACACCACCTGGCGCAGCAGGCCCGGCGTGACGCGCATGTCGAAGGCCATGTCCAGCGCCGGGTGCATCATGGTGCCGCCGTTCGCCTCGAGCCGGGCGATGAAGCGCTGCGCCGTGGCGCGCGTGCCGCTATCGACCGCCATGGGCGCGCGAGACAGCGCGCGCGCCTCGTTGTTGAACTCGATGATGTTGAAGCGATCCTGCGGCCCGAGCTGCTGCACCGCGAGCGCCAGCGCTGACTTCGCCTGCTGGATCGGCGGGCCGCCCATGGAGCCCGACGTGTCGATGATGAATATCACCTCCCGCGGCGGGGAGTACCCCCTGGTCGCGGACTGTCCCCAGTCAGGCGGCGCCAGCATCAGCAGCGCATAGGTCTCGCCGCCGAATTCCTCCGTGTAGATCGCGGCCTGGGTCTCGGGCGCGATCACCGGCGTCCAGCGCAGCTCGAAGTCGCGGTCCATCGGTGCCGCCGCTGCGACGATCCTACGGCGGCCGGTCGTGGCGCTAGCCTTGCCGCCCCGCCAGGTACCGGCATCGGCCGCGACGGTGTCGCCAGTGCCAATTTTGATAGCGTGGCTGGGGCTGTGCAGCGTCGCCAGCGGCAGCCCCGCGTTGAGCTCGATTTCTATGCGCGCGGTCTGCAGCCCTGGTGCCACCAGTTCGGGTGTGATGTGCTCGGGCAAGGTCAGCCCGGCGCTGGCCTCGGGCCCGGGTGACCACCCGGCATCGCCCTCCACCGCAGGCGCAAAGCGCGGCGTGATCGCCATCGGCAGCTTCAGCTCGTAGCGCGCGTCGCGCCACGGAACCACTGTCAGGTACGCGATACGCACCGTGATCTCTCCGCCGGGCGGGATGTTGGCGACCGAGGTGGTGAACATGTTCGGCCGAGCCTGCTCGACCAGGCTGGCGCGCCGCCCGGAGTCCCGCGCCGCCTCGTAAGTGCGGCGTGCTTCCTCGCGCGGCTGGATCTCGCCACGAATGACGCGATCGCTGACCTGCATTTCCATCTGGTCCACGGCGGCGTCCGCCGGCAGCGGAAAGACGTACAGCCCCTCCACCCATTCGTCGCGCGGGTTGCTGAAGCGTTGCGTGACCTCGATGCGGCCGGTGTTGCCCGTGACCCGGGCACGGATCTCCGTGCCCACGCTGAGTGCCGCGACCGGTTCGTCGTCGAGCGAGGCCTTCAGCCACAGCCCGCCGGCTCCGGATTCCCATGGCGCAGGATCTGCCTGGGCAGCTGCGTCGTCGGGGAACCAGACGACGCCGGGTGCCAACAGCACGAGCAACGCGAATAGGCGCAGCAGCCGCTGGGGCCAGCCGACGGATTCGCGCGGGTTACCAGGGGATGGCGGAGGAGGGAAAGTGTCAACGGAAAGCGTGGAGTCGAGGAAAGATCGCATTGCACCTGCTCCTGCGGGTTGTTCATGCGCTGATTAGGCGTCGGCAACAGGGCAGGGGCGGGCGCGGCCCGGGGCGAATGCGGGCGCAATTATGGCGAATCAGGGCGGAGCGTCGTGGTGGATCGTCCAGTGCGTTTCGTAGCCCGTTCCCAGGTCGGGCGCCATGAACTATGGTTTGAGCCTCGCAACATGAACAATCAACCCACTTATCCGGCGCGCCACTACGCCCAGAAGATCGGCTGGATGCGCGCCACCGTGCTGGGCGCCAATGACGGCATCGTCTCGATAGCGAGCCTGCTCATCGGCGTTGCCGCGGCAAGCGTCGGTCGTGGCGAAGTGCTGATCGCGGGCGTCGCGGGATTGGTTGCAGGGGCCATGTCCATGGCGGCCGGCGAGTACGTTTCCGTCAGCTCGCAGGCCGACACCGAGCGCGCTGATCTCGAGCGCGAGCGGTGTGAGCACGAGACCCACGCGGACGAGGAGCACGAGGAACTGGCCGGGATCTACCGGCAGCGCGGCCTCGATGCGGGGCTGGCGAAGCAGGTCGCGGAACAATTGATGGCGCGCGACCCGGTGGGTGCGCATGCCCGTGATGAGCTCGGTCTCACCGAAGTCCATCGGGCCCGTCCGATCCAGGCGGCGCTGGCTTCGGCCGCGGCGTTTGCCGTCGGCGCCGCCCTGCCGCTCGGCGTGACCTGGTTCGCCCCGGAAAAATACCTGGTGCCGGGCGTAGCGGCCGGGTCACTCGCGGCGCTCGCCCTGCTCGGCGCCGTTGCAGCCTACACTGGCGGCGCCGGGCTGCTCAAAGGCGCTGGACGCGTTGCCCTGTGGGGTGCGCTCGCCATGGCCGCCACCGCACTCGTGGGCCGGGCCTTCGGCGCCTTCGTCTGAGCGTTCACCTGCCGTCGGGCGGCGTCACCACAAGCTCGACCACCAGCGGCAGGTGGTCGGAGGCCACGCGTGCCAGCTCCGAGTCGGGCACCTCGACGGCGCGCACCTCGGTGCCCGGTGTGACATAGACATGGTCGATGCGCAGGCCCGGCGCGCGGCTGGCATAAGTGCTGCGCGGGCGGTGCGCGCGCGCCACGACCTGGGCGTCCTCGAAGTGCTCGCCAAGCCGTCGGCAGACCCGCGACGTGGGCACGGCGTTCAGGTCGCCGCAGAAGACCACCGGCGGGCGGCAACGGGCGTCACCCAGCCACTGGTCTCCCAGCAGCGTCTCGACCTGCGCCAGCCGCTCGCGGCGCAGCAGGCCGAGGTGGGTGTTGATGACCTGCACTTCCTGGCCGTGCGCCTCGACGGCCACCCACAGCGCGCCGCGCGGTTCCAGCCGCGGCTTGTCGTCCAGTCCGGGTAGCGCGCCGGCCTTCACCAATCGCATCGGCAGGTGCGTCAGCACGGCGTCGCCATAACGCTCTTCCTCGAGGTGCATCGCCGGGTGGAAATGGAACTCCATCTCCAGGTGGTGCGCGATGAGCTGGGCCTGGTCCATGCTGCCGGTGCGTTGTCGGCCCACGTCCAGTTCCTGCAGCGCCACCACGTCGGGCCGCGCCCGCGCGATCACGCGCGCGATGCGCTCGGGGTCCAGCTTGCCGTCCATGCCCACGCAACTGTGCACGTTGTAGGTCATGACTCGCAGCGTGCCGGCTGCAGCAGGCGCCCGTCGCGGTATGCTCCGCACCCGCTGGTCCGCCCGGCCCAGTTCACGCAGCGCCGCCGTGCGCAGGTCGCCGGGACGCAGGAACCCGGGCTGGCCTGCGGCCCGGCCTGCTTCATCCGCCAGCGGCGCATCGCCCGGCAGCAGCGCGAAGCCACGGGTCTCGTCCGGGTGTGCACCGGCGTGCGCGCCGTTCTCCTCGGCGAAGGTGATGGGGCGCACGCCGGCACGCCAGCCCAGCAGCACCAGGTCGCCGGCGTCGGCATGCTCGCACAACGCGACCAGGTCCTCGCCGGCCGCGTCCAGGAAGGGATGCGAAGCACCCAGCAATTTCTCGCGGTCCTGTGGCAGCTGGTATTCACCCTCGGCCGTGAAGACACGCACCACGCCCGGCTCGCGCGCCGCGAGCGCCGCCGGCACCTGGTGCTGCGCCACCAGTTCGCGCGCCACAAAGGCGCGGTCCGCGCGCGACAGCTGGCGCGGAAAATAGATGTGCCCCACAGGGCCCAGCGCGGCGACTGCCGGGTGCTCTGCAGCCTGTTCCTCGGCCCGGTCAATTGCCGCCTGCTGGCGGGCGAAGAGTTTCTGGGTCTTGTGGCCGCCGAGGAGCCGGATGCGCTGCGTCTGGATGCCGCTGCCGTCGACGGACGCCACTTTCAATCCCTCCCGGCCCAGCTTCTGGAAGGCCGCTTCCACTGCGTTCTCGAGCGGGTAGCCCGTCAGCGACGCGTAGGGCTGCGTGTCCACCTGGCCGTGATCGGAATAGATCCACACCTCGTAGTGGCGCAGCTCGGAACGGCTGGCCGCGCGCCACAGCCGCGCGACTGCGTCGTCGATGCCCTTGAGCGTCCAGTGGGCGAACAGCGAGCCCGGGCCGCGGCGGTGGGACTGCTCGTCGTAGCCGAGGAAGTTCATGTGGATCACCGGCAGGCCGCGGCTGATGTCGATCTTGCCGCCGATGACGCAGAACTCGCGCAGCAGGATGGAGATGCCCGCGCGCGTGGGCACGAACTTCAACTCCTTGATGAAGTCCTGGCCGCCGCGCAGGCCGCGGAAGAAGTCGGCCACGGCCAGCCCCAGCTCGAGCAGCACGAGCACGCCCACGCGGAAGAAGCTGTAGAGGTTGGCGATGAGGAAGGCGAGCAGCACGAAGGGGTTGGCGGCGCGCAGCGCGGGGCCCCAGCCGATGGAGGCGGCGCAGAAGTGGGTCTCGTCGGCGCCGCCGTGGTAGTTGTCCGCATAGGCGCTGCCGTCCTTGAGCAGCGGCTCGCCCAGCCCTGCACGCTCGGCTGCAGAAGCCAGCCGCCCCTCCACGCGCGCGGCCGTCTCGGCGTCGTACATGCGCACCACGTGGCCGGTCTGGTGGTCGCGAAAGGAGAAGGCCGGCACCACGGCCTTCACGCCATAGAACAGTTCGCCCTGCACGGCGGGGGTGGTGGAGGGCAGGCCCGAGTAGTGGCTGTGCAGCCGGTAGTGCTCGCGCTGCATCAGCCGCCGAAGAAAGGGCAATTCCCCGCTGTCGAGCGCACGCTCGAACTGGGTCCGCGACAGGCCGTCGACCTGGATCATCACCAGTCCCGGCCGGGTGGCGGGCCCCTCCGAAACCGGCAGGCGCAGCAGCCGAGACAACAACGCGCTGCGGCTGATCGCACGGCGCCAGCGCCGCAGCATGATTTCGATGTTGCCGACCATGGCTCAGTCCGCCCGCTTTGCCAGCCGCATCAGCGCGGCTCGCCCGGGTCGCGTTCGCCGCCGAGCGCGGCGTCGCTGGCGCCGGCCAGGTTCATGAACAAGGACCACTCGGTGCGCAGCGCGCCCAGGATCTCCTCCCAGAGGTTTTGCGCCGGCTCGAATTCGTCCGCCGAGCGGACGCGCACGGCGCGGTAGCATTCCAGCGCCGTGGTGGCGGATTGTTCCATGGAGTAGGCCGCGGCTGTTTCCAGCGCGGATTGCCTGAGCGCCGCGGATGCGTCGTCGTCGAGCGCGGCGGCCCAGCGCAGCGCAGCGGTAAAAGCCTCAGGCGTCTCCTCGCGCAGCAGCCGGCCGTTCTCGCAGTCGCTCACCACCTCGCGCACACCGGCGGCATCCAGCGCGATCACCGGCAGGCCCGCGGCCATCGCTTCCGTCAGCACCATGCCCTGGGTCTCGCTCTTCGAGGCAAAGGCGAACAGGTCCATGGCATGCAGCGCATCGGCCAGCGCCTGGCCCTGCAGCGTGCCGGCGAAGTGCAACCGCGCCTCGACGCCGGCCGTTGCGAAAATCGCGCGCATCTCGTCTGCCGACGGCCCGCTGCCGACCACCAGGAAATGCGCCTTCGGCTCTGCAGCGATGAACTGGGCCACGGCCTCCGCGAGGAGGGCCAGGTTCTTTTCCGGCGCCAGCCGGCCCAGGTGGCCGACCACGAGCGCGTCCGCCGGGATGCCGGCCTGCGCACGGACAGTCGCGCCGTCGCCTTGCGCGAAGCGTTCGATGTGCACCCCGGTGGGCACCACCTCGATCGGCGTCCTGACGCCGCGCTCGCGGAGCAGGTCGCGGATGCTCTGGCTGGGCGCGAACACCTGGTCGCAGAGGTTGGCGTAGCGCGTCGCCAGCTCGACGGTGAAGCGCTTCAGCGCGGGCGAGTCGCCGGGCACGTAGTGGGTGTATTGCTCATAGAGCGTGTGGTGCGTGAACACCAGCGGCAACCCGCGGTAGCGCGCGATGCGCACCGCGGTCGAGCCGAGCAGGAAGGGGTGCTGGGAGTGCACGATGTCCGGGCCGAAGGCGTCGAGGGCCGCGGTCAGCGGCGGGTGCGTGGGCAGCACCACCGAGAAGTCGCTGGCGTTGAATTCCTGGATCGCGGGGACGCGCAGCACGCCGGTCTCGTCCGCGGGCATGTCGGGAAACTCGGGCGCCACCACCAGCACCTGGTGGCCGCGCCTGCGGTACTCGCCGGCAAAGGCTTCCACCGAACGCGCCACGCCGCCCACGTGCGGGGTGTAGGTGTTGGTCACCAGCAGGATGTTCATGGCCCGGTGTCCTCGCTCGTTTCGCCGCCCGTGTCCTCTGCTTCGAGGACGACGAAATTCGCACCTGGCGCCGCACGCGCGGGCTTGAAGCCGGGCAGCTCGATGTCGATCGGCGGCGCAGTCCCCTGAACGCCTTGGGCGCCGGGCGGGGAGCCGGCCTGGCCCTCAGCCTGGCCCTCGGCCTGGTGGTCGGCATGCCAGTCGGCCTGCCAGCGCACACGCGCCCGCCCGCCGCCCTCCGGCAGGACCTCGACCGAGACCGTCCCGAAGGTGGTCGGCGCCGGGCCGAAGCGGATCGGCCCGCCGTCATCCAGCCAGCGCGCCGGCACGCCGGCGCACAGCACCAGCCGCTCGCCTTCCTCGCGCAAGAAGCAGTTGCGCAGCATCAGCACCCATTCCGCGGCGGCCCAGACATGGTGGCCGTCGCCCATGCAGCCGCCGCCCGTCTGCGGGTGGATGGCCTCGGGCCACTGGCCGGTGGGCGAGGCCAGCGCCGCCACCGTGTCCATCAGCGCCAGGTAGCGCGGGTCGCCGGCGCGCAGCAGCACCTGGGCGACGTGCAGCGTCAGGTAGGCGTTGAGCCCGGAATGAATCATGTCCTGGTAGAAGGCGCCGTTGACGAAGCAGCGCTCGAGCAGGAACTCGACGGTGTCCAGCAGCCGCGGGTCGTCGGGCGGGCACAGCTGCGCCGGGTAGCCGATCGCCAGCGAGCCGATCGCGCCCGCGTCCATGCGCCGGTAGGGCGAGGCGGGCATGGCCGGGCGGCGCAGCCGTTGCGCGTCGCGGGCCAGGCTGCGCTCGATGGCGGCCATGAAGTCCTGGCCGGCCGCCGCGAAATCGGCACTCGGCTCGGGGTCGCTGTCGGCCAGCATCGCTGCGGCGGCCTCCAGGCCGGCGACGCCCCAGAAGTCGTCCCAGTAGTAGTAGTCGTTCGGGCCCAGGTGCTCGGCGCTGAAACCGGCCGGCAGCAGCCCGGCATGCGGCGCGTCCAGCGCATCGTCCAGGCGCTTGCGCATGATCCAGCGCGCGCCGCGGCGGATCGGCTCGTGCCATTCCTTCGCCGGTGCGCGCCCGGCCAGGTCGCTGAATCGCTTGAAGATCCACAGCACCTCGCCGTTGGCGTCCCACTCGCCTTCCTGGGAGCGGAAATAGCCCAGCGCGGTCTGCCGGCCATGGAACTGCGCCAGCGCGCGCTCGGCGCGCTCGGTGTAGCCCGCGCACAAGAGGGCGTGGATGATGAAGGCGGCGTCGCGGAACCAGAAGCGCTTGTAGGTGTAAGGCCCGGGGTAGACGTCCTCGGGCGAGTGCAGCACCAGCGAGGTGAGCGCCGCGTCGTACAGGGCGCGGTAGCGGGGCTCGGGGCATTCCAGCCGGCAGCGATCGCGCCGCACCGCCGCCCAGTCGTGCGTGTCACGCGCGTCTCGCGGCGCAGGCAGCGTCCCCAGCGGGATGCTGGCCGTCAGCTCGCCATCCTCGCCGGCCTGGAGCGGGAACATCGCAGCGGCCGTGACCATGCCGACATCGCAGCGGCCGGCCGACTGGTCCTCGCGGTCCTGCAGGTGGATGTAGACGTCGCCGTGGCGGTAGTCGGAGACGTGGTGGCGGGCGACGGGCCGGTCGAAAGTCACGCTGCGCTCGTCGTCGATGCGCCAGCCGTCGCGCCGCTCGTTGAGCTGCAAGGCATGGATGAAGCTCACGCCTTCCGGGTTCTGCGGCCGCAGCGCCAGCACCAGGTGCCCGGCGGTGTCGGCCCGTCCGCGCAGGCGCAGCTTGCAGACGGGCTGGCCGTCCTCCAGCGCCACCCAGGCGCTGCTTGCCAGCGACAGGCCTTCGGAGGTGGTCTCGGTGTCGATGCGCACGCCGTCGTCCAGCAACTGGCGTTGCGTGCAGACGGTCTGGCGCGAGGGCAGCAGGCAGCGTCCGTCCTCGGCCAGCAGCCAGCCGTCCAGCGACCAGCCGTCGAGGAACGGCGTGAGCAGCCCGCGCGGGTCCACGATGGGCAACTCGTCGCAATCGGGCAGGCCGACGGCCGTCCAGTTGCGATGGCTCAGGTTCACGTGGGTGATGGAGAAAGCGCGCGGGATGAAAGAGACGTCGCGTGGATTGAACTGGCGCTCGATCCAGTACGGCCACACCCAGTCCAGGTTGTGCTGGATTACGCGACTGTTGATCAGCCCGCGGGCGTGGAACACCACGCCGGCGCGCAGCAGCTCGATGGGCTCGCCCACCTCGGAGGGCTGGGCGAAGCTGTGCAAGCGCGCCAGCAGCGCAATCGGGTCGATGAAGCCCTGGCGGCGCGCGACGCGCCGGATGATGAAGCGCCAGGGCAGCCATTTCATCCAGCTCATGGCTGCGTCTCCTTGCTGCCGTTCTCCTCGTGCATGTAGGGCCTGAGCGCGCGCTGCGCCAGGCGGTTGAGCCAGACCACGGTGATGACGGTGACGACGAAGCCGCCGCCGTAGAGCGCCCACTGCAGCGGCGTGCGGCCGAGATCGCGCACCGTCATGGTGGAGAGGTCCGCGGCGATCGAGCCCAGGTAGACGTTGTGGACCGAGAAGGGGATGAAGCCGACCAGCGAGCCGAGCGTGTAGTCGCGCAGGTACACGGGCGTCAGGCCGAAAAAGTAGTTGGCCAGCTTGCTGGGGAAAAAGGGGATCAGCCGCGTGAGCAGCACGATCTTCCCGCCGTGCGGGGTCATCTCCTCGCCCACGGCGCGCAGCCGCTTGTGCGACAGCATGTAGCGACGGGCGCGGGTACCGAAAAAGTAGCGTGCGATGACGAAGGAGAGCACTGCGCCCAGGGTGGTGCCCAGCACCACGTAGATCGAGCCGGCGACCACGCCGAACACGAAACCCGCGCCTGCGGTCAGCGGCAGGCCGGGCAGCACCAGCACCACCGTGGCCGCCATGATCAGGATGAAGAACAGCGGCGCCCACAGGCCCTGCCTCTCCACCCAGTGCAACAGGTCGAGAATGTGCTCGTGGCCGCCGCTACGCACCAGCAGCCCGAGCAGCAAGGCGACGAACAGGACGGCGGCGACGATGCCCACGACGGGGGACCGTCGCAGCCGGCGGAAAAGAGTTTCGTCGGGTAGTTGGCTCATTCTTGCCCGCTGCCGGTCACGGTGGTGACGACCGGCGGGGCGGATTCCCTTGGGTTGTTCCTACCCCCTCAGGTTAGCAGCCGCTGCGGAAAACGCTGGCCAGGGGGTGGAAAAGATGGCGTCCCCTAGGGGATTCGAACCCCTGTCGCCGCCGTGAAAGGGCGGTGTCCTAGGCCTCTAGACGAAGGGGACGCAGTTGCGGACGGGCCGCTGGTGATCTTGGTGGAGCCAGGCGGGATCGAACCGCCGACCTCTTGCATGCCATGCAAGCGCTCTCCCAGCTGAGCTATGGCCCCACACGAAGTCGCGCATGATAAACAACCCCGCTGGCGGGGGCAAGATGGATGCGGGCGGCGCGGCGACAATCTGCCCGGCTGCAGCGCCCGGGGCCGCCCCGCCTCAAGCCCTACTCGGCGCGATCTCCCGCGGAAGCCGCGAATACGATGGCATGCCGCAGCCGCGCCAGCGTCTTCTCCTTCCCCAGCAGCGCCACGGTGATGTCGATCGGTGGCGACACCGGGCCGCCGCTGACGGCCACGCGCAACGGCTGGGCGACCTTGCCCATGCCGAGGCCCAGCGACTCGGCCACGGCCTGCACGACCTCGTGGATCGGGCCCGCCTGCCAGTTCTCCAGCGCCTCGAGGCCCGCCATCAGCCGCTTGAGCGGTTCCACGGAATTTTCGCCGAGGTGCTGTCGGGCGGCTTTCTCGTGGTAGGCGTCGAAGTCCTGGTAGAAGAAGATCGCGGCCTGGGCCATTTCGTGCATGGTCTTCGCGCGCTCGCGGAAGGCCTCGGCGACGGCGTCCAGTGCCGGCCCGCCGGAGCAGTCCACGCCGAGCCGCTCGAGCTGCCACTGCAGCTCCTGGGCGAGGCGCGCCGGGGCCGCCTCCTTGATGTAGTGCTGGTTCAGCCACAGCAGCTTCTCGGGGTTGAAGCTCGAGGCCGACTTGTTGACGTCGCCGATGTCGAACAGCTCGACCATTTCCTCCATGGAAAAGATTTCCTGGTCGCCATGGGACCAGCCGAGGCGCACCAGGTAGTTCAGCAGCGCCTCGGGGAGGTAGCCCTCCTGGCGGTACTGCAGCACGCTCACCGCACCGTGGCGCTTGGACAGCTTGGCGCCGTCGGGGCCGAGGATCATGGGCACGTGCGCGAACACCGGCGGCTCGACGCCGAGCGCGCGGTAGACGTTGATCTGGCGTGGCGTGTTGTTGAGGTGGTCGTCGCCGCGCACCACGTGGCTGATGCCCATGTCCATGTCGTCGACCACGACGGAGAAGTTGTAGGTCGGCACGCCGTCCGAGCGCAGCAGCACCAGGTCGTCGAGTTCCTTGTTGTCGAACACGACGCGGCCGCGCACCTTGTCGTCGACCACCACCTGGCCTTCGTCCGGGTTGCGGAAACGCAGTACCGGCGGCACGCCGGGCCTGGGTTCCTTGCGCTCGCGGCAGCGCCCGTCGTAGCGGGGCTTCTCGCCGCGGCCCATCTGCGCCGCGCGCATCTCGTCGAGCTCTTCCTTGCTGCAATAGCAGTGGTAGGCGTGGCCGGAAGAAAGCAGCTGCGCGGCGATCTCGTTGTAACGGTCGAAGCGGTCGGTCTGGTAGAGCGGGCCCTCGTCGGCGCGCAGGCCGAGCCATTCCATGCCGTCGAGGATCACCTGGATGGCTTCCTCCGTGGAACGCGCGCGGTCGGTGTCCTCGATACGCAGGATGAATTCGCCGCCGTGGCGGCGCGCCTGGAGCCAGGAGAACAGGGCGGTGCGCACGCCGCCGATGTGCAGGAAGCCGGTCGGGCTCGGCGCAAAGCGCGTGCGGACGGAGCGGGCGGAGGTGTCGGACACGATGCAGGACCTCGGTGGACTCAGGCCGCGGATTCTACCAGCGGGAGGCGGTGCGGATGATCAGGAGCCTCCGCAACGGGGTCTGACCCCCGTAAGTGTCTGAAAAAAAGAAGCCCCGCAGTGCGGGGCTTCCAAGTGGTCTTGTTGTTCTATCTTGGTCTTAGCGGATCGCCATCCGGCGGCGCGCCACACCGAAGCCGACCAGGCCGAGGCCGAGCAGGGCCAGGGTGCCGGGCTCCGGTACCGTCGTTACCCCACCGCCTCGTGAGATGTGGCTCACAAAGCCGATTTCAACATCACCATTCGTTCTGTCAAAAAGGCTCAGATCAATCACGCCCCAGTTGAACGACTCGGCATCATTCAAGTAGCCGAACGTGTTGTAAACGGTGCTGCAACCTTCCGACACAAGACAGACGCCCGCACCAACCTTCAGAATGAATGCCTCCGGCTGGAAATCACCGAAGTCAAATGCCCACAGGTTACCCTCAAGCTCATCAGTCACTTCCTGCCAGGTGCCGCCGTCGTACTTAAAGTACTCAAGTTCCGACACATCGACGCCCAGGAGCTCGGCGAGATATGTTTTCTCGGATGCTTCGTCAGGGCTGATATTGGTCCCCTCCACGAGGGTGTCAGCCAGCCCAGTCTCAGCGATCAAGGCTGCGGAAGCGGTCGACGCACCTCCTAAAAGGGCTAAGCCTGCTATACCAATCAATAACTTGCACATGACAACTACTCCTCGCTACCTATCTTTTGCACCCGTCTTAAACAGGCCTATCGCCCATTAGGGGCTCACTTAATACTCATGCAGGAAGCGTGCCAGAGTTGTAAGGCATTGAAAAGATTGAGTGACATTCGCTCATCAGTATGCGTCCTGTAAGCCTTTTCGACACCAGAGCACGGTCAAATCCCATCAGTGTGCGAAGCACCTTCGCCGTAGAATCGCGCGAGCAGGGTATAACTAAGTCTAACGATATCAGGGTAGTGGGCCAGGACATTTGCTCATATCGCGCAGGGGTTCGGCGGCTGTAAATTGTACCGACGACTCCGGCGGGCCGGCACACGGTAGTTCGCGTCAATATCGCGCCCTAGTGCGCGACGATGGGTCGGGAAACGTCCTGCCTACGGCGCCGGATGGCGAGCCGATTCGATTTCCGGCACCAAGTGTCGCTCAAGTCGATTCTACGATTTCCCCAGCCCTCAACTTCTCCAGCTTCTTCCCCACATGCCCGGGCGACTTGGTGTTGCGGGCGATCACCGCATAGGCCGCCGGCACCACGAACAGGGTCAGCACGGTGGTCAGCGCCATGCCGTACACCACCACGATGCCCACCGCCTGGCGGCTCTCCGAGCCGGCACCCGACGCCAGTAACAGCGGCAGGGCCCCGATCGCGGTACACGCGCTGGTCATCAGCACCGGCCTCAGCCGAATGGCCGAAGCCTCGATAATCGCCTCGTTGAACTCGCGGCCGCGGTCGCGCAGCTGGTTGGCGAACTCGACGATGAGCACGCCGTTCTTGGCCGCCAGCCCGACCAGCATGATGAGCCCGATCTGGCTGTAGACGTTGATCGAGCCGCCGTAGGCCCACAGGCCCAATAGCGCCCCGGTGATGGCGAGCGGCACGGTGAACATGATCACCAGCGGGTGGCGGAAGCTCTCGAACTGCGCCGCCAGCACCAGGAACACGACCACCAGCGCCATGATGAAGGTGATGTAGAGCGAGTTGCCGGACTCCTTGAACTCGCGCGACTCGCCGTCCCAGCTGATGCGGATGTCGGGCGGCAGGATCTCGCGCGCCAGCTCCTCGAAGGAGTCCAGCGCCTCGCCCAGCGAGGTGCCGGGCTCGAGCCCGCCGGAGACGGTGATGGAACGCAGGCGGTCGAAGCGCCGCAGCTCGGCCGGGCCGGCGCGCTCGTCCAGCGTCACCAGGTTGCCCAGCGGCACCAGCTGGCCGCTGGTCTCGGAACGGACGTAAATGTTGGAAAGGTCATTCGGCGTGGCGCGGCCCTCGGCCTGGCCCTGCAGGATGACGCGGTACTCGCGGCCGCGATCGATGAACGTCGTCACCGCACGCGAGCCGAGCATGGTCTCGAGCGTGCGGCCGATGTTCTCCAGCGACACGCCGAGCTCGGCGGCGCGGTTGCGGTCGATGACCACGCGCATCTGCGGCTGGCGTTCCTCGTAGTTGGAATCGAGCCCGCGGATGCCGGCATAGCCCTCGGCCGCCGCCATCAGTTCGTCGCGCCAGGCGGCGAGCTGGGCGTACTCGGCCCCGCCGAGCACCATTTGCACCGGGCGGTCGGCGCCACGCACGCCGAGGCCGGCGGGCGTGATCACGCGCGCCTGCACGCCGGGCAGCACGCTCAGCTCCTCGCGTACCTGCGCCGCAATTTCTTCCACCGAGCGCTCGCGCTTGGCCCAGTCTTCCAGCAGCACGATGGCGCGCGCGCTGTCCACGCCGCCGCCGCTGCCCCAGCCGCCCGGCACGCGCAGCAATACCCGCCGCGCTTCGCCGCTATCCACGTAGCGCATGAGGATCTCTTCCATGCGCGTGGCGTAGGACTCGGTGTACTCAAGGCTGGCGCCGGGCGGGGCGGTGATGAGGGTGAAGAAAATGCCGCGGTCTTCGCGCGGGGCGTACTCGGTCGGCAACATGCGGAACAGGCCGACGGCGGCGACGGTGACGAACAGCGCCACCGCCAGTACGGCCCAGGGCCGCGGCACGATGCGCCACAACAGCCGCTTGTAGACCGCGCCGAAGCGCTTGAAGCCGCGCTCGATCAAGCTGGTCATGCGACTGCGCTGTTCGCCGTGCTTGAACAGCTTCGAGCTGAGCATGGGAATCAGCGTCAGTGCCACCAGGCTGGAGATGCCGACCGCCGCCGCGACCGCGACGCCGAACTCGCGGAACAGGCGGCCGACGTTGCCCTGGATGAAAGAGATGGGAAGGAACACCGAGACCAGCACCAGCGTGGTGGCGATGACGGCGAAGCCGATTTCCTTGCTGCCCTCGACCGCGGCCAGGAGCGGCGGCTCGCCCTCCTCGACGCGGCGCCAGATGTTCTCCAGCACCACGATGGCGTCGTCCACCACCAGGCCGATGGCCAGCACCAGGCCGAGCAGGATGAGCACGTTGATGGAGTAGCCGAACAGCGCCATGACCGAGAACGTGGCGATGACGCAGATAGGAATGGTGACGGCCGGCACCAGCGTCGCGCGCACATTGCCGAGGAACAGGTAGATGACCAAGAGCACCAGCGTGAGTGCGAAGCCCAGCGCTTTCACCACCTCCATCATGGAGGCCTCGATGAAGGTGGCGCGGTCGAAGTTGATGCCGATCTCGACGCCTTCCGGCAGCGAGGGCGTGATCTCGTCGATGGCGGCGCGGATACCGCGCGAGACCTCGACGGTGTTGGCCTTGGACTGCTGCTCGATGCCCAGGCTGATGGCCGGCACCTGGTTGGCGCGGGCCACGCTGCGCTCGTCCTCGGCGCCGATGCGCACCTCGGCGATGTCCGACAGGCGCACGAAGTTGCCGTCGTTGCCGCGGCGGATCACCAGCGCGCCGAAATCTTCCGGCGTCACCAGCCCGGTGCGAGTGCGCAGCGTGAACTCCCGTTGCGTGGACTCGAGGCGTCCGGCGGGCAGCTCCACGTTCTCGCGGCGCAGGGCGGCAGTGATGTCTTCGGAGGTGACGCCGCGCGCCGCCATGGCCTCGCGGTCCAGCCAGACGCGCATGGCGAAGCGGCGCGCGCCGCCGAGGCGCACGCGCGCCACGCCTTCCACCACGGACATGCGATCCACCACCATGCGCTCGGCGATGTCGGTGAGCTCGAGGGTGGTGTGGCGGTCGCTGGTGAAGGTCAGCCACATCACCGGCTGGGTGTCGCTGTCGGACTTGGCGATGCGCGGCGGGTCGGCTTCCGGCGGCAGCTGTGACAGCACGCGGCCGATGCGGTCGCGCACGTCGTTGGCGGCCTCGTCCACGTTACGGTCGAGCGAGAACTCGAGGTCGACCGAGGAGCGCTCGTCCTGGCTGCGCGAGGTGAGCTTGACGATGCCCTCGAGGCCGGCGACCTGGTCCTCGATCACCTGGGTGACGCGCGTCTCGATGATGTCGGCCGAGGCGCCGCGGTAGCTGGTGTCGATAGAGACGATCGGCGGGTCGATGTCGGGGTATTCGCGCACGGCGAGGTTGAGCGCTGAAGCCAGGCCGACGAGCACCAGCATCATCGACAGCACCATCGCGAACACCGGGCGACGGACGGAGATCTCGGAGATTTTCATGGTGGCGGTCCCGGGTCGGCGCGGCGTCAGGAGCGACCGAGCACGGCGATCGGCTCGGCGCTGGTGACGCGGCCGCCGTTGGCCACTTTCTGCGTGCCCTCGACGACGATCTCGTCGCCGGCGCGCACCCCGTCGAGGATCTCCACCTCGCCCGGCAGGCGCCTGCCCACCGACACCTCGGTGCGCCAGGCGCGCCCGTCGCGCACCAGGTAGACATTCTGGCGGTCGCCCTCGGGCACCAGCGCAGCTTCGGGAATCACCACGCGCTCGCGCGACTGGCCCGCGAGGCGCACGGTGAGGAACATGCCGGGCTTGAGCAGCCCGTCGTCGTTGGGCAGGTCGGCGCGGATGGTGACGGCGCGCGTCACGGGATCGACGCGGGTGTTAATGGTGCGCACTTCGCCCTGGAACAGTCGGTCCTCGAAGGCCACGCTGCGCGCCGCGATGCGCTGGCCGGTGGCGAGCACGCCGAGGAAGGTCTCGGGCACGGTGAAGTCGAGGCGCACGCTGGAGACGTCGTCCAGGGTGGTGATCGCGATGGTCGGGTTCACCAGGCTGCCGGGGCTCACCTGGCGCAGGCCGACGCGGCCGGCGAAGGGCGCGCGGATGAGCGTCTGCTCGAGGCGGGCCTGGGCCGCGCGCAGGCGCGCCTCGTCGGCGTTCATGGTCGCCTCGAGCTGGGTGACCTGGGACTCGGACACGGTCTTCGAGGCGAGCAGCTCGCGCGCGCGGCGAAACTGGGCGCGGCTGTCGATGACGCGCGCCTCGGCCTCGGCCAGGGCGGCACGCTCCTCGGCGTTGTCCAGTTCGACCAGGATGGTGCCGGCCTCGACCGTCTCGCCTTCGCGGAAGTTGATCGCGGTAATGACGCTGGAAATGCGCGAAGTGATCTCCACGGCCTCGCGGGCACGGGTCGTGCCCAGCGCTTCGACCTCGTCCACCAGCGCGCGGGACTTGGCGACGGTGGTGACGACCGCCACGGGCGGGCGGTCTTCCGGGTTCATGCCCTGGCGGGCGGGCGCGCCGTCGTCACCGCCGGCAAACCAGATGTATGCAGCCAGCGCCGCTGCGGCCAGCACGACGAGCGTGGTGATTGTTTTTTGCAAGGCCTTGACCCCGGATTAGAAGAAGCGGGCCGGCGTGCGCTGCACACCGGCCGGCAATTTCAGTGACAAGTTAATTGTATGAAAGTTCGGGGGTCTTGCGTATCTGGATTCGGCCCGCCTGGACGAGGCCGTCAGGAAGCGGCGGACTGGACGTAATTCTCCAGGCCCATCTTCTCAAGCAGGCTGAGCTGGGTCTCCAGCCAGTCGACGTGCTCTTCCTCGGAGGAGAGGATTTCGCGGAACAGCTGGCGGCTGACGTAGTCGCCGACCGACTCGCAATAGGCGATGGCGTCGCGCAGGTCGGGGATGGCCTTGTTTTCCATGCCGAGGTCGGCCGTCAGGATTTCCTTGACGTTCTCGCCGATCATCAGCTTGCCGAGGTCCTGCAGGTTGGGCAGGCCCTCGAGGAACAGGATGCGCTGCGTCAGCTCGTCGGCATGCTTCATCTCGTCGACGGATTCCTCGAACTCTTTCTCGGCGAGTTTCTCGAGGCCCCAGTCCTTCAGCATGCGGGAATGCAGGAAGTACTGGTTGATCGCGGTGAGTTCGTTCTTCAGGACCTTGTTGAGATGCTCGATGACCTTGGGGTCGCCCTTCATGCCGGAGTCTCCTCGGGTTGGGTGCGTGCAGGACGCAGGATTATACGCACCGGCGGCGGCCGGCCCCAAATTTTGGGGGAGGAGCGATCGGGGTCTGACCCCGTTTGTTGCAACGCGTCAGGCGGCGTCGGGGTGGACGGGCTCGCAGAAGGCCCTGTTGGCGCCCGAAGCGGCCGGGGCGCCGTCGAGCAGCTCGGTGGCGAAGCAGGCGCACTGGCCGCAGCCGGTGGCGACGCCGAGTTCGCGGCTCAGGTCCTCGAGCTTGCGCGCGCCGCGCCCGATGGCTTCATGGATCTGGCTGTCGGTGATGCGCTTGCAGATGCAGACGTACATGTTGGTTCACCTCCTCGAGCTGGGGTGAACTATGACTGCTAATGCGAATGATTGTCAATACGGACAATACTTATGCGCCCCGAACGGGGTCTGACCCCCGTAAGGTACTGATCTATGGTGGGCCCAGAAAAATTCGGCCCCGGTCGTCCATCCTGGACGCCGGGGCCGTAGGGGTCGCGTGGGGGGAACACGCATTTTGGGGAACGTTTGGGGATTCGCTCCGTACGCGGAAAATAGATTCAGCGCTGCTGAAAAAGTTCCTGCGGTGCGCGGTTAATTTGCTCTCCCCAATAAAATCAATATCTTTCGGGGGTCAGACCCCGTTACTGCCGCGGGGAAGCTCCAGCGGTGCCAGGGCCGACGATTCCTGACACACTTCGCCTTACTGGCTAAATCTTTAACGACGCTGGGCCACGCAGGGCCCGATCGTCAGTCCTCAAAACGAGAAAATAATTGCAGAACATAGGGTTACGGGGGTCAGACCCCCTGGGGACGCCACGGGGGAGGCGGATCCTGCTGCTGGCGCTGCCGATCATTGGCGGCATGGTGTCGCAGAACATCATGAACCTGGTCGACACCGCCATGGTCGGCACGCTCGGCGATGCCGCCCTGGGCGCGGTCGGCCTCGGCGGTTTCGCCAACTTCATGTTCATGGCCCTGCTGCTCGGACTGTCCACCGGCGTGCAGACCATCGCGGCGCGCCGTAAGGGCGAGGGCGCGTACGACCAGACGGCGGTCGCGCTCAACGGCGGCTTGCTGGTGCTGTTGTGCGTCGCGCCGCCGCTCGCCGCGATCCTCTACTGGGCCATCCCGGCGATCTACCCGTATCTCAACAGCGACCCCGAGGTGATCGCTCAGGGCGTGCCGTACCTCCAGGCCCGCGTGCTCGCCATGTTCTTCATGGGCGCGAATTTCGCTTTCCGCGGCTACTGGAACGGCATCGACCTGCCGCGGCTGTACATGAGCACGCTCATCGTCATGCACGCCAGCAACATCTTCCTCAACTGGGTGCTGATTTTCGGCAACCTCGGCGCGCCGGCGCTGGGCGTGCAGGGCGCCGGCATCGCCTCGGCGCTGTCCACCGTCGTGGGCTTCAGCATCTACATCTTCCTCGGCTTCCGCCACGCGCGCGAAGCCAGCTTCCTGCAACGCGCGCCGAGCCGCGCCCATGTCGCCACCCTGCTGCGCCTCTCACTCCCGACCGGCATCCAGCAGCTGTTCTTCTCCACCGGCTTCGTGCTGACGTTCTGGATCATCGGCCAGGTCGGCACGCGCGACATGGCGGCCGCGACCGTGATCCTGAACCTCACGCTCGTGGCCTTGCTGCCGGGGCTCGGCCTCGGCCTCGCGGCGTCCACGCTGGTGAGCCAGGCGCTCGGTCGCAACGATCCGGAGGACGCGGCGCGCTGGGGCTGGGAGGTCGCACGCATCGGCATGATCGGCCTGGCGCTGCTGGGCCTGCCCGGCGCGATCTGGCCGGAGCTGCTGCTCGGCATCTTCATCCACGATCCTGAGACCATGGCCGTGGCGACGTTCCCGATGCGCCTGGTCGGTCTCGGTATGGCGGTGGAGGGGCTGGGCATGGTGATGATGCACAACCTGCTCGGCGCCGGCGACAACAAGCGCGTGATGAAGGTGGCGGTGCTCGCGCAGTGGGGGCTGTTCCTGCCGCTCGCCTACCTGGTCGGCCCGGTGCTCGGGTTCGGACTGGCCGTGATCTGGTGCCTGCAGGTCGGCTACCGCGCCGGCATGGCGGGGGTGTTCACCTGGTTCTGGATGCGGCGCGGCTGGGCCGGAATCAAGGTTTAACAAACACTTACGGGGGTCAGACCCCGTTAACGGCAAACGGATATCCGATCATTGTGCCGAAATAGAGCATATTAAATAAAATAGTCTCATATGCTACATTTTGTGGTCAGGAAAGGATCTACCGGAGACCATTCGAATGGGCGCAACCATACAAGCCGTCAAACCGGCAGCCGGCGTCGTGCTGGCCAAGGCCGTGCGCAACGCCGGCGAAGCCCTCGGGCTGAGCCAGGCTGAGCTTGGCGCCGTGATCGGGCGGGCGCGCTCATCGCTCGTGCGCCCGATCGATCCAGGGTCCAAGCCCGGCGAACTCGCAGCTCTTCTTATCCGCTGTTACCGCAGCCTGTTCGTTTTGACCGGCGGGGAGCCGGCGGCGATGCGGCACTGGATGGCGACGCCGAACCTGCACACCGGCGGCAAACCGCGTGAACAGGTCAAGGAAGTTCAGGGACTGGTGATGGTCGCCGAGTACCTCGACGCGGCACGCGGCAAGTCGTGAGCCGAATCTGGGAGGCTTGCCTTCCGGCGCCGGTCTCGCGTCTCCAGGGCACTTTGCGGCGCCTGGTGGAGAGCCAGGAGCAGGTGGCGACCAACAGCATTGTCGACTCTGCGGCCGAACAGGCCGTGCTGGAAGAACTGCTCGAGCGATCTAAGCCGCCACCGCGCCCGGGCACGGAAGGCATGCCGTACCTCTTGCATACCCCGTTCCGATATCCGCCCCTGCGGCACGGCTCGCGCTTCGGCACGCGTTTTCAGCCGTCCATTTTCTACGGCTCCCGCGAGGAGCGCACCGTCCTGGCCGAGGCGGCTTTCTATCGTTTCTGGTTCTGGTCGGGGATGGTGCAACCGCCGCGCAGCGAGCTTGTCACCCAGCACACGATCTTCCAGGCGGGTTACGACACGTCGCATGGCCTCCGCATGCAGCACCCACCGTTCTCGGCCTACGAGAAGGTGCTGCGCGATCCCGCGGATTATCGCGAAACCCAGGCACTCGGGCGCGCCATGCGGACAGCCGGCGTCGCAGCATTCGAGTACCTGTCCGCCAGGGACCCGGTCAAGGGCCTCAATATCGGGCTGTTCTCACCTGAGGCCCTAATCCCCCGCGACAGGATCCTCGGCCGGGATGAGTGGGCCTGCCGGACAGGCGCCGACCGCGTCGTCTTTTTCAACGTCGCTACCGGTACCACGCGCGAGTTCCCGCGCGAGACCTTCCTGGTTCACGGGCGACTGCCTTCGCCGGCGGTGTGACGGACCGACAGGCGCCTTGATCCCGCCCCGGGGTGGCGCCGTTGCCCCCGATGCCGGCAATACCCCGGTAATCCTGCAAAAAGTGCCGTTTATCGGCCTGTCAGGGGCCTTGGCAACCTTCAACATGTGTGCCCGTGGACTTGCCGCGGCGCAGTTGCCCGGCGCACATGAGCCTTATCAGAGGAAACACTAATGAACAAACCCCATCCTATGATGGAACGCTGGTATGACCGATCGCTCTATGAGGCGACAGCCTCGATCGCTGTCGTGAAGGAGGTCATCTCGTCGCCCGAATGCCTGGAGACGATTCTCACGCGCGACGCCCAGGCCCTGGCATCGTGGGCACGTGAACCGGATGTCCTGGATCGCCTTGAAGCTGTCGACGGCCTGGAGCCGACGGATTCTGAGCTCGCGTTGGCGGAGCGCGAGCATATCAGGTTCGTGATCAGGGACGACGGCAGCCTGGCCGGGGGCCGGTCGTTTGCGCAGGCACTTCGTGCGGCCGGACTGGTACGGAAAATCGAGTGTGTATTTTGTGCCGAGATGGAGGACTTCGAGGCGTCGCTCGAAGAGCGCCTGCAGGATGAATACCGTCATTACGCGTCGTTTCATGCCGGATTGACCATGACGAGCTTCATTGCCTGCTGCGCCAGGTCCGAACAGCTTGTTCTTGGGCAGTTCGCCGAGAACGTGCCCGAGAGGGAAGCGTGTCGTGAAGAGATTGGCCGCCAGCTGGCCGCATGCCCGGAAGAGATCGCGGTCATTGAACCGTTGCTGAGTCCATATCAGCACGGCGGATTGGCCGGGTTGCATGTGCTCTCAGAGGCGTTGTGGCAATGGCTGCATCACAACCGGCAGGACCTGCCTCAATTGTTGTTGTTCCTTGAAGAGAAGATGAGGGACAGGACATATGGGTACGACATCCTGCGACAAACGGAGTTCATGGCAGCCGTGACCCGCAACGAGGCGCTCGCGATCACGCTCGAAGAAGGTGTGCGCTGGCTTGCTTCCAGGTGATTCTCGGGCAGGTAAGGTCACGCCGCCTGCCGTCCTGATCGTCCCTGCGCAGGGCCGGTTCCGTCAGCGCTGGCGCTGGATCTCCTCGAGCAGGTCCAGTGCCAGCGCCACCCCGGGCAGGTTGATGTCGAGGTCGCGATGCAGCCGCAGCGCCACCTGGGTGCGGCGCACGCTGCGGCCGGTGAAGCGCCACTCGGTGCGGCTCGCGCCGTGCGGCTCGATCACGCCCTCGGCCACCAGCGCCACCACGAACTCTTCGTCGGCGTGGCACATGCGGCACAATTCCTCGAGCTCGAGCTCGAGCGTGTCGTCGAGCAGCTGGCCCATGATGAGTTCGAGTTCCTGGCGTGTCATGGCTCGGCCTCCCTCAGCTCTCCAGGTCGTGCCGCGGATTGAACGGCAGCTTGCTGGCCATCTCCTCGTAGAGCGTGCGTGCGAACGATGAGTCGGCCGGCGGCGTGTCGATGCGCAGGGTCACGATCTGGTCGCCAGGCGGGGTGCCCGGCAGCCCGCGGCCCTTCAGTCGCAGCCGCCGACCCGACTGCGATCCCGCCGGAATCTTCAGCTCCACTTTGCCGCCCAGGGTCGGCACGCTGACCGTCTCGCCCAGCGCTGCCTCCCACGGCGTGACCGGCAGCGTCAGCAGGATGTTGCGCCCGTCCGGCTCGAACAGCCGGTGCGGCGTGAACGCCACTTCTAGGAACAGGTCGCCGGCCGCACCGCCGTTGGCGCCCGGCATGCCCTGGCCGGCGAGGCGGATGCGCTGGCCGGCGGTGACGCCCTTCGGGATGGCGACGCGGATGCTGCGCTTGCCTCCGGAAGGTGCGCGCAGTTCGAGCGTGCGGCTGGCGCCGTGATAGGCGTCTTCGAGCGAGATCTGCACCCGGGCATGCTGGTCTTCGCCACGCATGGGTCCGGCCTGGCGGAAATGGAACTCCTGAGCGCCCGGGCGGGCGCCGGGGCCGGCGCCCGCGGGGCCGCTACGAAACTCGCCGCCCCGGCCGGCCATGCCGCCGCGGCCGAACAGGGTTTCGAAGAAGTCCGAGAAGCCGCCGAACTCTTCGCCCGCGCCCCCCATGCCGGCGCCGCCGGCCGGTCCGCCCCGGCGATAGTAGAACCCGCCGTCGCCAGGCGGCGGACGGAATTCCTGGCCGGCCTTCCAGTCGGCGCCGAGCTGGTCGTAGGCCGCGCGCTTCTCGGGATCCTTCAGCACCTCGTAAGCCTCGCCGACCTCCTTGAAGCGCGCCTCGGCGTCTGGCTCCTTGCTGACGTCGGGGTGGTACTTGCGCGCCAGCTTGCGGTAAGCGCGCTTGATCTCGTCCGCGCTGGCGTCGCGCTTCACCCCGAGGATGGCGTAATAGTCCTTGAAATCCATGTCCTAACGGGGTCTGACCCCCGTAACCTCTTGTTAGGTCTGCTGTTGACAGTAATTCTAGTCCCTTTGCGGGATTTCAAGGGGTGCGCGGTACGACGCAACCGCGTCCCTCAGGCACCACACCTCTCCAGCCTGCGCGATCTCCCGGTTGCGCCACAGCAGCTGCGCCTCCACGCCGAACGCGCGCTGGTGGCAGCGTTGGGTGATGTGCCAGACCTGGCCGTGGATGGTGCGGCGGCGAGTGCGGGGCATGGCGGGGACCTCGGGGCCTCTCGCGGAGCGGGAATCTGGAGGGCATACCGTAGGGGGCGGGCGCGACGATGCCCAGCCCCAGTTTCTCTGTGATTCAGATACTTACGGGGGTCAGACCCCCTTATGTAAACGAAGCCGACACCGAGCGTCGGGAATTCTTGCGATAATGCGACGCGAGTCACAGTCACCCGCGCAAACTCGGCCACAATGACGGACTCACCGTGAGGACTCCGCACGCATGACGCTGATCGGAACCCTGGGCTACGGACTGGCCGCCATCGCCTTTGCCGTGCTGGCGCTGCTCATGCTCACGAGCTGGCGCGGCCGTTTGCAGGGCGGGCTACTCGTTGCCGCCGCCGGCCTGAGCGCCGCGTGGGCCACCGCCGCGGCGCTGCCGGGCGATTCACCGGGCCACTGGCAGCTCCTCGGCACGCTCGAAGTCCTGCGCAACACCGCCTGGCTCGCCTTCCTCGCCCGCCTCACCCCGGCCGGGCAGGGCGTCGCGGGCCTGACGCGCCACTTCATGAGCCTCGCCCCCGCGGGCTTCGTCTTCGCCTACGGGTTGTTCACGATCTTCGCGCCGACATCTGCGGAGCCGACTTCGCAGGTCCTGCGGTCGCTGATCACCACCGGCCTGGTCACCGCCATCGCCGGCCTGGTGCTGCTCGAGCAGTTCTACCGCGCCCTGCGCCTCGAGCCACGCCGCACCGTGCTGCCGCTCATCCTCGGTCTCGGCGGCCTGCTTGCTTACGACCTCTTTCTCTACTCGCACGGCCTGCTCTTCCGCGGCCTCCATACCGACTTGTGGGTCGCGCGGGGCTATATCGTGTTCCTCGCCGCGCCCCTGCTGCTGCTCGCCGCGGCACGGAGCCGGGCGCTGTCGGTCGACGTCTGGATTTCCCGCCACGTCGCCTTCTACACCACGAGCCTGGTCGGCATCGGCGTCTACCTCGTAATCATGGCGATGGCCGGCTACGGATTGCGCATGGCCGGCGGCGAGTGGGGCGCAGTGCTCCAGGCCACGTTCTTTTTCGGCGCCGCGGTGCTGCTCGGCTGGATCGTGTTCTCCGCGGCGGCGCGTGCGAAGTTGCGCGTGTTCATAGCCAAGCATTTCTACCGTACCAAGTACGACTATCGGCGCGAGTGGATCCGCCTCACCCAGAGACTGAGTGAGGGCCATCGTGGTGAGCGCCTCGAGCTGCGCGGCCTCGATGCCATGGTCCAGCTGGCCGGCGCAGAGGGCGGTGCGCTCTGGGTGCGCGACAAGGAGCGCCAGGACAGCGGCTTTATTCGCGTGGCCGAGATTGCCCTCGCGGAGGCTCCGCAAAGAATCGCCGAGGATGACCCGCTTATTGCTTTCCTGGAGGAACGGCGCTGGATCGTGGATCTTGGCCAGGCGTTGCGGGACCCGGAGTCGCACCCGGGATTGTTCATGCTCGAATGGCTGGAGGCGCTTGGGCCGAGCGGACTCGTGGTGCCATTACTGCACCAGGAGCGGTTGTGGGGCCTGGCGTTGCTCGCTTCGCCACGACTGGTCGGACGCCTCAGCTATGAGGACATCGACCTGTTCCGCATCGCGGGCATGCAGATTGCGGCGGTGCTGGCGCAGGCCGAGGCCGACCGGCTGCTGTCGGAGAGCCGCCAGTTCGACGCCTACAACCGCTTCGCCGCCTTCATCATGCACGACCTGAAGAACGTCATCGCCCAGCAGTCCCTGGTGGTGCGCAACGCCACCAAGTACCGCGACGACCCGGCCTTCATCGACGACGCGCTGGACACCGTGGCGAACTCGGTCGAGCGCATGCAGCGACTGCTCGAGCAGCTCAAGCGCGGCCAGGGCGCGCCCCAGGTGGAGCGCGTGGACGTGCACAGACTGGTGCTGGAGTCTGTGTCCCGGCACACAGACCGGGCGCCGGCGCCGGTGGCAGACTGCAAAGATGCCAACCTGCGCCTGCGCGTCGATCGTGAGCGGCTTGCTGCCGTGCTGGGACACCTGGTCACCAACGCCCAGGATGCGACGCCCGCAGACGGGCGCATCACTGTGGAAGCCGTGCTACAGGACGGCGCACTGGTGCTGGCGGTGGAGGACAACGGCAGCGGCATGGACGAAGAGTTCCTGCGCGAGCGTTTCTTCAAGCCCTTCGACTCCACCAAGGGCAGCAAAGGCATGGGTATCGGCGCCTACCAGGCGCGACAGTTCGTGGAGTCGGCCGGCGGCGAGGTGCGGGTACGCAGCGTGCCGGGCGAGGGCACGCGCTTCGAGATGCGCTTCCCGGGGCGGCTGGTGGAGTTCGGCACCGGGACGACGGGCGAGTACCGGGCGCCGGACGTGGAAAAGACAAATCGTGCCGGGACGCAGAAAAGCACAGATGAACAAGGAGGAGAGGTCTAGTGGCTGAAGAAGCCCGCAAGCTGCTCGTCGTCGAGGACGACCGCGGGCTGCAGAAGCAGCTCAAGTGGTGCTTCGACGGCTACGACGTCCTGATCGCCGAGGATCGCGAGAGCGCGCTGGGCGAGCTGCGCCGGCATGAGCCCGCCGTGGTGCTGCAGGACCTCGGCCTGCCGCCCGATGCCGAGGGCGTGAGCGAGGGCTTCAAGACCCTGCAGGAAATCCTGCAGACCGCGCCGCAGACCAAGGTCATCGTGGTGACCGGCAACGAGAACCGCGACAACGCCCTCAAGGCCGTCGGCTTCGGCGCCTACGATTTCTACCAGAAGCCGGTCGACGTCGACGTGCTGCAGCTCTTGGTCAACCGCGCCTTCACGCTCTACGAGCTCGAGGCCGAGAACCGTCGCCTCGCGAGCGAACATTCGGCCTCGCCGCTGGAGGGCGTGATCGCGGTGAGCGCGCCCATGCAGGACGTGTGCCGCAAGATCGAGAAGATCGCGCCGGTGGACGTGACCACGCTGCTGCTGGGCGAGTCGGGCACCGGCAAGGAAGTGTTCGCCAAGGCGCTGCACGGCCTGAGCCCGCGCAAGGCCGGCCGCTTCGTCGCCATCAACTGCGCCGCGATCCCCGAGAACCTGCTCGAGAGCGAGCTGTTCGGTCACGAGAAGGGCGCCTTCACCGGCGCGCACAAGCAGACCATCGGCAAGGTCGAGCTGGCCGACAAGGGCACGCTGCTCCTGGACGAGATCGGCGACATGCCCGCGCCGCTGCAGGCCAAGCTGCTGCGCTTCCTGCAGGAGCGCACCGTGGAGCGTGTCGGCGGGCGCAAGGAAATCCCGGTGGACGTGCGCGTGGTGTGCGCCACCAACCAGGACCTGCAGCACCTCATCGCCGAGGGCCGCTTCCGCGAGGACCTGTATTACCGCATCAGCGAAGTCACGATCCGCATCCCGCCGCTCAGGGAACGGGAGGGCTGCCGCATCGTGCTGGCGCAGCATTTTTTGCAACAGTTCGCTGCCAGCATGAACAAGAAGCTGCGTGGGCTGTCGGAAGAGGCGATGGCGGCGATCGAGGCCTACGGGTGGCCGGGCAACGTGCGCGAGCTGGAGAACCGCATCAAGGGCGCGGTGGCGATTTCAGACGGGCCGATGATCAGCGCCGACGACCTTGGGCTGCCGGGCGGCGGCGCGCTGCCGACCATGACGCTGCGCGAGGTGCGCGACGAGGCCGAGAAGCGCGCGCTGCTGCAGGCGCTGGCGGCGGCGGACGGCAACCTGACGCGGGCGGCGAGCCTGCTCGGGGTGTCGCGGCCGACGGTGTACGACCTGATGAGCCGGCACGGGGTAAGTGCATGAACCGGGGCGAATTCTCAGGCAGAAAGCTGATAATGTCTTGGCAGAGACGGCAACCGCAGAGAAAAACGGTTACCGGCAGAGGCAACATGGACGCAGTGAACAGGCGAGGAATCGAGGAACATGCTGAAGCAACAGACTAAGCGAATTATCAGCGTTGCTGGCTTACTGATCGGGCTCGGCTGGCTCACGGGGTGCGGGGCGCAGATGACCGATGCGGAGCGCATCGAGCAGGCTCGCACGGAACTGGCGCAAGGCCAGGCGGCGGCGGCCGCCATTCACATGCGCAATGTACTGCAGGACGATCCCTCAAATGTGGATGCGCGCCTGCTGTTGGCCGAGGCGGCACTGCAGACGGGTGACATGGATGCGGCTGCCAAGGAATATCGCCGGGCGCTCGACCTGGGCGCTGAGCTCGATCCTATTCGCGCAAGCTACGCTGAGGCTCTCGTGCGCCTGGGTGCGGCGGAAGAAGCGATCCGGATCACCGATCCGCAGGAGACGGGGGGATCACCGGAGCTGGCGTACTGGCATGCGCTGGCGTTGCTGCGCACCGGGGATCTCGATGGGGCGGACGCGGCGCTGCAGACGGCTGAACAAGACCCGGAAATGCGCTTGCTGGCGGAGATTGCCCGGGCACGAATCGTGGCGGCGCGCGGGGACGTAGACACGGCGCTGGCCATGCTGGCCGCATTGCCACCGGAGGCAGAAGAGTCGACTGAATACTGGGGCGTGCTGGCGTTCGGCTCCATGCGCACCGGAGACATCGACACCGCCGTGAAGGCGTTTGCCAGGGCGGAGGAAACCGTGGTCGACACCTCGGGTCGGCAGCAACTTCTTTACCGCAGTGGACGCGTCGAAGCGTTGCTGGCGAACGGCGATCTCGACACGGCACGGGCGCTGGCGCAAGAAATCCACACCCAGGCACCCCAGCATCCCGCAACAAACTACCTCATGGGGCGGGTTGAGCTGCAGGCGGGCAACCCGCAACAGGCGCTGGCGCATGCGCAGGCCGTGCTGGCGGCGCAGCCGGGGTCGGCGCAGGGCCTGCTGCTGGCCGCCATGGCGCACATGGCCCTGGGGCAGGAACTCCAGGCGGAGAGCAACCTGGAGCGGGCCGTGGTGGCCAATCCTGCCGACCTGAATGCCCGCAGGTTGCTGGCCCAGGTGAGGCTCGGCCTGCAGTCGCCGGAGCGGGCATTGGAAGCCCTGGGCCCGTTGACCGACGAGGCGATCGAGCAAGGCGTCGGCACGCTCGCCGGCGTGGCCAGCGTGCGTGCCGGCGACCCGGAGGCTGCGGTGGAGATTTTCCGCCGCCAGCTCGAAACCGAGCCCGACAACGATGAAGTGCGCTCGATGCTGGCGGTGAGCCTGATCGCCGTCGGCAGGGTGGACGAGGCGCTGGCCGAACTGGGCATGATCAAGGGCACGGACGCGGCCGCGCGCCAGCGCGTGGACCTGATCACCATCGCGGCGCAATTGCAGGAGGGGCGCACGGCGGAGGCGCGCGAGATAGCAGGCCGACTGGCAGAGGAAAATCCCGATGATGCGTCGCTGCGTGCCACGCTCGGCGGGTTGTTCCTCTATGCCAATCGTGTCGACGAAGCCGTGGCCTGGATGGAAGACGCACTGCGGCTGGACCCGGGCCACGTGGCCGCCCATTTCAACCTTGGCAGGATCGCGGCTGTGCGCGGGGACCTTGCGGCTGCGCGAGATCATTTCACAGCGATCGTTGAGAACAACCCCGGTAACACGGCGGCGCTCAGTGCACTGGCTCAGCTTGACTGGGCTGCCGGCGACCGCGAGGCAGCCGTCGCGCGGCTGCAACAGGCCCGCGCCGCGGATCCTGAGGACGCGAACGTCAGGGTGCTCTTGGCCAGCTATCTAGGTTCCAACCAGGACTGGACAGGTGCGATCGAGGTCGCGCGCGAGGCGGTCGCAGCCGACCCGGATTCAGCCGAGGCAGCCAATGCCCTCGGCGTAGTTCTGCTGCGCGCCGGCGAAGCACGCGAAGCGCTAGGGGAATTCGCGCGGGCACACCAGCTGGCCCCGACGTCGCCGCTCTTCCTGGTCAACCGGGCGCGAGCGGAGCGGGCGACCAATCAGCCTGAGGCGGCCAGGGAGACCCTGGTGTCTGCGCTCGCGCTGGATCCCGGCAACTACCAGGCGCTGCTCCATATCACGGACCTCGAGCGCCAATTGGGCCGATTCGACGACGCGGCCCGGAGTCTCGCCCGCTTGGAACAGGCGGCCGAACCAGGTGACGCGCGCGTGAGCCTGTTGCGCGGTGACATCCTGGTGGCACGTGGCGAATATGCCGCCGCCCAGGCGGCGTATGAAGCCGCCGGCGAGCAGGGCGGGGGCAACCGGGCGGTGGTGGGGCAGTTCCGCGCCCGTCTCGGACAGGGGGCTGCGGAACCGGAGGCGCCCATGCTGACATGGCTTGCGCAGAACCCCGGGGATACGGCGGTCCGGCTGGTGCTGGCAGCGCATTACGTCAACGCCGCGGAATATCGCAAGGCCATCCCCCAGTATGAGCAGCTGCTGGCCGAATCCCCGGACAATGCCATGTACATGAACAACCTGGCCTGGCTCTACAACGAGGTCGGGGACGGGCGCGCAGAGGACTTTGCACAGCGCGCTTACACAGCGGCCCCCGACAATCCCATGATCGCCGATACCCTGGGCTGGATCCTGTACCAGAAGGGTGACACCGCGCGTGCGCTGGAACTGGTGCGCGAGGCCGCGGAGGCGGCGCCGCGGGTGGGTGAAATCCAGTACCATCTCGCCGTCCTGCTGGCCGAGACGGGAGATGTCTCCGGCGCCATACGGGCGGCGCGGGCCGTGCTCGCGGAGCCGGGCGCCATGAACCATCACGAGCAGGCCCAGAAACTCCTGGACCGTCTCGAGGGAGAGAGGTGAAAACCATGAGCATTGCAGGGATACGACGCCTGGTTGCGGCCGCCGCGATATTGACCATGGGCGCACTCGCCGGCGGGTGCGCTTCTTCCGGGCCCGCTCCGGTCCTGCCCGAATCGTCGATGTCCGCGGCCGAGACCGATTACATCATTGCGCCGGGGGCCGTGCTGAATATTTTTGTCTGGCAGCACCCGGACCTGTCCACCACCATCCCCGTGCGTCCCGACGGCAAGGTCTCGACCCCGTTGATCGAGGACATGATGGCGGCGGGCAAGACGCCCACCCAGCTGGCGCGCGACATGGAAGAGGTGTTGTCGCGATTCATCCGCCAGCCGACGGTGAACGTGATCGTGCAGACCGCCGCGCCGAGCTTCGCGCAGCAGGTCCGGGTCGTCGGCCAGGCGGCCAACCCCCAGGCGCTTGCATACCGGGACGGCATGACCTTGCTCGACGTCATGATCCAGGTGGGTGGTCTCGGTGAGTTCGCGGCGGGGAATCGGGCCAAGCTGGTGCGCCGCACCGGCGAAGGCACCACTGAAATCAATGTGCGCCTGGACGACCTCCTGAACCTGGGCGACATGCGGCAGAACGTGCGCATCCAGCCGGGCGACGTGGTGATCATTCCGGAGGCCCGTTTCTAGTGGATGACTTGCTGCGACAATTATTGACGGAGCTGCGCGGCGCCTGGCGCTTTCGCTGGGTGGCCATGGTCATTGCTTGGGGCGTTGGCGTGGTCGGGATCGGCGTGGTGCTCAGCATGCCCGACCTGTATGAGGCGCGCGCCCAGGTGTTCGTCGACACCGAGGATCCATTGCTCAACATGCGCCAGGGCTCCGGGATTGACGATGCCCAGACCAAGGTCAATTACGTCCGCCGGCAGCTCCTGTCAACGCCCAACCTGGAACAGGTGGCGCGCGAGACGGACCTGGACCTGCGTGTGGACACGCCGGAAGGCTTCGAGAACCTGATTATCGAGCTACAGAGCCAGATCGAAGTGCGACCGGGTGGGGCGCGGGGCTTCGAGGCGAACCTGTACGAGATCAAGTATCGCGACCCGGACCGTAGGGCGGCGGAACGCGTGGTGCAGGTGCTGCTGAACAGCTTCCAGGAGCGTTCCGTGGAAGGGGACCTGCGTGACGACCTGCAGGCGCTCGCTTTCCTCGACAACCAGATGACGGATTACCGGCGGCGCCTCGAACAGGCGGAAAACCGCGTGGCGGACTTCCGCCGCCGCAACGCCGGGCTGGCCCCGGGTGACGGCGGCGGCTTCTTCACCCGCCTCGCGACGCTGCAGGAAGAGCTGCGGGAAGTACGCACCAGCCTGCGCATCGCGCGTGACAAGCGTGCTGCACTGGCCGCACAGGTCGCGAGCCAAGCCGAGGGCGGCGGTGACGGCGGGGCGGCCAGCCTGGTGGAGCTGGAGAGCCAAGTGCTGGAGGCGGAGAAGCGGGTGGACGAGTTGCGGCTCATCTACACCGACGCGCACCCCGCGGTCATCTCGGCACAGGAAACCGTGCAGGCACTGCGCGGCCGGCTCGAGCAGCGGCGCGACGAGCTCGGGCCGTTGATCGGCGCCGGGGCCGGGGGAGCCGTGATCGAAAATGTCCGCATTGCGCTCACGCAGGCCGAGATCGAGGTCGCAGAGCTGGCGGCGCGGGAGCGTGACCTGGCGCAGCGCATCGAAGAACTGCAGCAGAAGATCGACGTCGCGCCCCAATTGGAGGCCGATTATGCCGGCCTGATCCGCGACCATACCGTGCTGCAAAACCAGTACGAGGGCCTGTTGCAGCGGCGCGAGCAGCTGAGCTTCGACATCGACCGCAAGCGCCAGGGTCGCCAGCTCGAGTTTCGCATCATCGAGCCGCCGCTGGCGCCCAGCGCCCCCGTTGCGCCAAACCGA
The DNA here is from genome assembly GCF_011089885.1 of Thioalkalivibrio sp. XN279. NCBI lineage: Bacteria > Pseudomonadati > Pseudomonadota > Gammaproteobacteria > Chromatiales > Ectothiorhodospiraceae > Thioalkalivibrio > Thioalkalivibrio sp. XN279. The sequence continues at coordinate 167,934 of NZ_JAANBD010000028.1, read as the reverse complement.
TTCTTTCTGCTTGTGGTCGTGCTGGCCGCCGCGCTCGGCGCGGGCGGCGCTGCGGCCTACCTGTTACACATGACAAAACCGGTCTATATCTCGGCTGATGCCATCTACCAGGAATTGCAGTTGCCAGTGCTCGGCGCGGTGTCCATGGCCTGGACCGCACGAGCACGGCGCCGTCGGCGCGGGGCCGAAGCCGTGTTCGCGGTTGGGATCGTGGCCCTGGCAGCAGTGTTCGGCGTGGTGATTCTGGCGATGCCATGGGCGCTCGACGTGGTGCAGGGGCTGAAAGGATGAGTTTCGTAGAGAAGGCACTCAAGCGCCTGAAGCAACAGGAAAAGCCGATGGTCCCGCTGGGCCAGCTGGACATTCGTGAGCGCCAGGCGGCCCTGGATGCAGAAGCATCCGCGGAGACCATACCCGCGGCACATCCCGCGGCCACCGTGCCCCCTGTTGCACAAGGCGATCCAGGCGTTGCGCAGCAAGACGGACCGCCAACGCCAACCGCCACCGCGGCTCCAGCTGCCAGCGCACCGCCAAGCGCAACCGCGCCTGCAACGCCGGCTGAGGTTCAGGATCACGCCACGCAGCATGCAGGAGAGGAGCCAGGCCCCCCGCGCCCCGGAACGAAAATCGTCGCGGTGGATCGTCTGCGCCTGCGGGAAGAGGGTTTTCTCGCACCCGACGAATACGAGCGTCGCATGGCGGACGAGTACCGCCGTATCAAGCGGCCCCTGATCGCGCATGCGTTCGGCCTGGGTGCGACCCAGGTGGAGAAGGGCAACCTGATCCTGGTCACCAGCGCGGTCTCCGGAGAAGGCAAGACCCACACCTGCATCAATCTCGCGCTCAGCCTGGCGACGGAACGGGACCGCACGGTCCTGCTCATCGACGGCGACGTGCCCAAGCCTCACATCAGCCGCCTTTTCGGCATCGACAAGGAGCCCGGCCTGCTGGATGTACTCGGGGACAAGCCTCCGCAAGTGGAGGACGTGCTGGTGCGCACTGATATCCCGCGCCTGTCGATCCTCCCCGCAGGTCGCTGGCATGCCCAGGCGACGGAACTGCTCTCGAGCGACCGCATGCGCGCCTTGTGCAACGAGCTCGCGTCGCGGTACCCGGACCGGATCATCCTGTTCGACTCGCCGCCGATGCTGGCCGCCACCGAGGCGCAGGCGATTGCCGCCAACGTCGGCCAGGTCGTCCTGGTGGTCGCGGAGAACTTGACCGCGCGCGACGACGTGCGTTCCGCGTTGTCGTTGATAGACGAGAACAGGGCAGTCAACGCCATACTGAACAAGAGTCGCGTGGCCGCCAGGAGTGCTTACTATGGAGGATATGGCTATGGGTACGGGGCGAACGCAGCACCGCCGCCGGGCTAAGGCCCGCTTGCTCGCCTTGTCGGTTGCCGCGCTGTGCGCCGCGCCGCCAGCCACGGCAGCCGACTGGAAGTTCGAGCCGCGCGCCAGCCTGGGCCTCACCTGGCTGGACAATGTCGACCTTGCGCCGTCGGGCCTTGAGGAGTCCGAGACGATCTTGGAGCTGAAGCCAGGTTTCAGCGTGGTCGGCGCAAGTCCGCGCGTCGATGCGCGCCTTGACTATGATGCGCAGGGACTGTGGTTCGCCGACAACGACGACCTCGACGATATCTACCACCAGGCACTGGGTCGAGGCACCTTCGAGCTCTTGGAGCGCCAGCTGTTCCTCGACGGCTTCCTGCGCTTCGACCAGCAGAACATCGACCCGGCGCGGAGCCTGGTGAACAGCAATTTGTTCAACACGGGAAACCGCGCTGACACGTTCGTGTACTCGGTCAGCCCTTACCATGTCGGGCGCTGGGGCGAGTGGGGCGAGAGCCTGCTGCGGCTCCAGCACCAAGGCGTGCGCTACAGCAATTTCGACGAGAACGTCTTCAACCTGGAGGATTCCGAAACGAACTCGGCTTCCGCGTCGCTAGGTTCTCCCCGTGAACGCCGCGGCTTCAGCTGGCGGCTCAGCGGCAGCACGGCGACCACGGAGTACGACGCAGCGCCGGACTTTGCCTATGATCGCGCGGCGCTGGACATCGGCGTGCCGGTCGGGCTGCGCACGCGCCTCACTGCCACGGCGGGCCAGGAGTCCGACGTCGTGACGGACCGCACAGCCGGTGGGCTGGACGAGTCCTTCTGGTTCGTGGGCGTGGAATGGCAGCCCAGCGAGCGGGAGACGCTGGAAGCCCGGGTCGGCGACCGTTTTTACGGCAGCGCCTACGAGTTGCGTTGGACGCGGCGCGGTTCGCGCGGCGAGCTTGGGGTCGAATACACCGAAGAGCCGACCACGGCAAGCGGCGTGCTCGGTGAAGACGGTGGGTTCCAACCAGACTTCGGCCCCGGGGGTACGCCTCAACTCGACACGCGCGTGTTCCTGCGCAAACGATTTTCAGCGCGGGCAAGTTACGAGCTGGTTCGTTCCACGATCGCAGCCCGCGTCTTCGGCGAGGAGCGCGATTACCAGGACCAGTCAGGCGACACCGAGCGCAACTACGGCGTCGGCCTGGATTACGACTGGCAGCTGGCGGCCCGCATGCGTGCCGGCCTGCGCACGGAGTGGGAGCGGCGCGACTTCGCCGACCCGGCAGGCGAGGATGACTTTTGGGAGCTGACGGCCAGCCTGTCTCGCGAGATCACTCGCACCCTGTCGGGCGTGCTGTCAGCCTCGCACTTCAGGCGGGACTCGGCCGGCGCGGAAGATTATGACGTGAACCGGGTGTCCCTCTCGGTCCAGGCCCGTTTCTGAGGACAGTCGCGCCACTGCAGCAAGAGGCGCGATCGGTCAGTACGCCTTGCTGTCCTTGAACACGCGGGCGACGGTGAGGAACAGGATCTTCAGGTCCAGCAGCGGCGACCAGCGACGCAGGTACTCCAGGTCGTAGCTGACGCGCCGTTCCATGTCCTCCAGTTTCTCAACCTCGCCGCGGCAACCGCTCACCTGCGCCAGCCCGGTGATCCCGGGCAGCACCTTGTGGCGCAGCATGTAGCCCTTGATGAGCTTGCGGTACTGCTCGTTGTGGCTGACCGCGTGCGGGCGCGGGCCCACGAGGCTCATGCGCCCCTGCAGGACGTTGAACAGCTGGGGCAGCTCGTCCAGCGAATAGCTGCGCAGGATGCGGCCGATCGGTGTGACGCGCGGATCCTCGCGGGATACCTGCACCACTTCCTCGCCGTCCTCCAGCACGCGCATGGAACGGAACTTCCACACCACGATCTCGTGGCCGTCCAGTCCGTAGCGGCGCTGCTTGAATATCACCGGCCCTTTCGAGGTGAAGCGCACAAGAAGCGCCAGCACGGCCATTACCGGCAGCGCCGGGATCATGGCCAGCAGCGTGAGCACAATATCGGTCACCCGCTTCAGCACGCCGCGCGAGCCATGGAAGGGCGTTTCGCACAGGGAGATCACCGGCGTGCCCATGATCTCGCCGGGGCGTGACTGGATCAGGTCGAACACGAACACGTCCGGCAGGTAGTAGATCGACGCGGTGGTGTCATGCAGGTCGTCGATCAGCTTCATCACCCGGTCGAGATGACGGATCGGCAACGCGATGAAGATCACGTCGACCTTGTGCTCGCGCACGTAGCGCGCCAGGTCCTTGAGACCGCCGAGAAGCGTGATATTTCCATTGAATTCGAGCCTGTCAGGGCTGCGATCATCGAAGAAGCCGAGAAACCGGGTACCGAGCGCCGGATGCGTGGTGAGCTGCTCAGCAAGATGGTTGCTATGCGCGGTGAAGCCCAGGCACACCGCGGAGCGGGCATTTTCCTCGGCGCTGACGCGGCGGCGTTTCACAACGTGCAACGCCAGGGTAGCGGGTATGAACAAGAGGGGCGAGAGCAAGGCCCAGGCACACAGCAATTCAGGGGGGTAAAAGTCGCTGAAGCCCGACAGTAGCCCGGCGACCAGGAGCACGGCAAGAATCCCTGCCCAGCGCCCGGCGAGCTTCATGACAATCGTCGGCAGCGGTGTGAGCATGAGCGGCCGGCCGTTGCGCTTGACTCGGAGCAAGAGAAGGCTGAGACCGCCGGCCGCCACGGCCAGGGCGCGATAGTAGTGGTCGAACACCTGGCCGTAGTAACTGGTCAGCCAATAAAGTACCAGCACGACGAGAATCGCCGGCAACACGCGTTGCACCGCCGCGATCGCGGCCAGGCGGAGATCCTTGTTGAACATCACCGGCTCGGTCATGGCGTCCTTGCCTTTGTTTTTTCCGCCAGGACGGACAGCGCGCGGGCGAGCCCGGCATGCCAGTCGAAGTCGGGCGCGTTATCCAGCGCAAGCAGCTCTTCACTCGGCGCGAGCACGGCGCGCGTGGGGCGCCTTGCCGGAGTGGGGTAGTCCGCGGTCGTGATGCCATCGACCTCGGGGGGGCGGTCGAGCAGGCCGGCCTCGACCGCCGTGGCAAAAATCTCCACCGCGAATCGTTTCCAGGTCGTGATTTCGCCCCCGGTGGCATGCCAGGTCCCGTACGGCAGCTGCGGGCTGTCCCCGGCCGGGTCGCTGGTCGCGACCAGGCGCGCGATCAACTCGGCGACGTGGCCGGCGTAGGTGGGCCGGCCAAACTGGTCGTCCACGATGCGGAGGTTGGATCGCTCGCCAGCCAGTTTCAGCATGGTCTTGACGAAGTTGTGGCCGTGCTCGCTGAACACCCAGCTGGTGCGCAGAATCCAATGCCGCGGGCACAGTGTGCGCACCGCGAGCTCGCCGGCGAGCTTGGTGGCGCCGTACACGCCCAGCGGCCGCGTCGGCGCATCCTCGGCGTAGGGCGCCTCGGCCTCGCCGTCGAACACGTAATCGGTCGAGACATGCACCAGCGCGGCGCCGAGCTGCGCGGCCGCGCGGGCCGCCGCCGCCGGTGCCTCGGCGTTGACGCCCCACGCCAGCGCGGGCTCGGATTCCGCCTTGTCGACGGCGGTGTAGGCCGCGGCGTTGATAATCGTCTGCGGCGCTGCCTCGAGCAGCGCAGCCTCGACTCGTGCCGGCTCGGTGAGGTCCGCGGTGTCCCGCCCCCAGAACGTCACAGCGGGGGCGGTCAACGCCAGGGATTTGGCGAGGTGACGGGCCAGCTGGCCGCTGCTGCCGAGCACGACGATGCTCATCGGGCGGGTGCTCATCGAGCGGCCGCCAGCGCCCGCAGGGAGGGCAGGGCGGCATCCTTCGCGGACAAGAGCGGGTCTTTCAAAGGCCACTCGATGCCGATCTCCGGATCGTCCCAGCGCACCCCGAACTCGTGCTCGGGCGCGTAGTAATCGGTGCACTTGTACTCGAAGTCGGCGATCTCGGAGAGGACTACGAAACCGTGGGCGTAGCCGGGCGGAATCCACATCTGCTTGTGGTTCTCGTCCGACAGCGTGACGCCGACCCACTGGCCGAAAGTGGCCGACGTGGGGTCGATATCCACGGCGACGTCGAACACCTCGCCGCGGGAACAGCGCACCAGCTTGCCCTGGGGCCGGACGGCCTGGGCGTGCAGGCCGCGCAGCACCCCGCGGCGCGACCGCGAGTGATTGTCCTGCACGAAATCGAGCTCGATGCCGGCGGCGCGACAGGCCTCCTGGCGGAAGGTCTCGACAAAGAACCCGCGCGCGTCGCCGTGCACCTTCGGCTCGAAGATGAGCACACCGGGCAGCCGGGTCTCGGTGATCTTCACCGCTCGAACTCCAGCAGCCGGTTCAGGTAATCCCCGTATCCGCTCTTCTCCAGCGGCCGCGCCAGGTCCTTGAGCTTCTCGTCGCTGATCCAGCCCTGCCGCCAGGCCACTTCTTCAGGGCAGCCGACCTTCAGGCCCTGGCGTTTCTCCAGCGTCTGGATGAAGTGTGCCGCCTCGATCAGGGAATCGTGGGTGCCGGTGTCCAGCCAGGCCATGCCGCGCTGCATGCGCTGCACCTCCAGCCGGCCGCGCGCGAGATACACGTTGTTGAGATCCGTGATCTCCAGCTCGCCGCGCGGCGAGGGCTTCAGTTCACGTGCGATGTCCACCACCGCATTGTCATAGAAATATAGTCCAGTGACCGCGAACCGGCTCTTCGGCCTGGCGGGCTTCTCCTCGATGGAAATGGCCCGGCCCCCCGCATCAAACTCCACCACGCCGAAAGCACTCGGGTTGGAAACGCCATAGGCAAACACGGTCGCACCCTCGGCCTGGGCGGCGGCGGCCCTGAGCTGGCCGGTCAGGCCGGGGCCGAAGAACAGGTTGTCGCCGAGAATCAGCGTCACGGGGTCAGACCCCGCAAAGTCGGCGCCGATGATGAAAGCCTGGGCGAGGCCGTCCGGGCTCGGCTGCACTGCGTGCTGAATGTCCATGCCCCATTGGTTGCCGTCGCCGAGGATCTGGGCGAAGCGCGGGCTGTCCTGGGGGGTCGAGATGACGAGCACCTCGCGAATCCCCGCCAGCATCAGGGTGCTGAGCGGGTAATAGATCATCGGCTTGTCGTAGATCGGCAACAGCTGCTTGCAGACCCCGAGCGTGACCGGGTGCAGGCGCGTGCCGGAGCCGCCGGCGAGGATGATGCCCTTGCGGCTCATGCGGCGTCTCCCGCCCCGATACGTTCCAGCCGGTAGCTGCCGTCGAGCACGCGCTGCCACCAGTCGCGGTTCTCCAGGTACCACCGCACCGTGCGGGCGAGGCCGGTCTGGAAGGTCTCCTGCGGCGCCCAGCCCAGCTCGCGCTGGATCTTCCTGGCGTCGATGGCGTAGCGGGTGTCGTGGCCGGGGCGGTCCGTGACGAAAGTGATGAGCTCCTCGAGCGGGCGGCCCTTAGCCGCCTCCGGGGCGTGCTCCGCGACCAGGGCGCAAATCCGGTGCACCACGTCGATGTTCTCGACCTCGTTGCAGCCGCCAATGTTGTAGGTCTCGCCGACCCGGCCGTGGCGCAGGACCGTCCACAGCGCACGGGCGTGATCCTCGACGTAGAGCCAGTCACGCACCTGTCGGCCGTCGCCGTAGACGGGCAGCGGGCGGCCGGCGAGGGCATTGAGGATCATGTGCGGGATAAGCTTCTCGGGGAACTGGTTGGGGCCGTAGTTGTTCGAACAGTTCGTGACCAGCACGGGCAGGCCGTAGGTCCGGTGCCAGGCCCGCACCAGGTGATCCGAGGCGGCTTTGGTGGCGGCGTAGGGTGAGCTCGGGGCGTAGGGCGTCGTCTCGGTGAACGGCGTGCCGTTCGGACCCAAGTCGCCGTAGACCTCGTCGGTTGAGACATGCAGGAATCTGAATGCTTCGCGTCGCCCCGCAGGTATGCCGCGCCAGTGGGCGAGGGCGGCGCCGAGCAGTTCGCCGGTGCCGACCACGTTGGTGTCCACGAAGGCCCCCGGGCCGTCGATGGAGCGGTCCACGTGGCTTTCGGCGGCGAGGTGCATGACCGCGTCGGGCTGGTAGTGGGCGAAGAGTTGCGCCAGAGCCGGGCCGTCGCAGATATCGACCTGCTCGAAGGCATAGCGTGGCGAGTCCGCGACGTCCGCCAGGCTCTCGGGATTGCCGGCGTAAGTGAGCTTGTCCAGGTTGACGATACGGGTATCGGCGGCGTCGAGGAAATGCCGCACGACGTTGGAGCCGATGAAGCCGGCGCCACCAGTAACGAGAATGGTATCCATTTACCCTCTTTAGGCTGTGTGCCACCCCATCCAGGCTGGGGCCGGCAAGGATACAGCATCAGCAATTAATTTCGAAGTTTGAGGAAGTTAGGAAGGATTTAATGAGACTACGTTCGCATTTTTTGGCGGTGAAGCCAGTAAGATGCTTTCTTGCCGCGAGCTGTTGAAGGGATGCACGTGCTGACGCCAAGAATCGAGCCAAAAGTCCTGCTGCCGATAGCCATCCTCCTGGCAGGGGCGGTGGTCGGGATGTCGTCGATCCTCGCCTGGGTGGGTAGCGTCTGGTATTCCTTCTTCGGCCAGGGGGTCTATTCCCACGGCTACCTGGCACTCGGGCTGTCCATCTGGATGGGCTGGGTTTTCTGGCGCCGGAACCCCCCCGCGAAGATCGGTCCCGACTGGCGCGCCCTGGCGCCGCTCGTGCTGCTCGTGCTCGCCATGTCGGCCATGGAGCTGCTTTACATCGGCGCCACCCGCGCCATGCTGTTGCCCTTGTTGTTCCTGGCCGCGACAGCGCTGGTGTTCGGTTTCGGCGCGGCGCGTGTCCTGTTGTTGCCGGCGCTGTTCATTTATTCGGCCTTGCTGCCGTTCTGGATGTTCAATCCCATGCTGCAGGAAATCGCTACTCGAGCGGTCGGATTTTTGATGAGCTTTAGTGGCACACCATTCCTGATAGAGGGTAATTTCGTCCACATCCCGGCCGGCACTTTCGAGATCGCCAGTGGCTGCAGCGGGTTGAGCTTCCTGGTGTCGGGTACTGTGCTCACGGTGTACTTCAGTGCAATGTACCTGCAGCACTGGTCGCACCGCCTGCTACTGGTTGCGGCAGCCATGGCGGCGGCCCTGTTCGCGAACTGGATGCGAATCTGGACGATCATTCTGATTGGCCAGGCCACACAATTGCAGCACTGGCTCATCAACGACCATCTTTCATACGGCTGGGTATTGTTTATTCTGTTCTTCACACCCGTGCTGTTTTTCGCGACTCTCCTGGAGAAGCGGGAAATACGCGAGAGCCGGCGGGCGCAGCTGGAAGAGACAGCCCAGGCGCCTCCTCCCCGCGCACGCGACTTCTCCGGCACGCGCATGTTGCGGGCCGCCGCCGTCGGCGCGTTGCTTCTCGCTATCCCGCGCCTGTTCGCCAGCGAGGTCACGGCGGGCTACACCATTGATCGGTTGCCGTTGCCCGAGCAGATCGCAGGCGTTGCACGCAAGGCGGCCGAGCAGGGCGCCTGGCAGCCGCAATTCCGCAATGCGCGTGAAGGGGCAGCGATTTATCTTTTTGACGGCAGCACCGTCGAAGTTTTTCGGGCCGTGTATCCGGAACAGGACCGCACCCGCCACTTGTTCCGCAATCGCGAGGCCTTGTTCGGCCGTGGATGGAGACCGGTGGACCATCGCCTTGTGAACGCCAGCGTCGGCAGCGAGATCGTGAGAGTGAACGAATACCGCGGCTATATCGCCGGCCGGGAGCGCGTCATCTGGGCCTGGTACGAAGTGGCCGGGAGACCGGTGGCCACACGGCTCGGCGCGAAGCTGGTCGAGGCACAGGCTTTTTTCAGGGGCCGTAACGACGGTGTGGTTGTTGCAGTCTCAGCTGAGTGCGAGGCTGGCTGCGAAGGGGCGCGCGAGCGGCTCTATGCCTTTCTCAGCGCGGCCGGCGCGGAGTTGCGCTGGCAGCCGGATTGACCGAGGAGGTGCAGTCCCGCTAGCTGGCCGCGGCCTGGGCCATCGCACGGAACCGGTCGCTGCGCTCGGACAGCTCCTCGTACGTCCCGGAATCGACCAGCCGTCCCTGCTCCAGCAGGAAGATGGTATCGCAGTTGCGCACCGTGCTGAGACGATGCGCGATCATGATGACCGTTTTGCTCCCCCCCAGGTTGTGCACAGCCGACATGACGGCCTGCTCGGTGATGTTGTCCAGCGCGCTGGTGGCCTCGTCGAGCACCAGTACGCTGGGGTCGCGGTAAAGCGCCCGGGCGATGCCGATGCGCTGGCGCTGGCCCCCGGAGAGCCGCACGCCGCGCTCGCCCACGCGTGTCTGGTAACCGTCGGGCAACTGGGTCGCGACGAACTCGTGGAGTTCAGCAGCCCGCGCGGCGTGCTCTACGGCGTCCATGTCGATTTCGGCTGCTTTCTGGCCGAAGGCGATGTTCGCAGCCACGCTGTCGTCTACCAGGAAGATTTGCTGTGGCACGTAGCCTAGAGAGCGCTGCCAGGCACGACGGTTGGACCCGGTGATGGCCGCCCCATCGACCAAGACCTGTCCTTCCTGCGGCTCGAGCAGACCGAGAATTATGTCCACAATAGTCGTCTTGCCGGCACCAGTGGCGCCGACGAAGCCGACCGTCGTGTTGGCCCGGATCACCAGGCTGACGTCCGCGAGGGCGCGCCGCTCGGCGCCTTCATAGTTGAAACCCAGTTCGACAAGTTCGAGTTTCTCCCGCAGTGGCAGGCTTGGTCCCTGTACGTTGTCGGCAGAACTGTCCTTGGGTATCTCGGCTTGCTTGCTCGTAACAAGCTCATCATGGATCCGATCAAGGCTGCGCGTACCGAACTTCATTTTTGTCAGGTCGTGGTAAATCATTTGCATGGACGGCATCAGCCGGTAACCGGCGAAGGCGTAAACGGCGATCAGTGGGAGTGCCGTCCCCAGCCCCTCGGCCTGCACCGTCAACAGCACCACGACAATGGCCAGGATCCCGCCGAAAGCTATAGCCTCGAGCAGGTACTTGGGCACCATGCCAATGATGCGCTGGTTGGCGTGGTTGCGGGCGTAAAGCAGGGCAGGGGTGCGGTAGCGCGCGAGGTATGCGGCTTCGAGCCCGGACACTTTGACGTCCTTGATGCCCGCAAGGCCTTCCTGGGAGGCCCGGTAGCGCTCCTCATTTGTCTGCCAGGCCACGCGGCCGAGCCGTACGAGATGGCGTCGAACCGTGAAATAGATCAGCACGTAACTGCCGCCAAGCGTCGTTACGGCCGTCATGGCGATGGTTGGGTTGGCCGCGATCACCAGCCCGAGCAGGAACATCACGAGAAACAGCCGGGATAGCAGGCGCGTCGCCGGAAGGATCGCATGCGCCACCATGTGCTGTACCTCGGACACGACCGTGCGTCCAAGATCTGCGCTGTGGCGGTTAAGGAACCAGCTGTAGGGACGTGCGTAGTAATTCCCCAACAGCCGCACGCTCATGCGATAGTCGCACATCTGGTTGAAACGGTGTAGGAACCACTCCGTGAAGGCACCGAACAGCTGGCTGCCGACGACGAGGAAGAACATTACAATGCCGAGAAAGATCAGAAACGAGTCGTGGCTTTCGAAGCCTAACCATAAGTACACCATGGCCAAGTATTGATTGGACTCGATGATGTCGGGGTTGCTGGCGACCGCCATGAAAGGTATTACCGAAGCCACCCCGACCATCTCGGTGAATCCGCGCACCAGGAAGAGACCCAGCAGCAGGACGGATCGGCGCCGCTCGTGCGGATCCAGTACCTGGTAGATTTTCCGGTAAATTTCGCGCATTACTCCATTCGCTCGAGCCGCTAAACTACCAACTTAACCGATATTCGCCCCACCAAACTGTGAGCTTGCGCAACGAAATCCTCATCGGTGCCGTTAAGCTTGCCCGGCCGCGATGATAACGAGCTAAAACGAGCCCCTATGTCTCCCCGAGCCATCAAGCATCGCCTCCGCAGCCTGGTTGACCTGGGATGCCTAGCTTTTGGCGTGCTCTCATATTATGAGTGGAGAATGCGAGCAGGCCTGACCATCCTGATGTACCATCGGGTACTGCCGCGGAGTGACTGTGCTGATTATCCGCTCGAGTCGCTGGTAATGCCACTAGAAGCCTTCCAGCAGCAGGTGGCGTGGCTGTCCCGCAGCGCCGAGGTAGTCCCGGTCGCCGAGGCGCTGGAGCGCCTGGCCGGTGGCGAAGCCTCGGTAAAGCCGCTGGTCTCCGTCACGTTCGACGACGGCTACGCCGACAACTTTGAGCATGCCGCCCCCGTGCTCGAGTCGAACGGATTGCGCGGGACCTTTTTCGTCGCCACTGACTTTGTGGGAAGAGGGTTCCCCTTCTGGTTCGACGTGGCAGCGGATGCATGGACCCGGCTGGATTACGGTGCCAGGATGCGTCTGCTCGAGGATCTGAGCAGCAGTTGGGGTCAGGATTCACGCAAAGCAAAGTGCGGTGCAGATCTCGCCTCGTGGATGAGCGCACTCAAGCTGGTACCGGTGACCGAAAGAGACCGATGTGTGGAGATGGCCCGGTCGCGTGTCGAGGGCGAGTTCGATGCGACACGTTTTCGGGCCATGACTCGAGAACAACTCGTCGAACTCGACCGACGCGGCCACGAGGTCGCATCGCATGGCGTCAGCCACTCGATCCTGCCGTTGCTCGACGACACCGCGTTGGCTCATGAACTTCGGGCGTCCCGTGTCGCGCTGTCAGACTGGCTGGGTCACGACGTGAACGGATTCTGTTATCCGAACGGCGATTCCGATCCACGCGTCATTGCCGCGGCCCGTGCCGCCGGATACAGGTACGCCTGCAGCACCATTGAGGGGCTCAATCGCCCCGGCGAAGACGCTTTCCGACTCAAGCGCCGCCCTATCGCGATGCGACGCGTTTTTGGCCCGGATGGTGCGCACTCGCTGCTCGGCTTTCGCACCGAAAACTCTGGCCTGCGCTCGACATGGCGGTGACGCGCACGGAACTGGCGCGCCTGGAGGCGGTGGTCCGGAATTACCTGGATAGGGGGGAACTCCGGAGCGACGCTACTGTAGTGCACCAACGCGGTGGCGGCCGCGGCGTGATCCTGCGATTGCCTTTCGTTGCAGGCCAATCGGTCATTGTCAAGACCTGGATACTGAATGGCGGCCCAGATCGCTTGAAGCGCTTGGCTTGGATGAGCAATACCCGGCGTGAGTGGCGGGTGCATCGCTACCTGCATGTCTCCGGAGTGCGCGTCCCCGAGCCTTTCGCATACCGAGCAGGATGGGGAAACAGCGGCCCGTATGAGTTGATCGCCGTACAGGATCTGGGGCGTGTTACCGACGCGCTGGACTACTTGAAATGCAGCGTTAAGCGGGCCGACGAGGACGCTGTCCGCTGGCTTGAGGAGGAAGTGATCTCCAATACTCTACGGATGGTGCGTAGCGGTACGTTGGATGTCGACAATAAGCTGAACAACTTCGGCGTAACGGCCTCCGGCGAACTTTACCGTCTCGATCTGGAATGTGCCAGGCGTTGGCGATTCCGAGTGCTTCCCTCCGAAGCCTACGGAGCGATGCTTGGCCATTTGCTTGCAAGCCACGTATTTGCTTGTCAGCCAAACGTAATAAGGACTGAACAATTTGCAAGTCGAATCGCTGAGGCCCTTGCACCAAATTCTGCTACTCTCGCTTCGGCCCGATCATGGTTGGATGCAATTATGCAGAGGCAGCGGGAGCATAACGGGATCGACTCCAGGGTGACGTTACCTTGGTGAGCCTGCCAAGTCTCGCGTGAACGCGGGCTTTAAGTTTTTCGACTCCGCTCTGGCGCGGCGGCGGCTGGCCTTATCGGCGCCTCCGCGCCGGAGAGACGTGCCCGGATGACGGCCTCGAGCCGCTGCGTCTCTCTGGTGAGGTTGAACTCTTCCGCAACGAACTCCCAGCCCTGCGCAACCAGGGTTTGCCGCAAAGCAGTGTCGCTTAGCAGCCGCAGCATTGCCTGTGCCATCTCAGCAGGGTTGCCCGGCGTGAACAACAGCCCCGTGCGCTCATCTTGGACCAGTTCCGGGATACCGGTGATGCGTGGGGCTACTACGGGCACCCCGGCGATCATGGCTTCCATCAACACCACGGGGATCCCTTCTGAGAGGCTGGACATTACGAACACATCGGCCCTGACGAGGAGGTCGCGCACGGCCGACGGCTCTAGGTAGCCGTGGAAGGTCACGCGATCACCGAGGCCGTCGCGCGCGACGCTGCTCTCCAGTTCCTCGCGTTGGGGGCCGTCGCCGACGATGTCGAGCCGGCTGTCGGGACGGGTTGCCACCAATCGGGCGAACGCCTCCAGTAGAATAGGCAATCCTTTGACTGGGTCCAGGCGCCCGACGAAGATGAGGCGAGCGCCCGAACCGCTGGTGGCGCTTGCCGGCCTCGGATCCGGACCCGGCTCCACGCCGCAATGCACGACATGCAGCCTGCTCCACACATCCGTGTCGCAGGAAATCATAGCTTGGCTGCGCGCCTGCCAGCTGATGCATATCGTGAACAGCGCGCGCTCAATCTTCTCACGCAGGCGCCAGCGCGTGGGTTCCGAAAGGATGCCGAAGCCGTGCAGAGTCATGCTGTACGTGAAACCCGCCATTTCGGCGGCGATCATGGCGACAAAGCCGCTGGCATCCGGGGCATGGTTGTGCAGGTGCTGGAGGCGCTCCCGCCGCATGATTTCGGCGACGAGTCCGGCCTCGGCAAAGTAAAAGCACTGGTAGACGATGGCGCGCAGCCCCGGTGGTCGCACCACCAGCGCCAGCGCCAGAGACCGCACATAGCGCAGGGGCGAAGAGAACAGGCTACGCCCGTGCGCCACCAGTAAGCGCCAGGGACTCGCCGGCAACAGGTAGAGGGTGCTCTCGGCTTCGTTTTGGGCCGGGCCGAGCGCGCGTTCGCGTGTCGGCGGCCGCCGCACTGAGATCGTGCGGACGTGGATGCCGTCACCTCGCAAAGTGGCGACCTCGCGCTGGATGAACCCATCGGTCGCCCGAGGGTACTCGCCGCAAAGATAGGCAAGGCGAAGTTCTTCCGGTGCTTTCTCGCTCACTGGATCGTCCGGCATGGGGGGTTGCGACCTTATCGCAAAGCAGAAAATGGGCAGGATTGTGACATATGTATCGTCGAGAAAGCCTCAACAAACTACACTAGGTAACTTCGCCTAGCAGGATCGCAAGAGATAGCACCCAGTTCACATGTTTGCGATGAACCTCCGACTTTCCATGCGTATCCACCGTAACTCTCGATGGAGCGCCATAAGATGGGTATAAAGTCAATGCTCCGGCGTCGTTTTGGGCCCGGCCTGCAGCACATTGCCTGGCGCACCGGGGTCATGGCCATGACCGGTCGTTCTCGTGGGCAGGCCGGGGCGATCGTTCTCATGTATCACAGTGTGGCCGATCGCGAGGAGGCTGCCTGGATCGATCCGAGTAATCATGTCGCTGCCGACGTCTTCGAGCAACAAATGAAGTGGCTTGCCGAGCACCGGAAGGTCATCTCCCTGGCGCGGCTCGTGGAAATCCTCAGGGACGGCGGTGACGTCGAGGAGGGGACGATCGTAATCACCTTCGACGACGGCTACCGGGACAACCTCACGGTGGCGGCACCCATCCTGCAACGATTCGGCCTGCCAGCCACGCTGTTCCTGCCGACCGGCTACATCGACCGCGGTGAAACACAGTGGGTGGACCAGGCCTACACGGCGTTTCAGCACCGCAGCGTCGTCTTGCTCCACTGGGGAGAGAGGGTGACGCGAGAGTATTCGCTCGAGGATCCCGCAAGTCGCGAGCAGGCCTACCAGGCAGTATGCGAGGACCTGCTTGTGGCTGGTCCGGATGAGCGGCGCCGCAAGCTGAGAGATCTACTGAATCAGCTGAGACCCTCTGCTGTGCCGCCGCGCCTCACGCTGACCTGGGACGAGGTCAATGAGCTGACTGGCACGGCCCCTTTCAGCCTGGGCGGCCACACCGTCGAGCACACGGACCTGACGACGGTATCTCTCGACGCGGCGCGTGACGAGCTTGCCGTCTGCAAGGGGCGTATCGAAGAGATGACCGGCAGCGCGCCACGCTATTTTTCCTTTTGTTACGGGCGCAATTCGGGCGCACTCCGTGCCCTCTTGCCCGAACTCGGGATCGAGGCCGCGTTTGGCAGCGGTGCTGGCGGTCCTTTCGTTACCGCTGCCCATGATCCCTTGTATTTGCCCCGCATTGCGGCCCAGGCGGATTTGTCGCGATTCCAGATGTCCCTCGATCCTGCCAACCGTGGCGCTTGGCGGAGGCTGGGTCGTTGAGCGAAGCAGCCCCCAGGGTGACTGCGGTCATCGTGACCTACGAGTCATCCGATACCATTGACGCGGCTTTAAGGGCGTTGCGGCTTGGCTACGAAGCCGGCATGCTCGAAGCGATCGTAGTGGACAATGCCAGCAGCGATGGCACGCCGGAGCAGGTGGCGCGCAATCATCCATGGGCGACGCTGGTCCACAGCGGAGGGAATCTCGGCTACGGACGTGGTTGCAACCTCGGCTTCGAGCGGGCGAATACGCCGTATCTGCTGGTGATGAACCCAGATGCGGTCGTCGAGGTGGAGGCGCTCGACACGTTGGTCAGGTTCATGGACGCCCACGAGAAGGCCGGTTTATGCGGGCCGGCGGTCGTGGAGGGGTCCGGACGCTTGCAGCTGTCAGGAGCCATGCTCACCCCCGTGAGCATCATGCTCAAACCCATTCTGCCGAGGCTTGCTGGCCCGAGAATGAGATCCGTGGAGCCGGGTGAATCGCCGATGCGCACTAACTGGATCTGCGGCTCCATCATGTTGATCCGCCGCCCGATGATCGATGAGCTCCGCGGATTCGATCCGCGTTTTTTCCTCTATTTCGAAGAAACGGACTTGTGTAAACGTGCCGCCGAGGCCGATTGGGAGATCTGGACGGTGGGCGAGGCGACGTGCCGACACGTCGCTGGCGCGTCGGCCGGAGTTACTGGTGAAAGCCTGGTCCAGGGAGCCATCGCCAAGCATTTTTTCGAGAGTCGATTTTATTACCTCGTAAAGCATCATGGCCGGGTGCCCGCGGTTGCTGCGGAGCTTGGCGAGCTGTGTGCGATGAGCCTGCGCGCCCTGATCGAGCGGCTTCGCGGACGTCCTTATCCAAATCTCGGACTGAGATGGCGTGCGCCAATACTCAAACAGCCGGCGCAGCCGGAGGATCGCGGTCGATGCGTGGATTAGGCGATCCGAGCGAACTCGACATCCGGTTCGACCGTCATCCGGGCAGGTCGGGTATACGGCCGGGTGGTGAACTGCTGGCGACCAGCATCGCCAGTCCGTATCCATTCGCCTACGCCAGGACAGCCCTAAAATATGGCCTCAAAGCGCTCGGATTCACGCATGGCGATGAAGTCCTCGTGCCCGACTTCCTTTGCGAATCGCTGGTCGAACCCATGGACCAGCTCGGTGTGACGCCGGTCTATTATCCGGTGGGGCTGGGTCTCGTGCCGGAATGGGATCAGCTTCCGCACCTGATCACCGGCGGCACGCGGGCTCTGCTGGTACTGCACTATTTTGGACAGCCGCAGCCGATGGAGCGCTGTATTGCTTTTACAGAAACTCACGGCCTCATGCTGATCGAGGACAATGCCCATGGTCATGGTGCCGAGTATTCGGGGCGATTGCTGGGTACTTTCGGCGAGGCCGGGATCAGTGCGCCGCGCAAGTCTTTCCCGTTGGAGAACGGCGCCTGGCTTTACCTGGGGGGCACCTGTTCGGTAGACCTCTCCGGGCTGAGATTGCCTGGCAAGTCTGGTCGCCACCTGAAGATGTCGCTTCGGCAAGCCGCCGAGCGGCTTCCCGTCGCGCGAACACTGGTCCGTCACCTACGCCGGTGGCGTGAGCAGCAACGCCGTGCGGGGCCGCCGCCCGGTTACCACATCCCGGATACTTTCCGCGAGCCGGCTCTGCGATTCGACTACGGCATGAGCCAGGCGACACAGCACTTGCTGGAGAAACAAAATATCGACGAAGTGAGAATCGTGCGGCAGCGCATCTACCGCAGATGGGAGAAATGGGGCGAGACGCAAGGGCTCAAGCCGCTTTTCCCGCAGCTCGAGCCTGGGTCCATGCCGCTGGTTTATCCTGCGCTGTCGCAATCAGCCGAGGAAAGCCGTCGCTGGTTCGAGCGGGGTCACCGCAAGGGCGTGGACATTCACTCGTGGCCGACAATGCCGGAAAGCGTCGTGGCCGAGGACGGCCCTGCGATGCGCCTCTGGGAGCGCCTGGTGTGCTTCCCGGTCCACCAGGCGATGGACGAGGCCGCGCTGGAGCGCCGGCTTCAAGTATTGTGACCGGATTCCAGACCACCCGATGCGATCATCGATTAGCCTGTGTCAATGACGACGGCAGCGGCCAACAAAGCTCCCTCTCGCGATGTCGACCTGTCGCGACCCAAGGGCGGACGGGAAGCCGCGTGGGACGCATTTCTTGGCCGGCATCCCTTCGGTCACCACGAACAATCCAGCCTGTACGGGCAGCTGCGGTCTGCATACGGTTACGATTCCGACCGGGTCATCCTGAAGCAGGGTGGAGAGGTCGTCGGCGGCGCGCAGGTAATGTGGCGAAGCACGCCGATAGGCCGTATCGGCATCGTGCAGCGCGGCCCGTTGAGCCTGAACGACGATGCCGGCCTGCTGGCCCAGGTGATGGACCAACTCGACGGTTTTGCTCGTGAGCATCGGATCTCGATACTCCGTGTCGAGACCTTTGCGCAGCAGCATGCTGCTCGAGAAGTGCTGGTTGCCAAAGGCTTCGAGTCACGGACAGACTGGTGGGGCGAGCACTTGACTTCGCGGATCGAGGTCTCCGGCTCTGATCAAGATGTGCTGGCCCGGATGAAACCGAAGGGACGATACAATATTCGCCTCGCCCGACGCTTGGGGGTCGAAGTAAGAACTGGCAGCCGGGACTCATTGGACGAGTTCTATGCTCTGTATTCGATGAGCGCGGCGCACAAGGGATTCGGGATGTTCGATCGGGCGTACTTCGAGTACCTGCTGGATGTGTTCGGACCGTCTGGGCGCGTGCAGCAGTTCGTTGCGTATCATGACAACCGTCCGGTCGCCGCGCTTTTCAACACTGTCGTCGGTGAGCATATGTTGTACGGATGGGGCGGCGTCGATCGGAGCGACGATGTCCGCAAGCTCATGGCCGGGTACCTGCTGCATTTTAAGGCCATGCAGTGGGCGCGCGACCACGGCTGCCGGTTCTATGACCTGCTGGGAATTTCCGAAACGAGCACCGGTGGCCTGACTCGCTTCAAGACCCGCATAGCACCGGAGCATTTCCGCTGGCCTGTCACCATGTGGAAGTACTATGGCCCCTTGGCGTCTGTACGTTCCACCGCTACCCAGGTCGCATGGTCCATGCCGACTTTACGCAACCTCGTCATTAGGGCAGGGCGGCGTCTTGGGCTACA
This sequence comes from Thioalkalivibrio sp. XN279, assembly GCF_011089885.1. Taxonomy (NCBI): domain Bacteria; kingdom Pseudomonadati; phylum Pseudomonadota; class Gammaproteobacteria; order Chromatiales; family Ectothiorhodospiraceae; genus Thioalkalivibrio; species Thioalkalivibrio sp. XN279. The sequence continues at coordinate 149,090 of NZ_JAANBD010000028.1, read as the reverse complement.
CGAGACAATGCCATGGTGAGCCGCTGGGTTTCTACCCGATGAAGTACACGGTTATCCTCACACGGGAGCTGGATAACGCACTGGCATCACGTTGGAGCGCGATCCAGGCGACAGGCACGATCTTTGCGAGTCCATACTTCCGTCCAGAGTTTGCGCAGGCCCTCGCGGCCGTCCGCGACGACCTGAGAATCTGTCTGCTCGAGGACTATGGCCGCGTTGTGGGCTTCTTCCCTTTTCATTATGGCCGTGGAGGTGTCGGTCGCCCTGCGGGACTGAAACTGTCGGACCATCACGGCGTGGTTGTCGAGCGAGATGCGGAATGGACGGTGCTGGATTTATTGCGCGGTTCTGGCCTGGTGCGTTGGGAATTCGATCACCTGGTGGCCGGGCAGGGGGAGTGGAAGCCCTATATACGGCAGGTCGACCCCTCGCCGATCATCGAGACTATCGACGGGTACGAGGCCTACGAGGCGGACAGGACGAAGAGCCAGCGCAAGCACCTTCAGGACACGCTTCGGCGCATGCGCAAGCTGGAGAGGGAGCGTGGGCCGATCCGTTACGTCTCCAATACGCGTGAACCGACCGTGTTCGACGCCATGGTGCGCTGGAAACGTGAGCAGTGCCAGGCAACAGGTGTAGTAGACTTTTTCGCGCTGCCCTGGACGGTTGAGCTGATAAAGCGTATCCATGAACAGGACAGCCAAGAGTTTGGCGGCACGCTGTCCGCTCTATACGTTGGTGACAGGCTGGCTGCCGTGCACTTTGCCATGCGCTCCCGCACCGTGTGGCATTCCTGGTTCCCCGCCTATGATGACGAGTTCCGCCAATATGCCCCGGGGCTGATCCTGCTGGTGCACATGATCCAGCATGCGTGCGAGGATGGCCTCGCCCATATAGACCTAGGTAAGGGCATGGCGCCATACAAGGAAAATTTCATGTCCGGATCGATTCCCGTGGCAGAAGGGATCGCAACGCGGCCTTCGATCATCAACAGTATTCATGAACTGCGCACGCGCTCAGAGGCATGGGCACGGCAATCCGCGCTGCGGCCGCTGCTCCAGGCGCCCGGCCGCTGGCTGAAAGAGCAGGAGCGCCGACGCCGCTATGGTTGAACAGGAGATTGGCTTGGGTGATTCCACCGGCAACTTCAGGCCATTGCCCCGACCTCGCGTGGCCCTGATCGGGGGCGGCAAGATCGCCGAACAGCATCTGCTTGGACTGCAACAGGCTGGGGATGTCCGGTTGCAGGGAATCTGTGATCTCTCGCCAGCGTTGGCCGAGTACACTGCCGGGCGGTTTGGGGTGGCCGGATGGCACACGGACTACCGCGCTATGCTCGAGCAGGACGAGGTTGATGTGGTGCACGTCCTTACGCCACCCGCCACGCACGATCGGATCGTGCGGGACTGCCTGGAGCGGGGATGTCACGTCATCGTCGAAAAACCTATTGCCCTGTCCAACGAGGGCTTCAACGACCTGTGGGACCTGGCACAGTCCAGAAGTCTCAGGCTGGTCGAGAACCATAATTACCGATTCAACGCGCCGATTCGCAGGCTCGAGGCCATTGTCGCGCAGGGTGAGATCGGAACACTCGAGGAAGTCGAAGTCCGGATGGTCCTTGGCATCCGCGGCGGGGGGCGCTACGCCGACCAGAACCTCCCGCATCCGAGCCACTGCCTGCCGGCGGGCGTGGTGCATGAGTTCATTTCTCACCTCGCCTACCTTTTGCTTAACTTCCTGCCGGTGGATGAGCGTGATGCGATGGAGATTGCCGCGGCGTGGCGGAATCATGGTGGTGGGGATCTTTTCAAATACGATGCCCTAGACGCGCTCGTGCTCTCGGGTCCGGCCCACGGCCGGATCAGGTTCTCCGCTCACCAGTGGCCCGATGGCTTCTCCATAACCCTGCGAGGCTCACAAGGAGTGGCGAGCGCAGAATTATTCCATCCCACGGTCATGCTGGTGAAACAACGCCCGGGCGGCCAGCACCTGTCTCCGCTGATGAATGCCATGGCGAACGCCGGTAGTCTCGTCGGTGCGGGTTTCGGCAGCATCTGGAAAAAGATCCGCAACCGCACCGCATACGAGGGCTTGCAGGCGTTCCTGGCGGAGACGTACCAGTCCTTGCGCAGTGGCAATGAGCTGCCGGTTACATACCAGCAGATGGACCGGACGAGTCGACTGATCGACCGGCTACTGGCTGAGGAGAATAGGCTGTGAAGGTGCTGGTGACGGGAGCAGGGGGGTTCCTGGGGCGCTACGTCGTCAGCGCCCTGGTTGCGCGCGGTCACACGGTGCGTGCCATGGTCCGGCCCGGGTCATCCGTGCCCGAGGATTGGTTGGAGCAGTCTTCGATTGAGGTTTATCGCGGCGATCTCAGGTCGCGCGAGAGTTTGCAAAATCTGTGCATCGGCATGGACTGCGTGGCGCACCTGGCGGCCGCCAAGAGCGGGGACTTCTACGATCAGTTGGGCGGGACCGTGATAGCCACGGAAAACCTCATCGATCGAATGCACGAGGCGCGAGTTAATAGAATCGTCCTCATCAGTTCCTTTTCCGTCTACGAATACCTGCGCCGGCCGGCGAGGAGCCGGATCGCGGAGGACTCCCCGTTAGCGCAGGATCCGGAAGTCCGCGACGAGTATTGCCGGACCAAGTTACTACAGGAACAACTCGTGCGGCGTGCTGCTGCGGCGAATGAATGGTCCCTGGTCGTGCTGCGGCCCGGGGTTATTTTCGGGCGGGACAATCTTTGGAATGGGCGGGTGGGGTTTCCTGTCAATGATCGCTGGTGGGTTTGCACCGCCCCCTTCAGTACGGTTCCACTGTGCTATGTCGAGAATTGCGCCGAGGCTGTAGCGCTGGCCGTGGACCATGGTGGCTCACCAGATGGGCTTACGCTGAATCTTGTGGACGACGATCTGCCGACACACTGGGCTTATTTGAAGCAGTTCCGGGAGGAAGCGGGGCAGGGCGCTCGCATTGTTCCGGTGCCCTGGGCCTTATTGCGCGTCATGGCGGGGACAGCGTCGCTGTTCAACAGGGTGTTCTTTCGAGGTAGTGCGAAGTTGCCCGGGCTGCTGGTGTCGAGCCGGCTCCATGCAAGGTGCAAGCCCATGCGGTTTGGGAATGCTGTAGCCATCCAAGAGATCAACTGGACTACAAAACGCTCTTGGGATAATGGATTGCAGCGTTCAGCGAACTCTGGAATCGGTCTTTCCCTTTAGGGCCCATTCGCGCGTGATAGGTTTAGCGATGGCGATTGTCTGGAAGCCGGCTTTTTCCAAGCTTCGTCGCGATGACTTATTGTAGATCGCACAATCGGCGAATGCTCGGGCGTCGTCAGGAAGTTCCTGGTGCATGATGTAGCGGTACATCGACGGACAGATGCCCCGTCCACGGAATTGTGGGTAAGTGCGGACGCGGAAAAAGACAATATCTTCGTCCCGGAGCGGCACGAACCAGTTGAGAAAATGCTTTCCTCGACGTGAATGCAATACGCCAGCTACGGTATCGTCGAACATCGCGACCCACATGAGCGAGTGATCTTTCAATTCCCGAGCGTCGGTTTCGAGTGCCCCGTGTCCTTGATTCTCTACAATTGCCTCTCGCACAAATGCCGGAACGTCCGCGAAGTGCGCAAAGCGGAAAAATTTAATCTCGGGGCGAGTCTCGACCGGGTAAGGACCGTTGCGGACAAATACGTGATGGTCACTTTGGAAACGGCCCCGATAGGCCCAGATGACTCGGTTCCAGACGCGGTATGGAAATTTGAGGATATGGCTGAGCATTTAGAACGTCTTTCGCTGGAAAATCGGTATCCTAGCTTGGCTTTTTGGAAAACATGCAACAACCGTGCGCGCTAAGAGTCAGCTCTGTTCGCTTCTTAACGCGTACTCGAAAAAGTATCCTCGTGATATTTACTTGATCCGTTGAAGAATTCCAAGAGGCGTCACTCATCACATTTCGGGGCCACCTGACCATACCGCGGGAAGTCCCATGAGATTAATTTAGATGAACCGGAACAAAGATCAAGATTTATCTATAGGATCAGTGTCCCCTGAGGTTGCTGCAGTCCGTCGGCAGGTTTCCGCTACCCAACCGGACTGGAGTCGTGAGAGAGCCGGACGCTATTGGGAGCCAGACAAACGCTTGATTGCATCAATCCGTAGTTATCAACGTTATGCAAAAAAAAGGGGGATTTTGGCGGCGGTTTTCAAACGTTTCGCTACATTAAGGCACCGATTTTGGTCTGCCGTCACCGGGGCGGACATTCCAGCAAACACCCGTATTGGCGGTGGTCTACGGCTCACTCATCCGAATGGGGTCGTTGTCCATCCCAATTGTGTAATTGGCGTCAACTGCCTGATATTCCAGCAAGTAACTTTAGGGTGTGGCGGAAAGAAAGATGGCGTGCCTACTATAGGTGGCCATGTTGACGTTGGTGCTGGTGCAAAAATACTCGGCGGTATCAAGATCGGAGATCATGTAAGAATCGGTGCAAACGCTGTGGTGTTGGACGATGTCCCAGATGGCTGTACCGTGGTCGGGATTCCTGGGAAGATAGTTCGCCGTTTTGGTGCTTAGTTTAGGGATATCCAAACAGCAGATTTGAGGGATTTAAATAACGCCGTGTTGACATGGATTCTGCTCTGAGAAAATTTGATGAGATTGGCCGTACTGAATGGCCCAGCGGTTTCTGCGCAGGTTACGCTGCTAGACCATACGCTTGAGCAGGGGGTTTTCATTCCGAGTGCCTGGTGAGGGCGCCGGTGGTTATACAACTGGATCCAGTCAGCTATGACCCGCATTGCATGCTGCTGGGTGTCAAAGCGGTGACGATGCACGCATTGCTCCTCCAACATCCGGATGACGCGCTCGACCAGGCCGTTCTGCTGCGAGCGATGCGGCGTAATGAACTACTGTTTCAATCCATAGCTGCGGACCAGCCGCGTGCAATGCTGGCTGGTGAAGACCACGCCATTTACCAGAGCGCAGCAGGAACTGCGTCTGGACGCGTCCCCGGCTGCCGTGGCGACCGATAAAAGCGCTTGCCCCAAGGCCGGCCGCTGTCGTGGCCTTGCCGCTTTTGGAAAGCTGCCAGCCAAGCAGCTCCCGGCTATGGCGGTCGATCACCAGTGTCAGCATCAGCCAGCCGTCCCGGCCGCCCCAGACCCGACGCAAAACCGTGGCCCAGCGCTGGTTGGGCGCCGTCGCCATCGACGGCGACGCCTCGATGCGTGGCCGTGTGCGGCCAGCCAACTCAGGCCGCACCTTTGGCAGCGCCTTGGTCGGCCGGTAATACAACGTCGGACGAGGCGCACCGAACCAGCGACACAGCTGGCTAACGGAGACCGTAAAGCCCTCTGCCTGCAATCCCTGCTGGATCGAGAGGATCAGCTCTCGTCCTTGCCCAGCAGGGGACGCCAATTTTTCTCGTGCGCGCAGCTCCAATATTGCTTCGCCATACGCTTCCTGCAGATCCTTGAGCTAGCGCTCGTACTGCTCACGCAAATCCTCCAGCCGCGGCTTGAGCTCTTTCTCCATGCCGCGCTTGCCTTCTTCGGCCCAGCTTTCGATCTCTCAGGGCGTCAGATCGAACTGCCGGCCCGCCTCGGCGATGGTCGTCTTCCCCTGGACGATTTCCAGCACTAGCGCCGACTTGCGCCGCGCCGTCCAACGCTTGATCTCTTCGTACATCACAACGCTCATTGGTGTCTCTCCCGCAAGATTAGACTTGGAAATTACTGGGTCATTCCACTTGAGCCAAGAGCGGTGGCTGCAAAACGGCTGGAGTCCCTCTAAGTAACGGCGGGCCTGATCAGGCGAGTCCGACATTGTGACCTGCTCCACATTTTACAATCTAGTGTTACCGCTATTGTGGGACCCTAAGATCGATCATATGATCCAAGTTATTGGCCGAATCGTGTTATCTAGGAGTTCCTCTAATGTCCTTCAGCCGCCCTGCCAATGAAACAAGCAAATCTCGCTGGTCTTTCTATCTCACTCACCCTTTGAGGCTGTTTCATATTGGCATGGTGACAACAGCCTTGACTCTAGCCTGTGGCGGCGTGTTGGCACAGTCGCCTCCGAAGGCCCCTGCCCTGACCGCCATCGATAACGAGCCCCACCGGCTGATCCACGATTTTACTGGGCTCCCGCTCGATGAAAACGGCTGGACCGACTTCCAAGCGGTGATTGCCTCGGGTTACGAGGACGCACGCGTGGTGTTTGTTTCCGAGAGCCTTGGGGATGACGCTACGGGGTTAGTCTATGGCGTTTCCGATTTGTCTTTTGACCAAAACGGGATGTTTCAGCCTAACAAACAGATAAAGCCCTTTAAGACAATTCTCGCCGCAAACTCAGAGATGCGTGCAGGGTATCCCGATGTCCTGCTGTTAAAACGTGGTGATGAATGGACTAATGAGCGTTGGTCAACGGGTGATGGCGGGCGTGCGCCCGCTGGGCGTTCGAGCGAAGAGCGTCATATCATAGCTTCTTATGGCTCGGGTAAAAGGCCCCGGCTGCGAAACGACTCAGGCGTTTCCTTTGACAACGACGATACCAGCTTCATTATTATTTCTGGCTTGCATTTTTTCGCCAATGACTGGCTTGTGGCTGACCGCGCCATAGATATTCGCGGCACATCGAGCCATATTCTCGTAGAGGACATAAAGGTTGATAACCAAGTCAATATCATACAAGGCGGTAGCTTACAGAATATCGTCATTAGGCGATCAATATTCATTGGTGGGCAAGCGCACGATGGGCAATTTTATGCTGCCGCTACAGATAAGCTGTTATTCGAAGAAAATGTATTCTCTGAGCCGTTCCAACGCACTTACCCGGACCAGAGTAGGTTCGGGAGGTTCTTGTATCTAAATCCTGGCGATTACACTGGCCCAAGCCGTCTTCCAAACTTAGTTTTGCGCGGTAATATTTTCTTTCGCGGAGAAAGAGAATCAGCAGATTTCCGCGCTGGCGGCCGTATAGAAAATAATCTATTCCTCCAAGTTGATCGCCTCATAGTGGGCGGGCGAGGTGGAAGTGGCAACTCGATTCAGTCGGCTGAGATTGTCAGAAATGTATTTACTCAGGGCACGCCGAACACTAACGGATCGAATCTGATCCAGATGATTAATATCGACGGCGGGCAAATTGTCGGAAATGTATGGACTGATCCTCGGGGAATCGGGGAGTTTCTCGGTGTGTACATTGCGGGCACTGAGCAGACCTATATCGCCCGGAACATCGAGATTGCGGAGAACATAATGTACGGTTTTCGTAGCGCAACCAACCAGCCTACTTATGGGGTCTTCATTAGTTCAGCTCTTACCGATGTGGCAAATCTAGTCGTCAGGGATAATGAATTTCAGTTCGTTTCGGGAGCGACCGACATAATTTTTTACCAAGGTTGGGTTGAGGGTGATGCGCGATTGTCCGGCTTTTCTTACTCCGGTAATAATTATTACAGTACTTCAAGCTCGGGGCTGTTTACGCCGGGCGACACGTTAGCAGGCTGGATTACTAAGAGTGGTGAGGTCGGAGCTACTTTTGCTCAACAGGCATATCCTGATGCTGGGCGGACAGTAGAGACCTATATGAGTTCGTTAGGTCTTTCTGGAGATGCGGGAGCATTCGTTCTCCGAGCATTGGGTCAGTCGCGCTCAAATTGGCAAACTCGTTTTACGGCTAATGCCTTTAACTCTTACGTGCGCGAGGGATTCGGTGTTTCAAATTAATATGTTGAAATGCAGCGCGTCGATGTGAGGGTATTCATGGTCGCTTCCAGCGCTTCGTCGCGTTTGGGAAGCGAAGGTATCCTTCCGTTAAAATATTTCCAGTTGCTGTGGAGTGGCCCCCTTTTCGACCGTACAACTGGCTGACCGTTTGGAGAACCGGCCGCTGCAGTCGACCTACGCGGTGGTCTACTTCGATGCGCTCAGGGTGAAGGTCCGCGACGAGGGTCTGGTTCGCAACAAGGCGGTTTATCTGGCCATCGGTATCCTCGGCGACCGCGAGAAGGACGTGCTCGGCCTATGGCTGGAGCAGACCGAGGGCGCCAAATTCTGGCCTCGCGTGATGAACGATCTACAAGGCCGCCAACGTCGCTAGATGGCGGCGTCGCTGGCCGCAGGTGATCCCGTTTTTCGCCCTCTCGGAGGCCAGGAAAATCCTCTACACCAGCAAGGCGATCGAATCGCTGCATAGCCAGGTTCGCAAGGCTGTGCGCAACAAGAGACACTTCCCGAGCGATGAGGCCGCCACCAAGCTGATCTTCCTGGCGCTCAGGAACATCATCGCCAAGTGGGAAAGGCCACCGAAAGAATGGCGTGCTGCCAAAGCCCATCTGGCCGTCCAGTTTGGCAGCCGGTTCGTGATGAGCAGTTAACATTGGAACAACGGCTCACAAGCAGAATTTCTTTAGCTCCCGGAACTGCCGACACATCGGCGAATCTGTGACACGCTCCGGTTGTCTCCGGTGCCAACTTGGGTATCCTGTGTTCGGTCGCCCCACGTAGCCATCGTTGCGCCAAATGCCGAATTCCTTTGCATTCCTAGTGCTCTTTGCTTGGCCTTTAGCCATGTTGGCCTTTTTTAAGGCACTACCGCCATATAAGGCACTCATACTTTCTATTCTCGGCGGCTACTTACTGCTTCCATCAGGGGTCGCAGTTGACCTTCCGATGGTGCCGCCCTTGGACAAAGCCTCGGTAACGGCTCTCGTGGCCCTTGTTTTATGCTTCACACTTGTAAAGCGGACACAAAAAAAGCCGACCATTAACGGCCGCGCGAAGCGTTCCGCCCTAGGGCCTGAGGGAAATTCTCGTTCATCGAAGGCGCCTGGCCTGTCCAACGGGGCAACTGGTACTCGGGTTTTCTTCATTTTTTTCCTCGCGGTGCTACTTTCTCCTTTCCTGACAGTTCTGCAGAACGGCGATAGCGTGATGGCGGGTCCCCGGTTCATCGCGGGATTACGACCCTATGACGGCGTGTCGATGTCGGTCAATCTATTCATCGCACTTGTGCCTTTTTTGCTTGGCATGAGGTTCCTGGCGGCTGTGGACCAGCACCGCTACCTGGTCACTGCGCTCGCGATATCCGGTGCGCTCTACGCGTTCCTGGTTCTTTTTGAGGTTCGGATGAGTCCCCGGCTTCACATATGGATATATGGATTCTTTCAGCACAGCTGGGTACAACACATACGGGGCGGGGGCTTTCGTCCCATCGTGTTCCTCGAGCACGGCCTCGCCGTCGGGTTGTTTCTGGCGACGGCGATGGTTGCGGCCTCCGAGCGATGGCGGGAGGCGGCAAAGACGCGATTTGGCAGATTTCCATGGGTCGTCACGACATTGTGGATCGGGCTGGCGCTCTTTCTTTCCCGTAATTTGGCCGCGGAAATGCTGGCCTTGCTGTTCTTGCCCGTGGTCTTGTTGTTTAAAGTCCGCAAGCAGATGCTTGTGTCGGCGCTGGTCGCGTTGACTTTCCTCACGTTTCCCTTGTTGCGCGGCGCCGACCTATTCCCTATAGAAACCATTGTGAATGTCGCAGCCGAAATAGATCCTCGCCGTGCCGAATCCCTGCAATTTCGGTTTGGGCATGAAGATGCGCTCTTTGCGCGGGCGCAGGAGAAGCCCCTCGTCGGATGGGGGGGGTGGGGACGCAACCGTCTTTATGATGAAAGGACGGGTGCGGATTTGAGCGTGACCGACGGGGCCTGGGTGATTGTGATCGGTACCTATGGCTGGTTTGGGTACATCGCCCAGTTCGGCCTCATGGCGCTGCCTCTCTTGATGATCTGGCGATTGGAGCGGCGCAGTCCAGGCTCTGTGGAGCCCGCCACCGCCGCGCTTGCCATGATTATGGCGCTGTCACTTATCTACCTGATACCAAATGATTTCCGCAATCCGATTTTCTGGCTGGTGGCCGGTGCGCTCGCCGGGCGGTACCAACATGCGGTGGCGCATGAAGGGCGACCTAAAGCAGAGACTCGGGGTTCGATTTCCCGACGACCGGGCGTGCATCCACACCGAATGCCGTAACGGAATACCCAAATGAAAGCCTACGATTGACCATTCTCTTATTCTCAGTCGGATTCACTGATGTCTTATCTCTCCGAGGGAACTCTGTCACCGGGAGTGATCCTCGGCGCCGCAGTCAACGGTCTGAGCTATGCGCGCAGCTTCGGTCGATGCGGTGTGCGGGTTCTCAGGATCGACGCCAGACCCGGACCGACCTTTCACAGCCGTTAGGCGCGGCACATCGAGCTGCCGTGACAAGCGAGTGAGCAGATCCCGGGGGGGAAGCGCGATGGATGCCGTTCTCCAAAAGCTGCGGGCTGGTGGAATCGTGCCCGTCCAGCTTGGTTCTGCCGACGACTGGCAACCCTATATCGCTCGCCGGGCAGAATCGGGAGACTTTGATTTTCATTCGTTGACGGCGCCCCTGCAGTCGCTCGAGACGATCCTGTAGAAGCAGGCGCAGTGCGAAGCTGCTCAGGCATGCGAAATTTCGGTATCCGCATTCGCTAATGTCGCCCTGGTCGCGTCGGGTGAACGCCATCGGGAGATCCACCCCGTAATCCTCAAGCCGCGCTGGGCGCATGCCGGACGCTCCGCCATTCGCGGAACGGCCAAGTTCGTGGAATCTCCAGCGGAGTTGATCGCTCGGCTTGAAGAGTTGAAGCAAGTCGCCAACCCCGAGGACAACATCGTTCAGGAATCCGTGTCGGGGCTCGACAGCGCCCCGTAGGGATACTTGGGCTGCGTATTGCCGGCTGGCGAGCGCCTTGCATATGTCATCAAGCGCAAACTGCGCCAGTATCCCAAACATTTCGGTGACGGCTCGCTGGCTCTGTCCCCACAGTCAAACCGATATACCTTCGAGCGCGGCAACTACCGGCAGGCCTCCGAAACGGCGAGCTCTGACCCGCCTGAGAAATACTTCGCCTTCTACAACACCTGCCGGACGCACCAGTCGCTTGGCAGCCGGGCCCAGGATGAGGTTTACTTCCAGACCAGCGGGCTGAGGGAAGCGGCCTCAATCGTGACGACCGATGACGCTCACTTATCTTCCCCGATACGCTGTCCAATCAACCAAGACCGCCCCTGACGTCAAGAGTCCGAAGAGGGCTGGCGAGCAATTGCAGTCAAGTCAAAAAGTTTATTGAAATCTAGCAATTGAAGCATCAACCTGCCGTTGGAAAGCTGACATATTATGCAGTTGTTCAACGATGGACCTGCCGTTCTTCTCAAGCATGTGCCGCAAATCTCTCCCGTTCAGCAATAACAGGGCTCCCTCGATGAGATCTTGCTCATTATTTGCCACCCATAAAGATTCATTGTGTTTAAGTGTGTTCTCATAACCCCGGGCAGAATGAGCAGTGACTAAGGCAGTCCGACCATAGGAAAGGCTTTCGATGACTTTAATCTTTGTGCCCGCCCCATCCCAAAGCGGTACGATCGAACACGTTGATTCCATATAATGTCTATCGAGGTTCTCGACAAATCCCAAGACGTTGATGCCGGGGATTCTCGACCACTTTTTATGATGTGTTTTTGGTAATGACGAGCCGACAACACAAAGCTCGGCTGTTGGCTCGGCTTGATGAATTGCCGGCCAGCATTGCTCTATGAAACGATTTAGGCCCGCCAGATTGACAGGGTGGTTAAACGAACCAACCCATAAGAGTTGCTTGGTATCGGGCGATGGCTGATATGGTGGCCTTGGATCCATCTGCCACGCGATATTGGGGACTACGTCTACACCATCGCGTTTCAACAGAGCCAAGTCGTTTTCGCTAGAAACCCAGCACCTGGTATAGCGGTTCACCCACTTATCGAACTCGACCTGCAGCTGCCGAAGTTTCCAGCGGACTAAAGGTCGTTGCCAACGAGGAGTGCCTGGCGACGAAAGGCGATTCGCCAACACTGACGTGTCCAAATCGTCAAGATCAATCAGAGAGGGGGCAAGCGATGACACCCCGGCAACTTCGCTGGCCTTGAGATAGCGTCCAATAACGAGGTCATATCCACCTCCATCGAAGACTTGTTTTAGGGCGCTGAAGATTCTGTGGTTCGATCGGTATTCATATTCTATGTGCTTAAACATCCGATCAAGTGCTTTCTTCCAAAGCGGGAATTCCGGTAAAGGTGAAAATCCTGCTACATGGTATCCGTTGTCTGCAAGAAACTCAGCCTGCCCACGACCGCGAAGCAGGAAAATATCGACCTGGTGATTACGCCTTAAAGCATCGATAAGCAAAGCTGTGCGTTGCATACTTCCAGCTACGTGTGGAAAAGGCATATGGTAGGTTACGAACAAAATCTTCATGTGGCAAAATCAATTATGCAGATCGGGGCATTACGGCATTGATCCAGCGTCGCTGTTCTTCGGTGAAGTCGCCTCGCCAGATACGGTCGTTTGGTGCGGAAACCAAGCGATATAAACTATGCCCGTAATCGATTAGGGGCTTGTACGGGGCAATCTTCAGGCGAGCGCACACCCTAACCATTTGCTTTAAGTTCCAGTCGACGGAGTCAATGTGGAGCAAGCTGAAATTGAGCATGCGTCCATCACCGAAAAAGTCGACCGCTGCGGGATTGGCTGACGAATTAATTCTTTGGGTAACGGCGCGAATTGCAGAGTCTGCGCCGGATAGCCATTCGAAAAACGGAATCATCGGTAACGAGCCACAGGGCATCGCTTTATGTGGGTCGCGCCGAAACATGGTGTATTGATGAATCATCTGCGTCGGGTGCACCAAGGACTCTTCGTTCATTGGTACGATTGCGCGCTTCTCGGGTTCAAGATGTTTGTGTTGAAGTTCTAGGAGCGTATCGTAGTCTCGTGTGTGTCCGCTCTTGTAACCGATCTGATTGAACATTTTTATTGGAGGGAATCCCAGAAGCCATTCCAAATCCACAAATGCTTCAAACGTGGTTGCAAGTCGGTCGTCCCTGCAAATCCCATTAACGTTGTACCATGAAATTCCCTGCACCTTCGCTTTGGATTCTTTGAATAGTGAGAAGCGGTTTGTAATGGAATTATCGAGAAGTAGCGCATCATAGTCATGTAACAGGATATGGCGCGTGGTGGCATGGCTTATTCCAATACTCCAAGATAGCCACGAATACAGATAGGGAAGACATAGTTTTTCGGCGATGGCAGATTGACGCGCAGAGTAATAAAAGAACTTCAACGGGGTCCCCGACAATACTGCTGTCGCTTGGGATTCGATGGCAGGGTCGATGCATCCCGCAGGCCCATCAACGACCACAATGACTTTAGTCAAGTCGGGCCAATTTAGTTTGGCCAAAAGTCGAAGATTTCCGAGCAGGACGTTTGGCAGTCGTGAACACATCCCAATTATTATTGTGCATCCCTCTCCTGGGCACGGCGCCACTGGCCACTCCACGAGGTTTTTGATCCTCTGCCGGACTACCTGACGGTAGAGGTAAGCGGGTATTAATTTCGTCCAAGTTGCGTATTTTCCATGCATGCATCAGTTCCAGATGACTAGATTGTGAACCGCCCCTCGTGGGCACGGATTGGTTTAGGCTGTGCCGTGACGGCTGGTGGACTTGGCGATATGAAGCCACCCTCCGCGAGTCGCAAATACCATTGATGTCTGTGGCCGGCGAATTCTCATCCGAGCTTGCTCTAGAGTTCGACGTAGACTGATCATGGCATTAGTGAGTTCTCTATGGTGGCCAGTGCGTGTTATTTGAGAAGCGTTCAATCAGGGCGGTTTGTCTCTTGCAACATTCGATCCTTGTAGGCCGGATGCCGACGACAAGGAAAGTAGGGTGAGTGTGTCAAACAGTGCCCTATACATTTTACCAACCAGTTGGAATTGCCAGAATGAATTTATGAAGCCCAATGGGTGGAATGAGGCTGTTCATGGAGACCACGAACACGAGCGGCATCTATTTGAACCAATCCACAGTAATTGAAATCAATAGCATGACGGTCACCCCGGTGCCAAGTCCCACGACCCTCACACTTCTCGGCCTCGTCGGCATGGGTTACGCTTGACATCCCGGAAGAGCCTTGGAGTGTCGCCGCAGGACCGGGCCATTTTGCCAAATGTCTTGGTTCCGCGTTCAAATTACTGTATGCAGGTTACATATTTGACTGGGATTCTTGGCGTTAGGCGGCGCTCTGTTCGGTCATCTTCGTCCGGAGTATGACTCCCTCCGGCAGAGAATTCGATGTCGCGTCCTGAGGTCCATCTTGAAGTGATGCAACAGCTTGACGCCTGGTTTGGCGGGGCAACAAGGGTTGCAGTAGCCTTTTCAGGGGGGGTGGACTCGGCACTCGTAGCCTTCTGGGCCCGCAAGGTGCTGGGTCGGGACCGATGCGCGGCCTGGACAGGGGACTCGCCGAGTCTCAAGCGCCGCGACCTCGCCGTGGCGCGGTGGTTTTGTTCTCGGCACGACATCCCGTTGGTGCTAGTGAATCCCGGCGAGATCGATGATCGGAACTACGCGAGCAATCCCCCGGATCGCTGCTACCACTGCAAGACATCTCTTTACACGAGCATTGCGGCCGGCTTGTCCGCCATGGCTGGGCACTGGTGGATTTGCAGTGGCGCAAACTTGGACGACCTGGGCGACTATCGCCCAGGACTGGCTGCGGCTCGCCATCACTCCGTCCGTCATCCCCTGCTCGAGTGCGGAATCGGCAAGTCGCTGGTCCGCGAGCTGGCCCGTGCGAATGGTCTTGAGGTCTGGGACAAGCCCGCCAGTCCCTGCTTGAGCTCGAGGATCCCTTACGGTGAGTCGGTGACCCGTGGCAAACTCGCGCAGATAGAGGCCGCCGAGAGGTGGCTGCTCGAGAGAGGCTTCGCGGTCTGCAGGGTCCGGCATCACGGCAGTCTCGCCCGCGTGGAAGTCCCGCAGGTTCGAATTCACGATCTGGCGAAACTGTGGCCGGACCTATGCCGGGCGTTTCTCGATTTTGGGTTTTCGGAGGTGGAAATGGACCCGGAGGGCCTGGTGTCAGGCAAGCTGAATCGCGCTATTGGAATCGACTGATGCAGGCCATGCTTCATGCCGATATCGACCTCGATTTCGCCCGTGCCGAGCGTATCGGACTGCCTGAGATCATCTACGGTGCGGGCAAGTCACCCGCACAGCTCGTCGAGATCGCGCGGCTGCACGAGGCTCGCGGAGCGAACATGCTCGTCACGCGATGTGAACCTGGCCAAGTCACCGGGATCGACGGAATCTACGATCCAGTCTCCAGGACCTTCCGCATGATTCGCAGCGCGCCGCAGGCGATCCCTGGAAGGGTGGCTTTTGTTTACGGCGGCAGTTCCGATCTGCCGGTGGTGCGGGAGAGCATCGTCACGTTTGAGTTCCTTGGCGGCACCGCCGAGGAAATCGGGGATTGTGGGGTGGCAGGTATTCATCGCCTGCTTGCACACCAGGAGTCACTGGCGCGCTGCCAGGTGATCATCTGTTTCGCTGGTTTCGAGGGCGCGCTGCCGTCGGTCGTCGGCGGCCTTTTCCCCCAGCCCGTGATCGCCGTTCCGACGAGCGTGGGCTACGGCGTGGCGGAGGGCGGCCGGGCGGCCCTGCACTCGGCGCTGGCGAGTTGCGCGAGTGGCGTCACCGTCACCAACATCGACAACGGCTGCGGGGCAGCGGCCTCTGCGGCGCGCATTCTTCATCAACTGGCAGCGGATGAGCGTGCGCGCGCTGCTCGTTGAGCCGTACAGCGGGATCAGCGGCGACATGTTTGTCGCCGCAGCTTCGGCGTTGACCGGATGCGAGCAGGAGGTCCTGTCGTTGCCGGGAGTCCTCGGGCTTCGCGGGGTGAATTGCCGTTTTTCGGATGCCCGCCGGTCGCACATCCTGTGCAGGCGGTTCGAAGTGCTTTGGGGAGGAGACTTTCTCGAGGACGAGGGTGGAGCAGATAAGCACCGTTCGCTGGCCGAGATCCTGGAGATGATCGACCAGTCGACGCTCGATCAGGCAATAAAGGGTCGTGCGAGTCGGATGTTCGAGCGGCTGGGCGCCGTCGAGGCCGGGGTCCACGGCATCGCCCTCGAGGAGGTTCATTTCCACGAGATTGGCGCACTGGACTCCATCATGGACATCGTGGCTGCAGCGCTGTGCATTGAGCGGCTGGGTGTCGGGGCGGCATTCAGCACGCCGATCTGTGTGGGCAGCGGGATGACGCAGGCTTCGCACGGTGGGCTTCCGGTGCCGGCACCCGCGACGGAGCGGCTGTTGCACGGCATGCCGACAGTGACGGGTAAGATCGGTGGAGAGTGGACCACTCCCACCGGCGCGCTGATCCTGGCCGAGCTCGGGGTGGAGTTCGATTGGCCGGCGCACACGGTCATGGCGTCCGCCTATGGCGGCGGGTGCCGTGATATCGCGGAGCGGCCTAATGTCTTGCGCTTGCGCCTGGCCGAGACCCGCGGCGGGGCGTTCAACGAGTCGCGGTCGGATACTATCATGGAGTTGCGCTGCAATCTCGATGACCTGCCGGGCGAATTGCTCGGCGCTGACCTAGTTGCGCACCTGCTGGACCACGGTGCGCGGGACGTGACGATCTACCCGGTCATCATGAAGAAAGGGCGCCCCGGGCATGTGCTGGAGATACTCGTGGATCGTTCGTATGTCGAGGACATTGCGAACCTGCTCCTCGAGTCGACGAGCACCATCGGCGTGCGGATGAGCGCAGTGAGCAGGATCACACTGGCGCGGTCACAGGGCATCGTCGGCACGCCGTTTGGCAACGTGGCGGTTAAGATGGTCCAGCTGCCGTCCGGTCGGACCCGGGTGACACCCGAGTTCGAGGCCTGTCGCCAGCTGGCCGAGGCGGCCGGGGTGGCGGTGCTCGAGGTATACACGGCTGCGCTCAAGGGTAACGGCGCATGACTCTGCGTCCCGCCATAGTCCTTGGAGGTGATGTGAACGGGCTCGGGCAGGTGCGAGCGCTAGGGCGTGCGGGCATCCTGGTCAATGTGATATGTGCCCACCGTTCTGAGCCGGCCGCCCATTCGAAGTATGCATCGGCGATCGTGGTGCCCAAGGGGGGCGAATACGAGGCTCGCCTCGTTAACGCGATCATCTCGTTGTCCAGGCCGGACCGGGGACCGGTACCGTTGTTCGCCAGCAGTGATGCTTTTGTCGAGTTCATCGCGCGGAACCGGGACCGGTTGAGTGAATCCTGCATTCTCAATATCGTGGATGACGACACGCTGTTCATGGTGACTGATAAGATCGGGAGCCACGACCTTGCGGTGCGCTGCGGAATCCGTGCGCCATCCTTGGTGCCCCTGGCCGAGTTCAGCGACGACCGTTCTCTCGTGGACCGATTCGGCTATCCCGCGCTGGTCAAGCCGCGCGATTCCTACACCGTCGCATTTCCCTGGAAGAATTTCACTGCTCACGCCCCAGCGGACCTCGAGAAGGTGCTGGACACTTGGCCCGAGCTTGTGCCCTACGCCCTGGTGCAGGAGATCATCCCCGGTCCCGAGAGCGGTATTTACCAGTGCAATGTCTACATCGGCAAGGATGTGCCGACGCAGTTCTGCACCGTGCAGAAGCTTCACCAGCAACCCGTGGGGTTTGGAACGATGTCATTCGGGCGCACCCGCTGGAATCCACCGCTGGTCGAGGAGACTGCGCGCCTGCTTGAGTCCGTAGGCTACACGGGCTTCGCCTCGGTGGAGTTCAAGCAGAGCAGTGCGGACGGGCACTTTTATCTCATCGAGATCAACCCCAGGCTGCCTTGGTACAACAGCCTGTTCGCGGCGAGTGGCATCAATTTCGCTTTGCTCGCCTACCGTGACCTCACGGGCGTGGAGCCCGAGCAGGTTGCGGTCGTGGAACAGATAGACGATGTCTACTGGCTGCACTTGCGCAACGAGTTGCGAGGCGCCGTGGAGCGAGCCCGGCGCGGGCAGTGGTCGGCCGCAGCACGCGAGCTTGCGGGTCTCTGGAGATCGCGTGCTTTTGGCCTTTTTTCCGTCACCGACCCGTTGCCGTTCGTCGTCGGGTATGCAAACTATGTCCGTGATTTCGCTGCGACCATCCGTCGAAAATTCGCGGCTGGATCATGAGGCTTGTGAATGAAATCGGAAGGATGAAGGAACCGGTGTCGCCGCATCCACACAACCCTAGGTCAGTGTCCGTCACGCTCCAGACCGGGTCCTGGTGCTCCGATTCGGTCGTCACCCTTGCCTTGCCCGCCCATTGGGATATCACCGTGCATGATATGCAGCCCCGCCGGGCGCTGAGCGAGGAGGAAATCCGGGTGCATATTGGCGGTGTTCGTACGATACTAGGCGGGCATGATCAGCCTTTGGATCGATGCAAAATCGCGATTGTGGTCGATGACCATTCCCGCCCGACCCCCGTGAACCAACTCCTGGTCCCGCTCCTGGACGCGCTCGTCGAAATCGGGATCGAGCCGTCAAACATCAAGATACTCGTTGCAGTCGGTACCCACGAGTTCGATGACCGGCGGGTGCTCGATCGCAAGCTCGGCATGATCCCCTATGATGTCGAGGTCATTGTCCCAGACTGTTGCGAGTATAGGCAGTTTCAATACTGCGGCGAGTTGCCCAGTGGCGTCCCGGTGAAAATACACAAGGCGCTCGTCGAGGCCGACTCGAGGATCGCGATCAGTGGTGTTTACCCGCATGACGAGGTTTCGTTCAGCGGGGGTGCGAAGATCCTGATCGGGATTCTTGCACTCGAGACCATCTCGCGCATCCACCGTCGGCATGGCTTGGTGCAGCGGGGAGGCGAGGTCGACACGGCGTTTCGTCGCGACCTTGAAGACCTCGCGGAGCTCGTTGGGCTGCATTACAGCATCAACTGCCTGGTCAACCAGGACAAGCAGGTCGCGGCGCTGCATTGTGGCGACTTCAGGAGTGCGTTGCGCGCGGCAGTTGCGGATGCGCGGCAGGCCTTCGGCACGGTTGCCGACCCCGAGGCAGATATCGTCATCGCGAATGCCTATCCGATGGACACCGCGCTGTGCGTCCTTGGCAAGAGCCGCTGGTGCTTCAAGCACGCCAAGGCGCAAGCATGTCGTGTGCTGGTGACCGCGCTTTGTGATTGCCCGCTCGGACGCGTACCACTTGCGACAAGCCTGCGGGAGCGCTTCCTGCAGGCCGTGAAACGCCTGTCCGGCGGTACGCGGCTGAAGCGTTGGCTGCGGCTGAACCGGAGGCGCAACGCGCTGCGGCGTGACCCGGGCCTGAAGTGGCGCACAGGTCACATCGTGTTCGTGCCCTTCGTCGAGAGCTCGAGCCAGCGCAGGCCCGCCCTGATCGACGGTGCGCCAGTGGAGTATGACTGGGATCGTGTTGTTGGCGACCTGTTGCAACATGTCGGCGCCCACGAGCGCGTGAAGGTGTCTGTTTATCGTTGCGCGCCGATGTTGTTTCCGATCCAATCGTCATCGGAGTCACGAAACGTTGGCTGAGTCTAGGGGGAATGGCCCATTGATGAGTCATCCCAGTGCGGTTGGGATCGTCGTGATCGGACAAAACGAGGCAGACAACCTGACCGATGCCCTGGGGTCTCTTCCAGCTCAAGCCACAGTGGTCGTCTATGTGGATTCGGGCTCCACGGACGACAGCGTGCGGATTGCGAGTGGACTTGGTGTCCATGTTCTCGAGTTGGATCGTAGCGTGCCGTTTTCGGCAGCACGCGCGCGGCGGGAAGGCGTGGAGACTCTTCTCGCGGAGTTCGAGGCGGTGCGCTACATACAATTCCTCGATGGCGACTGCAGCCTCGAGCAAGTATGGATTCAAGCCGCAGTGGCGTTTCTCGATTCAAACCCCGATGTCGGAATCGTGTGTGGGCTGCTGAAGGAGCGCTACCCGGAACGATCGGTTTACAACCGGTTCAATGCGGCCCGATGGCGTTCAGTACAGACCGGCGATGTGTCGGCCAGCGGGGGTATTTTCCTGGCCCGTCTCCAAGCCTACCAGGATGCCGGTGGATTCCGCGCCGAGCTACTGACCGGCGAGGAGGCAGACCTGTGCGCCCGTGTTCGGCAGGCCGGATACAGGATCGTCCGCTTGCCCATTGCAATGGCGGACCACGACTCGGGGCTGGTCGGGTTTCGCGATTGGTGGACGCGCGCTGTGTGGGGAGGTCGCGGAGACGCTATCCAAGTCGATGTCTTGGCGAATACCTTGAGCAATCAGCAATGCAAGGAGATCCGGAGCGTCTTTGTCTGGGTCGCGGTTGTTCCGACCGTAGCTCTTGCCGGCGCGATTCTCGCCACCTGGGACACGCGCTTCTTGTGGCTGTCGGGCTTGGCGGCCGTGGGGTCCGTGACTCTCGTTGCTAGGATCATTCGGGCGCAGCTTCGAGGCGGAGAGCGCCTGGTAGATGCAATTGTGTATGCCGTCTATGCGGTCCTTCGGAAGCTGCCTTATGCCCTGGGCTATTTCCGCGAAAGGTTCCGACGGGCCAGGTCGCCACGACCCGGTCGAGCCATGTCCTCGGCTGAATGACGTCAGCTCGCGAGGGAGATTGATTTACCTGGTGAGCACCTCTCTGAGCCGGCCGTGCTTGTGTGAAGCGCGGATTCCATCATCTAAATCACAGTCAACAGATCCGCAGTCATCTGACTCTTCACTGACCAGCCTGTCCTTGGTCCCGTTTTGGTGCCACTTATAACTGGACTGCCGGCGTCCCCAAGGCCCGTTTCTCCTGACGACTCTGGATGAATTCGCTCGGTGTCAGGTGCCCGAGTGAACTGTGTGGCCGGTGGTGATTGTAGTCCAGCCGCCACGTCTCGATCTTGGCCTTCGCGTCATCGATGGACAGGATCTGATTCACATTCAGACACTTGTCCCGCAAACGCCCGTTAAACGACTCTATGTGCCCGTTATCTGTGGGCTTTCCAGGCCGCGTGAAGTCGAGCTGAATGCCGCGTTGCCAGACCCATTCCTCCAGCGCCTTGGAGGTGAACTCGGTCCCGTGATCCACCGTCAGTGACACGGGTGTTGGGCCCATGCCGAGCACCCGCTCGAGGGCCGCAGCAACCCTCTGTCCCGTCAGCGAGAAATCCACCTCAATCAGCGGACTCTCGAGACTCAACTGATCGACCACCGTGAGCATGCGAAACGGCCGGCCATCGAACAACTGATCATGCACGAAATCCATGCTCCAGCGCTCTCCGGGGGCCGCGGGCTGCGGCACCGGACCTCGATGCAGGCACATGTGCTTGCGTCGCCGGATCCGCATCCTCAGCTGCAGTCCCTCAAGCCGATACAAGCGTCGCACGCGCTTCTTGTTCACGTGCCAGCCCTCCCGCCGGAGCATCACATGGAGCCGCTGAAAGCCGAACCGCGGTCGGACCTCAGCGATCTCCCGGATCCGTCGCCGCAAGGCCGTCTGGTCTTTGGCTTGGCTCCTGCGGCTGTACGTCGAACGAGAAAACTACGCCAGGTGGCAGGCCCTGCGGGTGCTCACCTGGTAGCGTTCCTTGATCCAGCCGACCAGCGCACGGCGCCTGGCCGGCTTCAGAGCTTTTTCGCACTACCTCGCTCAGGATGTGCTTGTCCAGCTCCAGATCCGCCACCACGTGCTTCAATCGGGCGTTCTCGTCACGCAGCTGTCGCAACTCTCGCAGCTCGGTCAGGTCCAGCTTGGCGTACTTCTTCTTCCAGATGTAGAAGCTCGCCTCACTGACGCCCAGCTGCCGGCACAAATCTGCCACCGGCGTGCCGCCCTCGGCCTGGCGCAGGGCGTACATGATCTGCTCTTCCGTAAACCGCGACTTCTTCATGTCCTCATCTCCGGTTGGAGGACCCAAGAAGCCAGCTTAGTCCAGTTCTAAAATGGCGTCGAAAACTGGGGGGACGTCACACAGAAAATTGCGACGGTTGCTACGGCTAAATTCTTTACGTCTGCATCCTGTCGCATCAGTGCATTAAGTGTTTTTACATGGCAGGGGACGCCGACGAATACAAACCGTTTTCGATCTTTCTTAACTTGTGCCAAAGCCCTGTCGAAAGAAACAGGGTAATAACTTGTTTTGGCATTTGTCTGTACGTCATGTGCGGAGTTCGACTTTTCTCATGACGGGGGAACATGTCGAAGCCTTTCGCCTGTGCGATCTTATCTTCGTTTGGTGTGTGATCGGAAAACGGACAAACCGAGTCAGATTCATGCCCGGGAGTGTCAGACGGCACCCAACTCGCTATCTCGTTGAGTTTCATGCGCAAAGATGGCTGCACAACGCAGCAGGCACCACAGCCTACACACAAACCTGCTCTTACGACGTTGGCAATCCCGCCGTCACCTGGATTTCTCAACGGATCACTCTCAACGGATTTCCCAAAGTGCTTCTATTAGCGTGCTCTAGTGCAATAGTTCAGATCTAGCGCCCTCACAAATGCTCGTAATTTTTCTCGCTCAGTGCACGCACGGCGGCTAAAGCATCCTGAATTTTATCCCGGAGCGCGGGTGCACGGCGGGACAGGTTGTTTAGGGCTTCAGTCAGCGTGGACATATCGCCTGCGACGGTGGCCGGGTCAAGCGTGAGGCCTTGCAACCCGAAGTGCAACATCAGCCCCTCGAATTTGCCCATCGAAACTAGTGAAAGGGGCGGGACGCTCTGCCCCAGGCACGCGATGGCTAGGTGCATTCTGCAAACCAAAGCCATATCGAATTGTGCGGCGAGCGCCTTCACATCCCATGCCGAAATATTCTCGCGTACGTAATAGCAACGTTCGGGGGCTTTATCCTTAACTGCAGCGGCAAGCACATCACAACTCTCTAGGTCGCCGGCCTTTCCAGGCCGCCGATCATGGGCGAGGACGATTGGCACAATATCGGGCGTCCGGGCGATCCAATCCGCAATAGTGGTGCTGAACCTTTCAAGTGCACCCGGAGCGATTTTCGTGAAGACAAGGCCGCTTGCATTGAGGCAGATTATGCGACGGCCTTTCGCCTTTTGCTCGCTCATGAACGACATGGCAGCTTTGGCCACATCGCAGGAGATTTCCGGACGGAGAAGGAATGCGCTGTCGGCCACCATGGTCACTTTACGCCCAAGAAATTGCTCCATTCGCTGTTGCGACAACGGTTCTCGAGCGAATATCTCAAGCCAATTAGCTTCTTTGATGAAGGCGATGACATCGGGGTTGGGATTGGCCGAAAAACTGCTGCCGATCACGCGTGTACGACCGCCAAACAGGCTGGCGAGACGGGCTAATCGCAATCTTCGAAGGATCTGCGTGGCGCCGTATCCGCCGTCGATGATATCCGCGCCGATAACGATGACACGGCGGGCCCGCAGCATCGTGGCTACGATCCTTAGTTTTTCTTTGATCCCGCCCTTGATCGAAAGCTGCGTAACCGACGCGCGAATGGAGGTGGGATTTGGGAGTAGCGAAACGCTATAACCTTGTTGGATCAATTCTTGAGCGGCTACATCCAACATGGCCTGATCCCCAAGGCCACCGGCTCCTGCAGGCGTGATGATCACTGCTCGACCGAGAAGGCCCAATCGTTGATCTCGCTTTTGGTTGGGGGTATTTTTGTGCGCGTCCATGATCACTTTTGCAACGTTGGCAGACGTCTAGGCTTTCACTCCACCCTTCCGTCAACCGATCTCGTCAAACGAACTTTGGTGGTGGGCCATTTCGTATGCTGGGCAGTATATGACTTGAGTCGCGGGATTCCGCCAATTGAATTCGGCTTCCGGCTCACGGGCTATAAGGTTCCAGCGGTCTTGGCGCAGATGCTCGGCACGGCCCCCAACCGACATCGGTGAGAGTGGACCACGGCTCCGAGCCTCTCGCGAAAGCCCTCGAACAATGGAAAGCCTTCGAACAATGGGTCGGGGAGCAGGGTATCAGACTCGACTTCGCGCGACGATGGAATCCATTGGATCAAGGGCATATGGAGTCGTCTGACGTATATCCTTGGCTCGATTGCTTGATTGTGAACCAGTTCCTGAGCCTCGGGGGGATAGGCGGAAAATTGAAATTTGGTAGTTGCGCTACATTCGCCGCTGGGCTACCTGACATAGTGTGCATTATTCGAAAATTGTCAGTGCAAACGGCCCCAGGAAATTCTAGAGGCCTAGTTTCAGGTGACACCGTAGCAGGCCAAGACCATGCGGAGAAAATACTTCAGTCTTCCGGACGTTCCCATGGGTGGGTCGATCCCGCGCATACTGCATCAGCATTTCCTGATAGGAGAGGCAGCCATCCCTGCACCGGTACGCGCCGTGCGCGATGCTTTGCGCGCGGCCAATCCGCATTGGATCTATAGCTTCTGGGATTCGCCTCGGGCAGAAGCGTTCATCGGAGAGACCTACGGCTCGGAGATCCTCTCGCGTTATCGTCGCATCCGTCCGGAATATTATGCGGCACGATCCGATCTGCTTCGCTATCTGGCCCTCTACGCACAGGGCGGTGTCTATCTCGACATTAAGTCGACCTGCGACCGCCCCCTCGACTCGGCGATTCGCCCCGAAGACAGATTTTTATTGTTACATTTTCCACACATGATGGCGGGTTCGAGAACCCCTAGTGCCAACGCCTTCCTGAGATCGTTTCTGCCCGAGGTCGCTCACTTGCCGAACGGGGAATTCGCGCAATGGGTAATCGTCACAGTGCCCGGACACCCGTATCTTCGCGCAGTGATCGACCGCGTGCTCCAGAACATCGATAGCTACTCGCCTTTCCGTCTTGGTATGGCTGGTGGGGGGACGTTACGCTTGACGGGGCCGATCGCGTATTCACTGGAAATCGACGCCATCCGTGATTGTCATCCGCATAGCGGCCCAATGAGCGCTAATGAACGGGGCTTCGTTTATTCCGGCCTCGATCAAGGCGTCGATCACCGAAAGGTATTCGGGCGGGGTGTGCACTACGGCGACCTCAGGGGTCCGATCATCGAAACATCGCGCGGCATCGATTTGCTGGCCAGGGCCATCCCCGCACTTACCAAGATTCCGCTCGTGGCATCCATTGGCCGACGTCTACGCGCCCGAAGCATTCGTCGAAAGGCTGGATGAGCCCCGAATCTACAGGCATCTCTTCGCCTGGCAGCCTCTCCAATATGTCGCAGCCCTCCGGCACGGGCAACTTCCAGTGTAAAGCGCAATCACTTGCCCGATCTGTACCAGTACACGAAACGAAGTAGCGGGACGAGACTCGAAGCCGGTGCCGATCAGATTGTCGGGGGTTGGCAGACTGAGTCCAGTTGCGGTTTACTTAGGCTCAATGGAGCATCGGGTGGTCCTTGAGCGCGACGGCCGGTGCGAGTGACGAGCTGAGCGTTGGTCGATTGTGGGAAAGGATGCCTGCGAAACAATGAATGGACATAAGCGCCGCCGGCGGGTGCTGGTCGCCGATCTGAATAACTCTGCCCGCTACCCGACCCATTCAGTTGGGTACTTTGTGGCTGTGCTGCGCGGCGCCGGGTGGGACGTCGATGTCTTCTCGCCCTTCTTGACCGGTGTGTCCGGGGTGGTGCGTGAGCAGCCGGCCAGCCCATGGAGCCTATTGGCGGCGCGGCTGGGGTATCGCTGCGCCGTGTCACCGCGTCCTTGGGCCAAGCGTATCCGTGCCGGAGTGGCGTCCTTGCTTGCTCCCCAGTTGGCCCGGGCAACGCGTCGCGTCGCCCGGCTTTTCGAGGAACGGCTCGACCAGGAACCTCGTGTGGACGCGGTCTTGGTCTCCACCTACCTGATGTATCTTCCCTTGTGCCAGGCGATGGCAGCCGCATGTAGGGGACGCGGCATACCTTTGCTGCTCGGCAGCGCCGGGTTCACCCAGCCGAACGTGGCGCTAGAGTGGCTGGCGATCAATGGTGTGACGGCCCTTGCTGCAGGAGAGCTCGAGACGGAAGTGCCGGCAATCCTGGAGGCAATGCTGCTCGGCGACGATCTTGCGAAGTTCCAGGGGCTGTGGCTACGCGGCGAGGGCGGGCCTAGGGACGGCATAGCCCCGCCACGACGCGACCTCGATGGGGTGCCGTTTCCGGATTTTTCGGATTTTCCCTGGGATCGGTATCCTAATCGGATCATCCCGGTGATCACCGGGCGAGGTTGTGGTTGGGGCGTGTGTACGTTCTGTTCGGATATCGTCACGGCCGCCGGCCGCACCTACCGCTCGCGCTCGCCGGAGTCCGTGCTCGAGGGGTTGCGCGTCCAGTCGGAGCGCTACGGGACCAAGCTGTTCGCTTTCACCGACCTGAAGCTCAACTCGAACCTCGAGCTGTGGCATGCACTTATCGAGCGTTTCCAGGCCGTGGTGCCGGGCGCGCGCTGGATCGGTGCGGTACACATCGACGCCCAGGGCGCTAACGGCCTTAGCGGCGAGGCGCTGCGGGCGGCGCGGGCCGGGATGGTACGCCTGACGACCGGGCTGGAAAGCGGCAGCCAGCGTCTTCTGGACGCGATGAAGAAAGGCACCGACTTGGAGGTGACCTCAGCACGTCTTCGGGACGCGCGTGACGCCGGGATCAGTGTGCGGACGACGATGATCATCGGGTATCCGGGAGAGACGCCTAAGGATCTCGAGACGACGCGAGACTTCTTGCGTGTGCATCGTGACTGCATCGACCGCATCAACCTGAACCGGTTTCAGATCATGACCGGCACGGTGTTTCATCGCCAGTGGATGAAACGTCCGCAGGCTTTCCCCGGCGTTGCAGATGTCCGGCCGAATCACCGTATGGCGCAGATGGAGCATCGCCTACTTGCGGCTGCGTCCCGGAAGTATCTGCGGGCCGTCGACAGCGTGCTGAGCGAAGTGCACGCGATTAATCGGCGGCCGATCCTGGAGGTGGCGAGGGATTTCGAGGGGGTGATGTGACGGCGGCAAGTTCCTCGATGGCCCGTTGTTTCCCCGCCGTCAACACCCGCCAGTGATAGCGCCGCAGGAACCTGCGGAACTTCAGATTTTCGTAACGCGGCGCGCGCTTGAGGGCGCTTTGCAGCCAGCCCAACATCATCGCCAAGCTCCCGAGGACATATGGCTTCTCATTGAGCCGAGACGCTGCGCTCGCGAGCATGTAAACGAATCCTGTGCCCATGAAGTACTGACCGTAACCATGGCGCATGCGGCCGGTGTAGATGCCTTGCTGGCTGGAACCCATCGGCCGCAGGTGCACGAACCGGAGCTCCGGCCCGTCCCAGCTGCAGGCGATCCAGCCGTGCATCCGGCACATGTGACAGTCGATCCCGTCCCACATCACCTCTCGTACGAATCCGCCGATGGCCTCGAAGCGGTCTACCCGGTAGAACTTGGTCATGCCGAGAGACGTGTCGTCGCCGTGGCGCTCGAATAGCAGCTCGCCGTCGCGTTCGATGTAGGCCTTGCCGCTGCAGGTGGCGATGCGCGCGTCGGCTTCCATGCGCTCCATCAGGATCTCGAAGTATCGCGGCGGCAGGCGAAGGTCGAGGTCCAGCTTGCAGACGTAGTCGAAGTCGTGAGGGGTGATGGCGGCATAGCCGTCGTAGAAGGCCTCTATCACTCCGGGCCCGACCGCGCGGCGTCCGCGGTCCTTGCGGGTCACCACCTGGATCCAGGGGTACTTGGCCGCGTACTCCGCCAGGATCGATGGAGTTTCATCAGTCGAGCCATCATCCACAATCACCCACTTCGTGGGCGCTGCGGACTGCGCGATGACGCTGTCCAGGGTCTGCCGCATGTATTGCGCCTCGTTGCGGCAGGGTGAGATCAGGACATAGCGCCTGGACGGCGTGTGCCGGGCCTGGGTTCCGGGTGAAATTGACATCGGTTCAGTATATTCAATCGCTTGCTCAAGAAATCTCGCAGTCCGTCACAGAACGGTTCCATCGACGAAATATGTCATAACCCAAAGGCCCACGGCGGCTTCATTCGCGACGATCCCGATGTCCCGTTCAGAGTGATCGTCTGCAAGCTATAGGACTGCACCGCGAGCCAGGGTTGTTGCTTCGTCGCCGTCGATTGTTAATGTGAACAAGTCACTAGCAGGTACATGCGACAAAGGGTGGAATGGTCGCGGCGGTATAAACCGCCGCGACCTAGCCACCAGGCGCGCGACGGGAGAGGACGTGCTTCAGTTCACAGTGCGATTTCGGGTAACTGCCTTCTCGGCAGCTGCGCTAATGGCCGGCTGTGCATCTACCCACCCCTTGGGCGCATCTAGATGCACTAATGCCAAGCTTGTGGGCGGTGTAGAGGTCAGTGTCGAGGGGAGGGTTGCTGCTGGTCGACCCTGGTAGAGATGCACTGCTCACTGGCCGCGTCGACATCGGGGACGATCACACGCCGCTGCACTACGAAGCCAGTTATCTGATGGAGCTGGGCGATGTGTGCGCCGAGCTAACAGCGGCGCCTAAACACTTCGGTCGCCAGCGCGTCGGCCAGGACCCGGGCAACGAGGCAGCGACCCTCCAGGAAATCGATGCCAGCTACGAATTTCGTGTGAGCCATCGCAGGACGCATGGCGACTGGAAAACGGAAGCATTGGTTGGGATGCGTTATGCGCCTTCCTGGGACCTCGCCGCGTCTTTAAACGAGCCCGGCGCCGATGTCAGCGCTGAGGACGTCTACTGGACGGCAAACATTGGGTTGACGCGGCACCTGCCAGCCGTATCCTTGAGCGCCAACTGGTCGCACAGCGCCGATCCGATGTGGTTTTTGCCCGAGATCGGCCAGAGGAAGCATCGGTTCGACATGCGCCTCGACCTGTCGCGAGTCGTTGCATCGGTTGTCCCGGACGTGAACCCACAGGTGTCGATGCAGTGGAAATGGTTCGAGGCGCGTTCTCGGAGCAACGCCGTCACCGGCGACCATGCGATCAAGCTCGACATGGCCGTGGCATGGTGAACCATAACCGGCCCGCGGATTGCCGCGGCCTACTCGGCTCGGGGTCCCAACAAGCGTTGGCGTATGGCTCCGCCCAGCAGCCGGACTACGAACGGGATGTCGTGCCAAAGATATCTCTTTGCCAGCCGACCGGGTTCCTGCAGCAGCCGATGTAGCCATTCCAGCCCGATCCCTTGCATCCAGCCCGGAGCTCGTGCGACTTCGCCGGCTATGAAACTCAGGCTGATCCCGACTCCGATCCACCACGTCTTGGGGTATTCGGAACGGAGGTGGTGGATCAGCCGCTCGGCCTTTGGGAATCCGAGCGCCACGTAAACCACGTCCGGTGCCGCGGCATCCAGCGCTGCCCGCAATCTCGCCATCTCATCCGAACTGGACTCGAAGCCGAACGGCGGATAGTGCGTGCCGACGATGTTCAGGCCGGGATATCGCTCCCGCAGGATACTGGCCGCATTGGAGGCAGTTTCTGGTTGTCCGCCGCCAAGCAGAAAAAGGGAGAACCTCTCCTGCGCCGCCCGCTCGGCAATGCTCCATACCAGGTTCGAGCCGCAGACCCGGCCGGGCAGGGGCTGCCTCAAAATTCGGCTCGCCCAGATTAGCGGCATGCCGTCTGCGACGATGAGGTCGGCATCCGCGATCATGCGTTGAAGGTCGGGATGCTGGTGGCATTGGCGGGCGATGTCGGCGTTGGCGGTCACGATCCAGCCGCCCTCACGAGAGTGAAGGGCCGCGAATATATTCTGAATAACATCTTTTTCACCAAGGTGCTGGATTTCTAGGCCGGCGATTTCGATGCTGTTCCGTGGGGTGTGTTGTTCAGGGATCATCCGTTCTGCTGATATTTACGAGTGGTCACTAGCATAATCCCAGCTGGGCCCTCGACATCGAGATTTCCATCATGTTTCCGATCTTGCGCCAGTGTAGCTTTTGGGCCTCCAGGGATCAGCCCGGCGGTTCGGAGCCGCTTGAGAAAATCACGGCACCGCTTCTGGCGCCTCGATGAACATTATCGGCTTGCTCAAGCAGTTTCTCCCGAGATTGAATGTTGCTCCAACACGTTATCGGATTGACCCAAAGGAGTTTGGCTCGGGGATTCCTCGTCTGATTCATCAGACCGTCAGGTCAAAAAATGATCTGTCGCCGCAGATAGAACAGAACGTAAAAATAATCCGGGAACGCAACCGTGGCTGGCGATATTCGCTGCACGATGACTCCGATATTTCCGTTTTGCTTGAGAAGCACTTTGGCCCAGATATCCTGGGGCGGTTTCTGCAGATCAACCCGGAGTATGGCGCCGCGAGGGCCGATTTTTTCAGGTACTGCCTGCTGTATGCCGAAGGCGGAATCTACCTGGACATCAAGAACTCCACCAAGCGGTCGCTGGATGAAGTTCTGGGGCCCGCCGACAGGTTCCTAATCGCGCAATGGGATGGCATGGCGAGCGGGGCAGGCTGGGGGCGGGCCAGCGCGTTGTCTGATGTTGACGACGGGGAATATATTCAATGGTTTATCGCATGTGCGCCGGGCCATCCCTTCCTTAGGGCCGTGATTGAAAACGTTCTTGGCAACATCGACATGTATCGGCCGGCGTTGCATGGCGTCGGCCGGGCCGGAGTACTGAACGTCACGGTGCCCATCGCCTACTCGCTCGCGATCCACCCTCTACGGGCCCAGTATCCACATCGACTCGTCAGATATCAGGACCTCGGGATTGGCTATTCGATCTTCGAGTGCGGCGCCGGACATCGCAGACACCTGACCGGCCGGCATTACACTGAATTGCGTTCCCCGGTGGTACGTTTAGGGACACGCGCTAGGATCGAGTACCGCCTTTTTTACGGTCTAAAAGTGCTTCGCCGCAGGCTAAGTGGTCGCCGCAGTTGATTTTTTTCGTTCGAATGAGCGAGGGGCGTCGGCGCCATCTTCGCCAACCTTGGGTGGACCACTTCGCTATTGAGCCGCGTAGGGAGGCAGATGTGTCGGCTTCCCTTACACACCCGGCACCAATAACTTAAGATGGACGGGAAAGGCTGTCGGTTTCTCTTACATATCCGGCACCAGGACTTTCGCGTCATGGGGCGAGGCAGTGGTAACCTGTTGTTCGAATTGCTGTTGTATGGACTTGGCATGGGGCTTGCATTACTTCAGGCACGGCGCTTTGAATCGTCGCAAGTTAACCATCCAGAGGACGACAACATGAAAGTTTTTAGATCAATTATCGCCAGCGGTCTCCTGGCCACGGTAGCGCTTGCGGCCGCTCCCGCCAGCGCCGCCCTTTACACCGGGACGATCCCCCAGCCTGGCGAAACCAACGATTTTCTCGAGCAGTACGGGATTGGAGAGGTGCAAGGGTGGTACGGCGGCAACCTTTACCTCAGCAGCGGCGGACCGATAACCATTACGGTTGAGATCTTTGGTGCCGAGGCGGGGTTCACCAACAGCTTCACCTTCGGTGATGATGTGAGCTTCACGCACACGGGTAGTGAAACGGCGACATTTGCTGATGCCGATGGCATCCTTGGTTCGAGCGATGCGCTTGAGTCGGATACAACGCTGGCCGGTCCGGGGCTTTTGGACTTCTGTTTCAGCGTGAATTCGGGCGCTATTTCGTTCTGCAACGGCGCGAACAATGATGATTTGAACGCGAATCCGAACTTCTTTATCACGTTTGACGACAATTACGTCTTAGACACCGATACGACTGATGGTGCCCGCCGTTCTGGAACCTCCGTTTTCCTGTTCCTCGATGACGGTGGCGCCCAGAATGACGATAACCACGATGATCTCGTCGTGCGTTTGAGCATAACCGACGGAACGTTTGTGGTGCCGGAGCCGGGCACTCTGGCCCTGTTGGGTCTTGGCCTGGTCGGCTTTGGCATGGCGCGTCGGCGCCGGGTTGCCTAAGCAGTCCAGCTGAGTCGCTATGACTTGAAAAGCCCGGCCCTGTGCCGGGCTTTTCTTTTGCGCTGAGCGAAGCGAGTTATTGAAAAGCTCAATGCCATGCCCACTGAAGCCCCATCCACCGCCCGCCTCTTGATCGCCTGCCCCGACGCCCGCGGCATCGTTGCGGCGGTGGCGCGCTTCATCTCCGACCACGGCGGCAACCTGCTCGACGCCGACCAGCACACTGACCGGGAGCACGGCGAGTTCTTCATGCGGGTGGAGTTCGACCTCACCGAGTGCGACCTCGGGCCGGGTAACTTCGCCGCCGCATGGTCCCCGCTGGCGGCGGCGCATCGTATGTCCTGGCGCGTCCGCTTCGACGGCCAGCCGATGCGCGTAGCCATCCTCGTGGGCACGCTGCCGCATTGTCTGCAGGATCTGCTGTGGCGCTATCAGGCGGGCGAGCTGCCGATCGAGATCCCGGCCATCATCAGCAACCACGACGCGCTGCGGCCGATCGCTGCGCATGCGGGTATTACGTTCCACCATCTGCCGATCGTTAATCGCGACAAGGCAGCGCAGGAGGCGGCGATCCGCGAGCTGCTGGAACGCGAGGGGGTCGAGCTGGTGGTGCTGGCGCGCTACATGCAGGTGCTCTCGCCGGCCATGCTGCACGGCTGGGAGAACCGCATCATCAACATCCACCACAGCTTCCTGCCGGCATTCGCCGGCGGCGACCCCTACCGCCAGGCCTACGAGCGCGGCGTGAAGCTGATCGGCGCCACCAGCCACTACGTCACCGAGGTGCTCGACGACGGGCCGATCATCGCTCAGGACGTCGTGCAGGTGAGCCATCGCTGCTCAGTGGACGACCTCAAGCGCATGGGCCGCGACCTCGAGCGCACCGTGCTGGCGCGCGCCGTGCGCATGCACGTTCACGACCGGATCCTGGTGAGCCAGAACAAGACCGTCGTGTTCGACTGATTCGGGGTGGTTCGGGGGTCTGACCCCCGAAAGCCATTGATCCCCAGAGGGGTTCTGTCGCGGGGTCAGCCCATCCAGGGATTGAGCACGGCCACGCAAGCGGCCTCGAACGGGGCGGTGTCGCGCGTCGCCACCATCATGCGATGGGCGAGGGCCGTCGCCGCGATCAGCGGCAGGACTCGAGTTTCCAGGTTGTCGCGCAGGGTGTCGCGCCGTCGGCTTGCGGGCAGCGAAGCCACGCCGAAGCGCAGTTCGGCGACGGTGATCGTGGACCGTAACAGTGTTTCCAGCGGCTGGGCGTCGATCCACGCGACGACACGTGCCTCGGGCGCATTGCGCAACGGCTCGGAGATGACGTTGGTGTCGACCAGGATCATTACGGCTCAGTTGATCGACAGCGGCGTGGCAGGCGCCCGGCCCCGGGCTTCCTCCAGCGTGGCGAATTCGCGCTCGCTCAAGTCCGCTTCCCGGCCGATCTCGGCGAGCAGGGCGCCCAGCTTGACCCGTACCCCCGGCTTTACGGCGTCTTCGAGGATGGCCCGGACTTCGGCCTCCGTGCTGCGGCCATGACGTGCCGCCTGTGCACGCAGGGCGCGGTGCACGGCGTCGGGCAGGTTGCGGACGGTGATCATGGCCATGATCGGGGCCTCGCGGCAGGCAGAAGCGATGCATGCAATTTGTCTTTTTGCATGCAAATGTCAAGAAGCCGAATTGATGCCGATGTGAGCGAGAGGGGCTCGGCCCGTGGCGCTTCAGATCCTCGTGCTCGCCTCCGCCGACTCCGCGCTCGCCAGCCCCTGGCTGTCAATCGCCACGATGGCGAAATACCACCACCCCTCACTCAGGCCGTCGATGAAGTAGCGCGTCAGGCCCGGGTTCGTGATCTCGATGCTGTAGCTGTAGCGGCGCGACTGCTGGCCGTAGAGGATCCGGTAGCCGGACAGCTTCGTCAGCGGCGAGCCATCCACGCGCTCGGTCGGCGGCTGCCAGCTCAGCGTGGCGTTGCCCGTCCCGGTCGGGTTGTGGGTCGCGAGGTCGGTTTCAGGGGGGAGGATATCGGCGTCGCAGGCGAGGAGGGACAGTAGCGCCAGCAGCAGGGCAGGGAAGAGCAAGATCCGGGCTGTAGATTGGTACATAGGCTCGGGGGTTCTCCAGCGGTTGTCGGGCGTGGAAAAGCCGCGGATTGGACCAGCGCCGGAGAAGTCAAACAACTGTTTCTTGCGTACATAGCGTCGATCACTGGCTGTCTAGGCTCGGGTAGATCGTTTGGAAACAGCTGGTTGGAGAATTAACCTGATTATTTGTCGAGATTCGGACGCTCGGGTTCAGAGTCTTGGTGAGCTATCGCACGGATCAGCTTGGTCAGAATATGTAAAACTGAAAGGCGGCAGCGCCGTTCCGTCCCGACGGCCATCGAGCGGGTTGCGCGGGATTTGCGCAAATCAAAGAAAAACCCCCGCCGGCTCGCGCCGACGGGGGTCAGGCCCCCTCCCCCAAGCGAGGGTCAATCCACCTCAGTTCTTCCGCCGCCGCAGCCCGAAGCCCAGCAGCCCGGCGCCGAGCAGGGCGAGGGTGGCCGGCTCCGGCACCTTGGCCGGCATGACATCGACGCTCAGCGAGATCCCACCGACGTTGTCTTTGTAATAGCTGTCCGAGATGAAGAACGTGATGCTGGAAATGCCGGTGAATGGTGCGACCGGCACCGCGTTGGCCAGCGCCGCGGCCGCCGTCGCGTATCGCACGCCATCCGAGACCAGCGTGGCGGTGCTGGTGTCGCCGTTGATGAAGTAGGACCAGTTGTTGATCCAGCCCTTGGTGCAGATGCCGTCGTTGTTGCAGTTCTCGTTCCGCCCCCAGGCGTTCCAGGCGTCGTAGGCGCCGCCGTCCAGGATACCGATCTGGGTGACATCGATGATGTCAGTCAGCGCGGTGTTGAACGTCACGCCGTTGTTGATGTCGTTCGGGCCGTTGGTGGTGGTGGAGTTGAGGTCCACGATGACCGCGGCGTGTGCGGCCGATGCGGCGAACGTCAGTGCGCAGGCGATTCCCAGGGTGCGAAGGCTCTTCATTTCCATTGTCTCCAGCTTGATTCGGGCTCGGGGCGTGCCGATGAATTTGGTTTCTGGGTAGGGAACTGCAGGGATCGTGCCAACCGGCGAGTAGCCACAAAACCCAGGCATTCCCGGGGTCTTGAGCCGGCTGTCGGAATGCGTTTGTCAGGTTGCCCGACGGCCCCGATTCGGCCCCGAGCGCGCTACCGAAACGAAACCGGCGCGCGACTTGTGACGGGCGTCACGTGTCCTGCGCGGGTTCCGCGTTTCGGGACGCCGGCAGGGCGCTGCGGGGCGTTTCGCGTATGTAAGACCCCTCGACATGACATAGGTCACAATCACTTACGGGGGTCTGACCCCCGTAAGTGCATTAAAAAACGGGCCGCTTGCGCGGCCCGTCGAAGGGAACCCGCCTTGCGGCGGTTGCACTGCTCCCGGAACTGGGAAGTTGTCCTGTTATCCGATCGTCTTGCTCGCCACGGCCGACTTGGCGCTTTCCAGGCCGGCGGTGTCGGTCGCCGTCACGGCGAAGTACCAGGTGCCGGCCGGCAGGTCGTCGATCTGGTGGCTCGTCAGCGAACCGTCGACGCGCACCGACTGGCTGAGGTTGCTGCTGCTGGTGCCGTAATAGATGGTGAAGTGGCCGACGCCCTCGAGCGGCGTGCCGTCTTCGCGCTCGGTCGGCGCGGTCCAGCTGAGCTTGGCGAAGCCGGTCGCCGGCGGCGGGGCCTCGCTCACCACCAGGTCGAAGGCCGGCAGGCTCACGCTCTGCTGCCCGTCGGTGACGCTGATGATGATGTGCAGGTGCGTGCCGACGTTGCTCGAGCTCGGCGTGCCGGACAGGCGGCCGGTGTTGCTGTCGAAGCTCAGCCAGGCCGGCTTGTTGCTCACCGAGAAAGTCAGGGCGTCGCCATCCGGGTCGGAGGCGGTGGGCTGGAAGCTCCATGCCGTGCCGACTTCGACGCTGGTGCCCGGCGTGCCGGAGATGGTCGGCGGGTTGTTCGCCGGTGCCGGCGTCGGATTCGGATCAGGCTCAGGAGCCGGTTCCGGGTCGGGCTCTGGGGCCGGGTCGCCAGGATCCGTGGGGTCGCCCGGATCGGTCGGATCGGTGGACTCGTTCGGGTCCGGCTCGGGCTCGGTATTGTTCGTTGGGGCTTCGCTGCGGCCGGCGGCATTGATGGCGCTCAGCTGGGTCTCGTCGGCATAGGCCGCGTCGAGCGTCGCCACTTCCAGCACAGTGTCGATCTCGGCGGGCAGGGCGGCGGCCAGGTCGGCGGGCAGCGCGCCAGGCGCCACGGCCTGCAGCACGACGATGGTCTCGTCGATACGCGGGTCGTCGCTCAGCACCTTCGCGGCCCGCAGCGAGCGCATCGCCTGCTCGAGGGCGGAGGCGGGGATGGCAACGTTCGCGCTGTTGTTTGCGGCGGGGGTATCGGGACGCACCTGCTGGATGGCACTGTCCATCGCCGTCGTCGCATCGTAACCGTACACGTGCAGCCGATTGGTCATGGCCTGCAGCAGCACGGCGGCGCTCGCCACGTTCGCCACCGCGGCCGTGCGGGCGTCGACGCCCGAGGCGCCCTGGCCGTCGATCCAGCCGTCGACCAGGTCGGCGGCGAGGCGGTCCACCACGGTGTCGCCGTCGATGTTGGCGCCGGTGACGACCATGGCGTCGCGAGTGCGGCGTATCATTTCGCCAAGCGTTTCGCTGGTCTTGACGATGACGTGGACGTTGTTCTCGTCAATCGGGGTTTCCGCGGGATCCGGGACGATCGCAGCGTCGAGGCCGAAGCCGTAGCGCTTGACCACGGCCTCTCGGGCCGTCGCTACGTTGGTGTCGTTGAGACCGCCGGCGCGTTGGGCGGCGCCGAAGATCAGCGTGGTGAAGGGGTTCAGGTTGCTGACGGTGCGGTTGTTCGGGCGCGAGATCGCGGTCACGAGCCGGAAGTCCGGCGCCATGCCGGTCACCAGGTCGATGCCCTGGTCCGCTTCTATTGTCAGCGCGTAGTCTTTGCCGCGCGCCTTGATGACGATGTCGTAATCGGCGGTGGAGCTGCTTTCGGTCTCCAGCAGCAACTGCCCGGAGCTGGAGCGGGCCCGCATGCGTGCGCCCACGATCGGCCCATCGCCGACGCTGCCGGTGACGCGGGTCTCGTAAATCTCGTCGGGGTTCACGCCCGACGGCGGCGGGTTGGCAACGGAGGAAATGAGGCTGCCAGTCCCGCCGCCGTCCTCACCGCCGCAACCAACGACGGTCATCAGGAGAGAGACGGCCAGCGCGCCGAGCGCTGATTTTACATGTTCGGTCCGAATAGCCATGGCGAAACCTCGCTTCGCAACATGGCCACGGAAAAGTTCAACTCACGGGAGGCAGTGCAGTGCGTATGGCGTAGCGTCGTGCTGCGCCGGCGAGAACGCGCCGGGCTTGGAAAGTGGCTGCTGAACCGTTGCCGGTGTGTCAGCCTCAATTGTGTGCCGATTCTTTCCATGATTCCTGGCAGCCCCGCTATCGTAGGATTTGGAGTCCCTTAGACCGGTGGCTTTGCGTCCTCACCTTTCGGTGAGTTTGCCTTTTTCAGTGGCCCCTACTTCTGTTGTCTTCACAGATCCCGTCGCCGGGTCTTACCGACACAGGGCAAACCGCCTCGAGGCGTGGTCCTTGGGCGGCGTCTGTGCAGGGGGTTGCCTGGGGAGTCGAGGGCGCCGGGGGGAGGGGAGTGTGGCGGCACCTCAGCTTGGCAACCCCGCTGTCGTAGGACTTCGTCCCTTAGACCGGTGGCTTTGCGTCCCCACCTTTCGGCGGGTTTGCCCTTGTCAGCGAGGGTGAAAGTAGCAGAGCGGCGCGCCGAAAAGCAAAGGTTTTTCGTGACCCGCGTCACGGTTCCTGCATTTATCGGGTGGTTTGGGGGGTCTGACCCCCGAAAGTTATTGAAAGGCAAAGAGAAGCGCCTCCAGGGATTTCCTGGAGGCGCTTGTGGTTCGTCTCGAATCTTGAGCCTAGGTGGCTCGACGACGCAGTAGCGCGACGCCCACCAGCCCTAATCCCAGCAGCGCCAACGGCGCCGGCTCGCTCACCGGCACGTCCACGCCGCGGATGAAGGCGGAGATGTGGGAGTAATCGCCCTTGAAGCTGTTGTAGAACCCTTCGATGTCGAGGGTGAGGCCGCTCCAGTAGTAGGCCACATACTCGTTCAACGGCGGGCTA
Source organism: Thioalkalivibrio sp. XN279 (assembly GCF_011089885.1). Classification (NCBI taxonomy): domain Bacteria; kingdom Pseudomonadati; phylum Pseudomonadota; class Gammaproteobacteria; order Chromatiales; family Ectothiorhodospiraceae; genus Thioalkalivibrio; species Thioalkalivibrio sp. XN279. The sequence goes on along the minus strand of NZ_JAANBD010000028.1, from coordinate 111,139 downwards.
TTCTCGTCCGGCTGCTTCACCATGAGCGCGAAATCGACCGTGCCGGAGTAAATGGATACCAGCGAGAAGAAATAATCCCAGTCCTCGTCGTCAGATATGCCGGCGCTCAGCGTGAAGCCCGGCACCACTTCGTCATACCCCGTCTTCTGGTCGTATTTGCCGACGAACAGGAGCGGGTCGCCCGCGCCCTGGAAGAGGCCATTGACGGCGCTGGTCTCGGAGGCGACGGAATCGTTGCTGAGCGTCCCGATCGCGCATGAATCGGGCATCTCAGTATTGGCCTTCGCGCCTGGCGTCCCATCACATGAGATCGGGCTCAAGGCGCCCAGCGCGTGGCCGGAAAGCAGCAGCGCCACGCCCGCGAGCATGCATTGAAAGATCATCGTCCTGGTTTTCATGAAGTGACCCTCCGGTCTGTCCTTTAACCGCGGGTCGGAGCGTTTGTTATTCGAGATTGGAAACTCCAGCCCTCACCAGGAGAGATGCATATCGCATGCCAGCTTTGCTGGTCGCGCCAGGGAGAAAAAACCGGTTTTCAAACAATTGCTTGGACACAGGGTCTCAGGCGCGGCCCGAGGCGTGGGATGAGGGCGTCAAATTTATTGACGTGGGTTATGCGAGGAGGTCCGTACGCAGGCTTGGGGCCAGGGTGATGCGCCCGGTCTCGGCGCGCGATGACAGAGAACAAAAAACATTTAAATAAGTAGGTTATGAGTAATACCTAGAAAAATTGTTAATTTTTTTTTGGCGCAAATGCCCTTGGGTAAGCGGCATCCGCTGCCGGAAGTTATGTCAAGTTTACCGACATGATCGGAAAGGCCCGGCTGAGGGCGTGCAGGGTGGCCGGGACGGTCGGGATTCTGTATATGGCTGTGGCTTCAACGCCCGTACTTCGGCGCACGCTCCCAGGCCAGCGACGACGACACGATGCGGTCCAGGTCGTCGTGCTGCGGCGTCCAGCCGAACAGCTCGCGGATGCGGCGGGCGTCGGCGACCAGGGTCGGCGGGTCGCCGGCGCGGCGCTCGGCCTCGCGCACCTGTAGTGGCTCGCCCGTGATCCGTTCGAAGGCCTGTACCACCTCGCGCACGCTGTAGCCGTGCCCGTAGCCGCAGTTGAGTACCTGCGATGCGCCGCCGTCGCGCAGCCAGGCGAGGGCGTCGAGATGGGCGGTGGCGAGGTCCTCGACATGGATGTAATCGCGCACGCCGGTGCCGTCGGGCGTGTCGTAATCGGTGCCGAAGATGGTGAGCGCCTCGCGCTTGCCGGTGGCGACTTCGGCGGCGACCTTGATGAGCAGCGTGGCCTGCGGCGTCGACTGGCCGATGCGTCCTTCGGGGTCTGACCCCGCAACGTTGAAATAGCGCAGGGCGACGTAGCGCGGGCCGCCCGCCGCGGCCAGGTCGCGCAGCATCCACTCGCTCATGAGCTTGGAGGTGCCGTAGGGGTTGATCGGCGCGTTGGGGGAATCCTCGCGGGCGATCCCGCCCGGCGGCATGCCGTACACCGCGGCGGTGGAGGAGAACACGATGTGCTTCACGCCGGCTTCGGATGCGCACTGCAAGAGGTTGCGCGTGGCGCAGGTGTTGTTGCGGTAGTACTTGAGCGGGTCGGATACGGATTCCGGCACGATGGTGTGCGCCGCGAAGTGCATGATGGTGTCGATCTCGTGCTCGGCGAGGACTTTCTGCACCAGCTCGCGGTCGCCAGTGTCGCCGACGATGAGCTCGCCGTGCGTCACGGCCGCGGCGAACCCGGTGGAGAGGTTGTCCAGGGTGACGACGCGTTCGCCGGCGTCGCCGAGCTGGCGCACGACATGGCTGCCGATGTAACCGGCACCGCCGGTGACGAGGATTCCGTTGGCCATCGGGGAGACTCTTCCGTGTGGTTTTAGCGCCGCGATCATACCCCTTTCGGGGTCTGACCCCGGTAAGCATATGTTTTATTTGTGAAACAGGTCGCAAATGGGGGCATTCGGGCGGCCTGGGCGCGCGAAAACCGCCATTGAAGGCACGGGGCCGAATTCCGAGTACAATGCGCCGCCGCGCTTACGCTACGGCCAACGCCCGGTTTGCTGTCACGCAAGGCCCCTGCAGAGGGGCTTTTTTTGACCCATACTCTTTTTCAATCAACAACCTACGGGGGTCAGACCCCCGAAAAACTATGAAGCTGCGCAACATCGCGATTATTGCCCACGTCGACCACGGCAAGACGACCCTGGTGGACAAGCTGCTGAAGCAGTCCCAGACCCTCGCGGACCGCGAGGAGCTGCAGGAGCGGGCGATGGATTCCAACCCGCAGGAGCGCGAGCGCGGCATCACGATCCTCGCCAAGAACACCGCGATCCGCTGGAACGACTACCGCATCAACATCGTCGACACGCCCGGCCACGCCGACTTCGGCGGCGAGGTCGAGCGCGTGCTCTCCATGGTCGACTCGGTGCTGCTGCTCGTCGACGCCGTCGACGGCCCCATGCCGCAGACGCGCTTCGTCACGCGCAAGGCCTTCGACCACGGCCTGAAGCCGATCGTGGTCATCAACAAGGTCGACCGCGACGGCGCCCAGCCGCACCGCGCCGTCGAGCTGACCTTTGATCTCATGGACAGCCTCGGCGCCAGCGACGAGCAGCTCGACTTCCCCATCATCTACGCCTCGGCGCTGCTCGGCCGCGCCGGCTTCGACCCCGAGCACCTCGCCGCCGACATGCAGCCGCTGTTCGAAACCATCGTCAGCCGCTGCCCGCCGCCCGACGTCGATCCCGAGGGCCCGCTGCAGCTGCAGCTCAGCGCGCTGGACTACTCCAGCTACGTCGGCGCCATCGGCATCGGCCGCATCAAGCGTGGCCGCCTCAAGCGCAACATGCCCGTCACGGTGGTCGCCGCCGACGGCACGAAGCGCAGCGAGAAAGTCATGCAGGTGTACTCCTTCCTCGGCCTGAAGCGCGTGGAAGTGCCCGAGGCCGAGGCGGGCGACATCGTCGCCTTCGCCGGCATGGAGCACCCACTCATCTCCGACACCCTGTGCGACCCGGCGAAGCCCGAGGCGTTGCCGCCGCTCACGGTCGACGAGCCGACCATCCAGATGAGCTTCGAGACCAACGACTCGCCCTTCGCCGGCCGCGAGGGCAAGTTCGTCACCAGCCGCCAGCTGCGCGAGCGCCTCATGCGCGAGGCCGTGCACAACGTCGCCCTGCGCGTCGAGGACACCGAAGACCCCGAGCGCTTCCTGGTCTCCGGTCGCGGCGAGCTGCACCTGTCCGTGCTGCTCGAGACCATGCGCCGCGAAGGCTACGAGCTCGCCGTCTCGCGCCCGCACGTCATCACGCGCGAGACGGGGGAGGGCGTGACCGAGGAGCCGTGGGAGCACGTCGCCATCGACGTCGAGACGCGCCACCAGGGCGCCACCATGGAGCAGCTCGGCGAGCGCGGCGGCGAACTGCTGGACATGCGCCCGGACGGCGCGGGGCGCGTGCGCCTCGACTACCGCGTTCCGAGCCGCGGCCTGATCGGATTCCAGTCCGAGTTCCGCAGCATGACCTCGGGCACGGGCTTGCTGCACCACGTCTTCGACCGCTACGCGCCGGTGAAGTCCGGCCCGCTGGCACAGCGCCCCAACGGTGTGCTGATCGCCAACGGCACCGGCAAGGCGCTGGCCTATGCGCTGTTCAACCTGCAGGAGCGCGGCCGCCTGTTCACCGCGCCCGGCGACGAGGTCTACGAGGGCCAGGTCGTGGGCATCCACAGCCGCGACAACGACCTCACGGTGAACCCGCTCAAGGCCAAGCAGCTCACCAACATCCGCGCCGCGGGCAAGGACGAGAACCTGAACCTGAGCCCGGCCATCCGCCTCACCCTGGAGCAGGCGATGGAGTTCATCGACGACGACGAGCTGGTCGAAATCACGCCCGCGGCGATCCGCGTGCGCAAGCGCTATCTCAAGGAACACGAACGGAAGCGCGCGGACAGGTCCACTCCGACTGTTAAAGCGTGAGCTGAATCACGCTTTGCATGCTGCTGAAATCTCTATAGTTCGTCTCCCAGGCTGGATTATGTCCAGCCGCCGGACGAAGGGATTCCATGCATCCGATACTGCAACAGCAGCTGCGCGCAGCCCTCGGCCAGGGGGCGCCTGAGAAGGCGCGCCTCGAGGCCCTGGTGCAGTCCGTGCACCAGCAGTACCGGCGCTACGAGAAGGAGCTGATGGCGCTCGAGGACCGCGTCGCGGCCGCCGAGAAGAAGGCCGTCGCCCGGCTGGAAGTCGAAGGCGACAGCGGCCTGCAGGTCCTGCTAGACAACATCAAGGACGGGATCATCTCGGTCGACGCGCTCGGCCGCATCCGTTCCATGAACGTCACCGCCGAGCGCATGTTCGGCCGCCAGGCCCACGAGCTGGTCGGCCAGAGCCTCGGCCTGATCATCGAGGTGCCCGGCGCGCGTCGCGAGGGCGACTACCTCAAGGAACTGTCGCGGGTGCGCGAGAACACCCAGCTCGATTTGTCGCCCAGCGCCGGCAAGGGCCGCCGCGCCGACGGGCGCCAGTTCCCGCTCGACGTGGTGGCCAGCGCCACGGAAGTCGAAGGGCGCAAGATCTACGTGCTCGCCGTGCGCGACAACAGCGAACGGCTCGAGGCCGAGCGCGCCCTGCGCGAGAGCGAGGCCCGCTACCGCTCGCTGGTGGACAGCGCGCCGGAAGCGATCGTGGTGCTCGACCCGGTCAACGGCCAGTTCATCGACGCCAACGACAAGGCGCTGAAGCTGTTCAAGACCAGCCGCGCGCGCCTGATCGGGCGCGGCCCGGGCCAGTTCAGCCCGCCCGAGCAGGGCGACGGCCGCCGCTCCGAGGATGCCGTGCGTGCCGTGATCGACGACGCCCTGGCCGGGCGTGGCGACTGTGTCGAATGGCTGCACCGTGACGCCAGGGGAGAGATCATTCCCTGCGAGGTGCGCCTGGTGCCGGTGCGGTTCGACGGCAAGGTCATGATCCGCGGCTCCATCATTGATATCCGCGAGCGCAAGCGCGCCGAGCTGCAGTCTTCCGGCGAGCGCGGCCTGCTCGAGCGCATCGCGGCGAATGCCCCGCTGGCGGAGATCCTCGCCACCGGCGCAGAAACCATCATGGCCATCGTGCCCAGCGTGCATCCGGCCTTCTACGTGCTGGAGGACGGCGCCGAGGTGCTGGAACTGGTGACGGCCCCCGGGGTGCCCGAGGGGTTCAGCGAGGCCGTCGGACGTATCCGCTTCGCCGAGCTGGAGCACCAGTCGACGTCCTCGCGCTCGCTGGACGAGACGGTCTGCATGGCGGACATCGGCACTGCGCCGGTGTGGGCCGGGCATCGCGCCGTGGCTGCGCGTTACGGCTACGAAGGCTGCTGGTCGGCGCCCATCCGCGACGCGGACGGCCGCGTGCTCGGCGCCTTCGCCCTGTACCTGGAGAACAGCCGCATCTCGGTGATGCATCACCTCGACCTGTTCGATCGCATCATCCAGCTGGCCGGTATCGCCATCGCACGCAAGCGCGACGAGCGCGCGCTGCGCGCCAGCGAGCGGCGCTACCGCGGGCTGTTCGAGAAAGTGCTCGACGGCGTCTACCAGGTGTCGGTGGACGGGCGGTTCATCGCCTGCAACCCGAGCCTGGTGCAGATGCTCGGCTACGACTCCGAGGCGGAGCTGATGGGACTGCCCAGCACCGCCGCGCTCTACGTCGACCCGGAGGAGCGCGCGGTGTTCGTCGAGGCCCTCAACCGCGAAGGCAACCTGCGCAACGCCGAGCTGCGCCTGCGCCGCAAGGACGGGCGCGAGATCGTGGTGCTGGAGAACGCCCGCACCATCTACGACGAGCACGGCAAGATCATCGGCCACGAGGGCACGCTGTCCGACATCACCGAGCGCAAGCGCGCCGAGCTCGAGGTGCGCGCCGAGAAGGAGCGCGCCCAGGTCACGCTGAACTCCATCGCCGACGGCGTCATCACCACGGATAACGAAGGCGTCGTCGACTACCTGAACCCGGTGGCCGAGACCCTGACCGGCTGGAAGCTGGCCGACGCGCGCGGCCGGCCGGTGCGCGAGATCATCATGCTGCGGCACGAGACGCACGGCCACTCGCTGGAAAACCCGGCCGAGGTTTCCCTGCGCGAGGGACGGGTGACGGAAGTCGGCCAGCATTCCGTGCTCATTTCTCGCGACGGGCGCGAGATCCCGATCCAGGATTCGGCCGCGCCGATCCGCGACAGCGGCGGCCGGCTCGCCGGCGCGGTGCTGGTGGTGCACGACGTCAGCAAGGAGCGGCAGCTGCGCCGCCAGCTGGCGCACCACGCGGCGCACGATTCGCTCACGGGCCTGATCAACCGCCGCGAGTTCGAGCTGCGGCTGGAGAACGCGCTGGCCTCGGCGAAGTCCGGCGCGGAGCACGTGCTGCTGTACATCGACCTCGACCAGTTCAAGGTGGTCAACGACACCTGCGGCCATACCGCGGGCGACCACCTGTTGAAACAGATCACGTCGCTCATTCGCGGCCTGGTGCGCAATTCGGATACCGTGGCGCGCCTCGGCGGCGACGAGTTCGGCGTGCTGCTGGAGCAGTGCTCGCTGGATCGCGCCATCGAGATTGCCGACGACATGCGCGCCGCCATCCGCAGTTATCGCTTCGTGGCCAAGGATGCGTCCTTCGAGATCGGCGCCTCCATCGGCCTGGTCGCCATAGACGCCGACACCGACAACATCGAGAGCCTGCTCTCGGCCGCCGACGTGGCCTGTTACTCCGCCAAGGACCTGGGCCGCAACCGCGTGCACGTCTACCAGCAGGGCGCGGCGCCGGAACGCCATGCCGAGATGCAGTGGGTGTCGCGCGTGACCCGGGCCATCGACGACGACCGCCTCGAGCTGTACTTCCAGCCCATCGTGCCGATCGGCGACAACCCCGACCGCCGCGGCCACTACGAGCTGTTGGTGCGCATGCGCGACGAGAACGGGCGCATGGTGCCGCCGAATGCCTTCATCCCCGCCGCCGAGCGCTACAACATGATGCCGGTGGTAGACCGCTGGGTCGTGCGGCAGGCGCTGGAGACGCTGGCGTTCCGGCCGGAGCAGGGCTACGACCAGGAAGGCTACCTGCTCGCCATCAACCTCTCCGGCACCTCGCTGAACGACGACAAGTTCCTCGAGTTCGTGATCCAGGCCATCGACGAGTACCAGCCCGCGCCGGGCACCATCTGCTTCGAGATCACCGAGACAGCCGCCATCCAGCGCCTGGAGCGTGCGGCGCACTTCATGCACGAGCTCAAGGCGCGCGGCTGCGAATTCTCGCTGGACGACTTCGGCAACGGCCTGTCGTCCTTCAGTTACCTGCAGAACCTGCCGGTCGATTACATCAAGATCGACGGTAACTTCGTGCGCAACATCAACTCGAACCACGTGCACCAGTGCATGGTCGACGCCATGCACCGGGTGGGGAAGGCGATGGGCATCCGCATGATCGCGGAGCACGTCGAGTCGCGCCAGGCGCTCGAAGTGCTGGAGAAGATCGGCGTCGAGTTCGTGCAGGGCTACCACATCGCCGCCCCCGCCTCCGTGGAGCGCTTCCCCCGCCTGGCTACGCGCAGCGGCCGTCCACAGCTCAAGCTCGCCTGAGAGACTGTCCCCAGCCGACCCGTCTTTTGGTTAAACTCGGTCCATGAGCAGGATTGCGGGCAGCATGCCCGGCGCCGAGGGACAGGCTGTCACGCAGTCCGGCCCGGCGGCCGGCCATCACACGCCGCTGATCGGGCCCGGAGAACCGGGGCCGTTCCGCGTCATGAACCCGCATGGGCGCGCCCGGCTGCTGCTGGTTTGCGACCACGCCAGCAACCGCATTCCTTCCCCGCTCGAGAACCTCGGCCTCGACGAACTGGCCCTCGGGCGCCACATTGCCAGCGACATCGGCGCCGGCGAGGTGACGGAGCGCCTGTCCGCGCAGCTCGATGCCCCGGCGGTGCTGGCGAGCTATTCGCGCCTGGTGGTCGACTGCAACCGCGGCCTCAATGACCCGACCTCGATCCTGGCGGTCAGCGACGGCGAGTTCATCCCGGGCAACCAGGGCCTGGACGACGAGCAGAAAGCCGAGCGCGCGCGCCAGTTCTTCCATCCCTACCACGACGCCATCGCCCGCCGCCTCGACAGCTTCGCGCGGCGCGGCATCGTGCCGGCCTTCGTGGCCATCCACAGTTTCACCCCGATCTTCAAGAACGTCCGTCGCCCGTGGCAGATCGGCATCCTCTGGGATACCGATCCGCGCATTCCCGTGCCGCTGATGAAGGCACTGCGCGCGCAGGGCATCACGGTGGGCGACAACGAGCCGTACTCGGGCAAGGCGCCCGCGGATCACACCGTGGACCACCATGCCGAGGGCGGGGGACTGCCGCACGTGTCGATCGAGATCCGCCAGGACCTCATCGACCATGCCGACGGGGTCGCGCGCTGGGCGCGCATCCTCGGCGACACGCTGGGGCAGATCCTTGCGGACGAGCACTTGTACCGGAGATTCGGGGAGGGGTGAGATGACCTACAAGGAGCCGAGCTTCACGGTCGGCGTGGAGGAGGAATACCTCCTGGTCGACCGGGAGACGCGCGACCTCGTCACCGACATGCCGGAGTCGATGATCGAGGACTGTGAGCATGCGATGGAGGCCCGCGGCCAGGTCAGCCCCGAGTTCCTGCGCGCGCAGATCGAGGTCGGCACCAAGGTGTGCAGCAGCATCGCCGAGGTGCGCGAAGAACTCGGGCGCATGCGCGACTGCGTCATCAAGGTGGCGGAGCGCCACGGCTGCGCGCCCATCGCCGCCTCGACCCATCCTTTCGCGCGCTGGCTCGACCAGCGCCACACCGACAAGGAGCGCTACGACAGCCTCGGCCGCGAACTGCAGGCCACGGCGCGGCGCCTGCTCATCTGCGGCATGCACGTGCACGTCGGCATCGAGGACGAGGAGACGCGCATCGACCTGATGAGCCAGTTCGCGTACTTCCTGCCGCACCTGCTGGCGCTGTCCTGCTCATCGCCGTTCTGGGAAGGCGAGAACACCGGGCTGAAGTCTTTCCGCCTTACCGTGTTCGACGCCCTGCCGCGCACCGGCATGCCGGAGACGTTCGCCAGCTGGGCCGAGTACGAGCGGCACATCGAAGTCATGGTCGAGGCCGGGCTGATCGAGGACGGCACCAAGATCTGGTGGGACGTGCGCCCGAGCGCGCGCTACCCGACGCTGGAGACGCGCGTCATGGACGTGTGCACGCGCATCGACGACGCGGTGTGCATTGCCGCCATCAACGTCTGCCTGCTGCGCATGCTGTTCCGGCTGCGCCGCTCCAACCAGCGCTGGCGCACCTACGCGCGCATGCTGCTGATGGAGAATCGCTGGCGCGCCATGCGCTACAGCTTCGACGAGGGCCTGGTGGACCTGGGCCGCGGCGCGATCGTGCCGCACGCAGAGAACCTCGGCGAGCTGATCGAGCTGATTCGCGAGGACGCCGAGGCGCTGGGCTGCACCGCCGAGGTGGAGCATGCCTGGAAGATTCTCGAGCGCGGCACCAGCGCGCACCGCCAGGTGGCGACTTACGAGCGGGCCCTGGCGGCGGGCGCCGCGCAGAAGGAAGCGCTCATGGCCGTGGTCGACATGCTGATCGAGGAGACCCGCGTCTAATAATTTCAATAACTTTCGGGGGTCAGACCCCGTTATTGGCCCGCGGCGGTCGGGTAGCGCGTGAAGAGTTCCGTCACCACGGCGTCGATCGCCGCGCGCGGATTCTCCATCGCCTTCTTGGTCAGCCGGCCCTCAACCAGGCCTTCCCACACCAGCACCTTGCGCTCGGCATCGACCACGTCGATGTTGGCCGTGCCGACCTTGTAGTTCACGGTCTCGACCTCGGTCTCGTACAACGGGAACGGTGAGTACAGCATGCCGCGGTAACCGTAATAGCCGGTCATGCCGTAGCCCATCGAGGGCACCTGCCGCGTGCGGACCTCGGTCTTGTCGCTCGAGCTGGCATTGAAGTTAACCAGCAGGTCGGGGTTGGTCTCGGTGTAGGTGTAGCCGAGCTTCTCCATCTCGCGACGGGTAGCGTTCTTGAAGTGCTGCGTGACGAGGGAGGAGTAGCCGGCCTGGTCGGTGCCGAGCTGGTCGAAAAAGCCGAAAGTCTGGTAGGCCGTGAAGTCTGCCGAGGGGTCGTAATCCACGCGATAGTCGGGGGAGACGGCGCAGGCCGTCGCGAAGAATGCCGCCAGGACAATGAGCATCAGCTTGCTAGATTTCATGGCATGGTCCTTGTAAGCCGCTGTTGCCCTAACGCTAGACTATGGCACCATCAGCGGCAACCCGGGATTGATCACGAATGGCAGCGTGCATGACGTGTCGGTCGCCATGTTTGCATCACTTTGAAATGGCCTTCCCATGGGAGAAAGCCGCAAAGAAAGACCCCGCCATGAGGCGGGGTCAAATGAAAAAACAAGCGGCAAGAAATCTTACTGGGTGAAGTCAAAACTCGCGCAGTAGTCGGTCTGGAACGGTGTTTGCCGTTGAATATCCAGGCGAGGCGCGATGCGCACGCTGGCATCGCCAAAATTCTCCACCATCAAGACATACCACACTCGAGTGCCGTCGATCGTGGCCTCAGCAGCCGGGTACCAGGTTCGGGTTCGGGTTTGGCCGAAGTGGGAGTAATCGATCTGGATGGCGCCACCAGAAGTCAGCTGCCAGTTGGATCCCAGGATGTAGTAGATCAGTCCGCATTCGGAAACCCCGTCGAATCTCCGCACAAGGTCTTCACCTTCCAAGGCTTCAAACAAGCCGCCGCTGCCGCCGTCGCGGAAAATCCAACCAAAGCGACAGAAAGGCGCGTGGAGGCCGTTCTCCAGGAAGCTGCCTGGGATCCAGCTGTTGACCTCGCCCTGGAAGTAACTGCCCTCTGGGCTCTGCACCTCGGTCTCAGACAGTACAGGTCTTGTCTCTGCGCGGGAGTAGACGCTGTAAGTCGCATAGCGATCCCCCGAGCCAGAGTTGTTGTATTCGGAAAAAATCCCGTACTCGCCATTGAGCTCGTCAAGAAATTCCATCTTCTGGGTCCAGCCGTCGCCGTAGTCGATCACCAGTTCGCCAGCAGCCCCGATGGTTCAGGTGGAAGCAGACGAACCCAGCGTGCCTGCCGCGGCGCCGCCCTGTGAGATCGTGAGGATGTCGCCATAGGAGCCAGGGGGGAAGACGTAGCCGTTGAAACCGGACGTGCCCGGAGACTGCTGGTGCCGGAACAGGCCGCCCCAGACGCCGGCAGCACAAGCGGAGCGGCTGCTCCCGGTACAGTTGCTCGTGAACGGGATCGGCTCGATGTCCAGGCTGGAGCGAAGGGTCGAGTCGCTGGAGACCCGCACATCGGCAACGAACGCCGTGGCGAGATCAAGGGAGCCCCCGTCTTCGAAATTGATGGTCGGGTATTCGCGATCCTCGGTGACCTCGACGCGCGCGATGTCGACCAGGGTGCCGTCGGTGACCCTGGTGTACACGTATTGCTTAATGTGCCGCAGTTCCAGGATTTGGTCTGCCCCTTTTGCCACCAAAATAGCTTTTTCGTCGTCAGTCGCAGGGGTGGCACCGAGACCGGGGTTGTTGACTTCAAGGATTGGTGTATCGGGGATGACCACAAGGCGCCCGAACACATCCGTGACGTTGCCGGACGCATTGCCGTCTAGGACCCGCGAGAAAGAGCCGGCAAGGTTCGTGAACTCGACCGGAGTGCCCGACTCGCTGGTGCCGGTCTCGCTAGATCAGGCAGTTACGGGGGTCGGACCCCGCAGGCACCCCCACAGACGGTGTGCTGGCTCTTGCGGGCGCTGATCAGGCGGCGCGCGCTGGACAGGTAACCTAAAAGATAGGTAAAGTCACCGAAATTCAAGGTGACATGTCATGGCGCCAGCAGAAATTTCCGAGGGTCCGCTCATAGGCTTGTTCGGTAGCGAATCGGCTTATCGTGTCCTGATGTACCTGGAAAATTATGGCCAGGGCTACGCGTCCAAGATGGCGAAGGCCTTCGGCTTTTCTCTGAGCCAGGTGCAGAACCAGTTGCGCAAGTTCGAGGATGTCGGTTTGCTGGTGAGCCGGCGGGAGGCTGGTGCTCGAGTGTTTTATTTTCGCCCGAGCCCTGTAACGGATGCGTTGCGCGTCTTTCTTCGGGAAATGCTCGCCCGGTTGCCACCGGAAACGCTGGAACGCTATTTCATGGAGCGGCGTCGTCCCCGCCGCTTCGGCAAGCCCTGACGACGAGAAATCGCATGGAGATCACTGCGAAGACCTCGCTGCAGGAACTGGCTGCGATCGTGTCCGAGGCGCTTGAGCGCCATGGCATCATTGCCACGCTGTCTGGTGGTGCGGCGGTCTCTCTGTACACCAACAACCGGTACATGTCCGAGGACCTGGATTTCGTCACCAGTGCATTGGTCCGGGAGCTTGCTGGCGCTCTCGCCCCACTGGGTTTTGTCCACTCCGGGCGCCCGCGGATGTCGGTGTTCACCCATCCATCTACGCGCTGGTACCTCGAGTTTCCGCCTGCGCCGATCAGCTTCGGCAGCCGGTACATTAATCCGGAAGAATGCGCTCTCATGCCGACGCCAATCGGCAACGTGCGCCTTATCACTCCCACGCACTCGGTCATGGACCGCCTGATTGCCGCGGCCGTCTGGCAGGAGCCGCAGTCGATGCAGCAGGCGGTGATGGTGGCCGAGGCTCAGGCCGACAAGATCGACTGGCCTTTCCTGAAGCAATGGGTATTGGAGGAGGGCATTGCACAGGACCGCAACGTCCAGGTGTTTTTCTCCCGGTTCGGTCAGGAGTGCGGATGATGCCGATAGCCAGCCGTCCGATGATTTCCATTGCGCCGATGATGGACTGGACCGACCGGCACTGCCGCTATTTCCTGCGGCTGCTGTCTCCGAGTGCGTTGCTCTATACCGAGATGGTGACGGCCCAGGCAATCCGGCACGGCGACCGCGAACGGCTGCTCGGATTCGATCCTTTCGAACAGCCGGTGGCGCTGCAACTCGGCGGCTCGGAGCCGGAGGTGCTGGCGGAGGCGGCGCGGGTCGGGGCGGATTACGGCTATGAAGAGATCAACCTCAACGTCGGTTGCCCGAGCGACCGGGTGCAGTCCGGGCGCTTTGGCGCCTGCCTGATGGCGGAGCCGGGGCTGGTGCGGGATTGCGTGGCGGCGATGCGCGGGGCGGTCGAGGTGCCGGTGACGGTGAAAAGCCGCATCGGCATCGATGAGCTCGAGGACTACGGTTTTTTGCGCGACTTCGTCGGCACGGTGGCCGAGTCGGGCTGCGAGGTGTTCGTGGTGCATGCGCGCGAGGCGATCCTCGGCGGGCTGTCGCCGAAGGAGAACCGCGAGATCCCGCCGCTGCGCTACGAGTTCGTGTACCGGCTGAAGCAGGAGTTTCCGCAGTTGACCGTGGTCCTGAACGGCGGCGTGCGCGACCTGGAGTCGGTACGCGCGCATCTCGAGCATGTCGACGGCGTCATGATCGGCCGCGAGGCCTACCACAACCCCTGGTTCCTCACCCAGCTGGAACAAGCACTTACGGGGGTCAGACCCCCGAAAAGGGAAGAGATCATGACTCGGTTCATGGCGTACATGGCGGGGCAGCTGGAGCGCGGGGTGCGGCTGTCGGCCATGACGCGCCATGTGCTCGGCCTGTATCTCGGCCAACCGGGCGCGCGGCGCTGGCGGCGGCAGCTGGCGGAGGGGGCCTGCCGCCCGGGCGCCGGGCTCGAGGTGGTGCGTGCCGCGATGGAGAGCCTGCCCGCCAGCGACGGCGCGCGCTAGCTAGCGGCGCTCAGTCGGGCCGAATCGCAGCAGGATCTGGCGTAAACCAGGGGCGCATCTTCCCGTCCGTCTGCAGGATGTGATCGATGACCCACGTGCGCGCCAGTTCGAGGATCTCGGGTCGCAGTTGCTCCTGCAGCGCAGCGACGGCTTCCTCGTCCTCGGGCATCGCGTCGAGCTCGGTCGAGATGCGGTCCTGCAGCTCGGCCAGTTTCGCCGCGATCCGCTGGTGCTCCAGCTTGTGCTCGAGGTAGCCGGGAAATCCCATCTTGAACTGCACCTGTTCCTCCCGCGCGAAGTGCTCGCGCGCATAGTCCAGGAACTGTCCGAAGAACACCGGCAGGTAGCGCAGCGTGTCCGGCACGCGCAGAGACAGCTCGACGGAATTGAACAGCGACAGGAGGTAACGATGGTCGGCGTCGATCAGTTCATGACCGATGCGCATGCGTTCACGCCAGACAACGGGCAAGGCGCCTTCTCCCGAGTGGGCCTGCCAGGGTGATCGGCCGGGACGGCCACAACTTGAGTGACTTATTCCCCGGCGGGGACTGTCGCGCCGAAATCACCCGCGACATTCGCGGCGATCCACACCACCGACGCATAGGCCGCCACCGCCTGCTTGAGCGCCTCCGGATCCACCTTGTCGAGGGTGTCGTTGGCGGTGTGGTGCAGGTCGAAGTACTCGCTCGCGTCGTGGCGCAGCGACAGCACGGGCATGCCCTCGGCGCGCAACGTGGAAAGATCCGCGCCGCCGGTAGCACTGTTGTCGCCGCCCTCGATGCCCAGCGGCGCCAGGATCTCGCGCATGGCGTCGATCACCGGGAAGGCCTCCTCGTCCACGCCGCTGTCGAAGCGATAGATCAGTCCCGCGCCGCCGTCGGCCTCGATACCGATCACGTGTCGCTGCTCAGACTGCAGGGCGGCGGCCGTGTAGCTGCGCGACCCGTCCAGGCCCCGCTCCTCGTTGGCATAAAGCACGATGCGCACGGTGCGCTCCGGGCGGCGCGGCATCATGGCGATGAAGCGCGCCGTCTCCATGAGAATCGCCACGCCGGTGGCGTTGTCCTGCGCCCCGGTGCCGAGGTCCCAGGAGTCGAGGTGTGCGCCCATGATGACGATCTCGTCCGGCTTGCCGGCGCCGCGGATGTCCGCGATGACGTTGGCCGAGCGGGCCGGCGACAGGTTGCGTGCGCTGGAGTGAAGGTACAGCTCCACTTCCTCGCCCGCCGCGAACTGCGCCGTCAGCAGGTCGGCGTCCGGGTTGGAGATGGCGAAGGCGGGGATCGGCCGCACGCCCTCTTCATAGCGCGTCGCGCCGGTGTGGGCAAAGCGGTGCGTGGAGGTGCCGACGGAGCGAATCACGAGCGCCAGCGCGCCGCGCGCGGCCGCGACCGACGGGCCGCGGGTGCGCTTCTGCACCGCGGGGCCGTAGCCGCTGCCGTCGCGCTCTCGCTCCATGCGCTCGTCGATGAACACGATGCGTCCGCGCACTTCTTCCGGCTTGGCGGCCTCGAGCGCGGCGAGGTTCTCGAAACGCACCACCGGCGCCTCGATGCCGGCCTCCGGCGTGCCGACGCTGCGCCCCAGCGCGGTCGCGACCAGCGGCTGGGGGAACGGCCGGATGATCCGCGCCTCTGCCGTGCCGCGTTCCCACGCCGAGACTTCCACCGGCTGCGGCCGGATCTCGTCGAAGCCGATCTCTGCCAGGCGGGTCAGCGCCCACGTCACGGCCGCACGATCGCCCGCGGACCCGGCCGGTCGCGGGCCGACTTCGGTGGTGAGCGACCAGGCGTGCTGCCAGGCATCGCTGTCGGCCAACGCGCGATCCCGCAGCTGGCTTGCTTCCTTAAGCAGCCCGGGCTTGGGCGCCGCGGCGCCTGCCGGTGCGGCAAGGCCCAGCAGGAGAGAAAAGCAGCTCAGCAGCAACGCGGCGGGGGCGGCAGGAAGGCAGCGGGCCATCGGCAAGGCTCCGGGTCGTGAGGGGGCGCATAAGGGTACACCATGCGCGCCACGGCCCACGAGCGAGGCTGCGCCTGTGTAGAATGGCGCGCTCGCTCAGGACAGGCGCGGCGGACATGGCAAAGAAAAAACACCAGGCAAAGGGGCAGTCCCAGGGCAAGTCCAAGGGGCAGCCGAAGGGCAAGTCCAAGGGGCAGCCGAAGGGCAAGTCGAAGGGCAAGCCGAAGGGCAAGTCCAGGGACAATGCCGCGGCAAAGCCGCGCGTGACCATGGCCGACCTGGCCGACCGCCACGAGCTCTACGAGGCCTCGGTGCAAAGCGTGGAGCACGAGATCGAATTCCTCGCCTCGTCCTTCAAGGCGCTCACCGGGCGCAAGGCGCTGGCGCTGCGCGAGGACTTCTGCGGCACGGCGGCGGCGGCCTGCGCCTGGGTGCGCCGCGGCCGCGAGCGCAGCGCGGTGGCAGTAGACATCGACCACGAGGTGCTGGGCTGGGGCCGGGCGCATCACGCCGCCAGGCTCAAGCCCAAGGCGCGCGACCGGCTGGCGCTGGTGGAGGGCGACGTGCGCACGGCCGACACCCGCGCGTCCCTGGCCGGACTCCCCGGGGCGAGCAATGCCGACGGTGCGGCCGACATCGCCGTGGCTTTCAACTTCAGCTGGTGGACCTTCAAGACCCGCGCCGAGCTGGTGGACTACTTTCGTGCCGTATACGCCGCGCTGGCCGAGGACGGCGTTTTCATGCTCGACATCTACGGCGGCGCCGACGCCTATGTCGAGCAGGAAGAGGAGACGGAGTACTCGCTGTTCACCTACGTCTGGGACCAGCACAGCTTCGACCCGGTCAGCGCGCGCTACCGCTGCTACATCCACTTCCGCTTCCCCGACGGCTCCGAGATGCCCCGAGCTTTCAGCTACGACTGGCGCCTGTGGACGCTGCCGGAACTGCAAGAACTGCTGCTCGAGGCCGGTTTCGCGCGTACCGTGGTCTACTGGCAGGGCGAGGACGAGGACGGCGAACCCAGCGGCGATTTCGCGCCGGTGGAGCAGGGCGAGAACGATCCGGCGTGGATCGTCTACGTGGCGGCGCTGAAGCCGGGCGCCTCGCGTGGCCAGTGAGCGCGGGCTTTAATTAACATAACGAGTTGAACCGGCCGCCGCGCAGCGAGTATGCTCGCCGCGGATATGCCCGACTTCGGGCATGCCGGACACCACGGGACGAGGGAACATGTCCAGGGACAATTCAGTCGCCGTCCTCTTTGCAGACGTAGTCGGCAGCACCGAGCTCTACGAGGTCCTCGGCGACTTCAAGGCGCGCGAGACGGTGGGCCGTTGCATCGACGTCATGCGCCGCGCGACGGAAACCTACAACGGCCGGGTGGTGAAGACCATCGGCGACGAGGTCATGGCGACGTTCCCCACCGCGGACGGCGCCATGAATGCCGCGCGCGACATGCAGGTGGCGATCAGCAAGGGCGAGGTGGTCTCGGGCGGCGGCGCGCCGCTGGCTATCCGCGTCGGCTGCGACTTCGGGCCGGTGATTCCCGAGGAGCGCGACGTGTTCGGCTCCACCGTGAACACCGCCAACCGCGTCACCAGCCAGGCCAAGGCGGCCCAGGTGCTCATCACCGAGAACATGGTGGCGAACCTCGGCGCCGAGTGGCGCTCGGCCGTGCGCCAGATCGACCTCGCGCCCCTGAAGGGCAAGAGCGGCGAAGTGGCGATGTACGAGGCGCTATGGCAGTCCGAGGACATCACCAGCATGCTGCCCACCATCAAGTGGGGCGAAGAGCACAAGAACAAGGCGCGCGGCCGCATGCGCATCCGCTATCTCGGCAAGGAAGTGGTCGTCGATCCCTCGCGACCGACGGCGACGCTGGGCCGCAGCGAGGAAAACGACCTGGTCGTGAAGGGCAACCTCATCTCGCGCCTGCACGCCCGCATCGAGATGAGCCGCGACCGCTTCCTGCTGGTGGACCAGTCCACCAACGGATCCTTCATCGTCACGCGCAAGGGCGAAGAGCTCTTCGTGCGGCGCGACAGCGTGCAGATCAGCGGCGAGGGCGTGATCGGCCTCGGCCGGGTGGTGCAGCCCGGCTCGTCCCAGGCCATCACCTTCATCCAGGAAGATTGAACTCCAGATGCAACGAGGCCCTCCGGAGAGGGCCTCGCAGTGTCGTCATTTACGCTTCGGGCTCAGGCCGCCTGCGCGCTCGCCGGCTTGCTGGCCGCGGCCTTCTTGGCGCTGGCCTTGCGGGTCGACGCCTTGCGCGTGGTGCGCTTCTTCGCCGTCGCCTTGCTGGCGGTCCGCTTCTTCGCGGCGGCCTTCTTGGTCGTGCGCTTCTTGGCGGTGGCCTTCCTGCGCGCCGGGGCCTTCTTCTGGATGCCGAAGGCGGAGAAGTCGACTTCGATCACGTCCTTCAGGTCGGACACGTCCTTGGCCTTGGCGACCTTCTCGATGCGGCTCGCGCTCTCGTCGATCAGCGTGTCGAGCATCTTGACCTGCTGCTTGAGCAGCTTCTCGATGTTCTTGTGCGACTGCTTGTTCAGCTTCAAGGCGGTGTCGGCGAAAGCGTCGACCGGGCCCTTGGTCCGGCTGATGAAGCCGGCCGTCTCGAGACCGGCGGTCCGCAGCCCGGACACCGCGCGGTCGGCCAGCAGGCGCGACTCCGACTTCAGGTTATCGGCAAATTGTTCGATTCGGTTCATCATGTCTTTAACCTCGGTTCCATGGTGCGGTGCAACAATTGATGCAATGCACAATATACCCTCAGTAGGCCCGGAGTCAACCCGGTGAGATCAATTTCCCGTGGATTCCCTGCTTATTTCCTGCTGTGCCTGGCGGCGCAGGGGGCCGTCACGGCCCTTTTGGCCGACGACACCGCGCCGGTCCCGGCCGAGGTTCCGGCCATGCCGCCGGCCGTGGAGTTGGTGGCGCCGGCGTCGGCGGTGGAGTGGACCTGGATCGTGCCGGCCGCCGTCGCCGCTGCTGAGGCCGGCGTGGACGCGGACGTCGACCCTGACGCCGAACCTGGCGCCGCGCGCACCGATGACAGTACCGCCCGGGGCGAGCTGCTCACCGACAAGCCGCCGCCGGGCGTGACGCCCATACGCCTCGGCACCATCCGTTTCCAGTACGAGGGCGACGCCCCGGCCCCGGCCTTGCGCATCGTGGGCACGGTCCCCGTCGATCTCGACTACGTCGACGGCAGCGCCACCGGTCCCGGCGCCGAGGTCGAATATGACGCCGCGGCCAGGCGGATCAGCTGGATCATCGCCGGGCCGCTCGACCCGGGCACGCGCGGCCTGGTGTCGTTCCGTGCCGTCCCTGCGGGCGCGCCGGACCCCGAGGCGGTAGAGGCGCCGTGAGCAAGTCCGGCCGCAAGGGTTCGACGCGAGCCGCGGGCAAGACGCAGCGCAAGCCGGCGTCGGCGCGGCGCCGCAGGACGCGCAGCCGGCCGCCCAGCGGGTGGCGACGGCTGGGGCGGGCCCTGCTGTGGCTTGGCCTGGCGGGCGTGGTGGCGCTGGCCGCGTGGCTGTTCTGGCTGGACGCGCGCATCACCACCCAGTTCGAGGGCCGGCGCTGGGACCAGCCGGCGCAGGTCTTCGCCGAGCCGGTGGAGCTCTATGCCGGCCTGCCGCTGGGCATCCACAGCTTCATCGAGCTGCTGCGTGCGCAGGGGTATCGTGAGGCCGACGGCAGCGCGCCGCGCGCGGGCTTCTGGTGGCGCGAAGGCGCCAGCGTGCGGCTGATGACGCGGCCGTTCCGTTTCGCCGACGGCGAGCAGCCGCCCATCGTGGCGCAGGTGGACTTCACGGCCGCCGGCGTGGGCCGCATCCGCGACCTGGAGGGTCGCGACCTGCCGTTCCTGCGCATGGACCCGATGCGCATCGGCAGCATCTTCCCGGTGCACGGCGAAGACCGCATCGTGCTGGCGCCGGGCGAAGTGCCGGCGCTGCTGGAAGACGCGCTGATCGCCGTGGAGGACCGCCGCTTCCGCAGCCACCTGGGGGTCGACCCGGAGGGCATCGGGCGCGCACTGATGGTGAACCTGCGTGCCGGCGCCGTGCGCCAGGGCGGCAGCACCCTCACCCAGCAGCTGGTGAAAAGCTATTTCCTCGACAGCCGGCGCACGCTCGGGCGCAAGATCACCGAGGCCTTCATGGCCATCCTGCTGGAGCGCCATTACGACAAGGAGGACATCCTCACCGCCTACGTGAACGAGGTGTTCATGGGCCAGGACGGCACCCGCGCCATCCACGGTTTCGGGCTCGCCGCGGCCTTTTATTTCGGCAAGCCGCTGGCCGAGCTGGACACCGCGGAGGTCGCCACCCTGGTGGCCATCGTGCGCGGGCCCTCTTACTACAATCCCTGGCGGCATCCGGAGCGGGTGCGGGAGCGGCGCGACCTGGTACTCGAATTGCTCGCCGAGCAGGGGGTGATCCACGCGGCGCAGGCCGAGGCGGCCGCGCGACGGGGGCTCGGCCTGCGTTCCAGCAGCACCGCCGGCCCCGGTTACCAGCCCGCGTTCCTCGGCCTGGTGCGGCGCCAGCTCAGGCGCGATTACCGCGACGCCGACCTCGACTCGGCCGGGCTGGTGGTGCTGACCACGCTCGATCCGCTGACGCAGCGCGTCGCCCAGGCTGCGGTCAGCGAGGGCGTGGCCGAGCTGCGGCGGCGCGGCGAGGCGACCGCTTCAGTGCAGGGTGCGGCGGTGGTGACGCGCCCGGCCACCGGCGAGGTGCTGGCCCTGGTCGGCGGCGCCGACGGCAATTTCGACGGCTTCAACCGCGCGCTGGATGCGCGTCGTCCGATCGGCTCGCTGGTCAAGCCGGCGGTATACCTCGCGGCCCTGGAGTCGGGCGAGTACTCCCTGGCCTCGACACTGGAGGACTGGCCAGTGGAGGTCACGCTGGAGAACGGCGACACCTGGCGGCCCGACAACTTCGACCACCAGGCGCGCGGGCCGGTGTCGCTGCTGCGCGCGCTGGCCGAGTCGCTCAACCTCGCCACCGTCAACCTGGGCCTCGAACTGGGCGTGGACAAGGTCGCGGCACGACTTGCCCGGCTCTCCGGGGAAGCGGCCCCGCCGGCCTATCCCTCGCTGCTGCTCGGCTCGGTAGAGTACCCGCCGCTCACCGTGGCGGAGATTTACGGTGCGATCGCCGCGGGCGGCTTCCGTGCCCCGCTGCGCTCGGTGCGCGCAGTGCTCGGCCCGGACGGCCAGCCCTTGTCGCGCTACCCGCTGGACATCGAGGCGGTGGCCGACCCCGCAGCGGTGGTGCAGCTGCAGCACGCCATGCGCCATGTGTTCGAGCGCGGCACCGCACGCGGCGCGCTGCGCCGCCTCGGCGGGCGCGACTATGGGGGCAAAACCGGTACTTCCGGCGACTTTCGCGACAGTTGGTTCGCGGGCTTCGGGAGCGATACTCTGGCCGTGGCCTGGGTGGGGCGCGACGACAACGCGCCCACCGGCCTCACCGGCGCCACTGGGGCCTTGCCCATCTGGGCGGATATCATGGCTGGGCTGGGCGCGGCCGGGTTCGTGCCGGGCGCGGCGGAGGGCCTGGTGGAGGTCGAGATGGACTACGCCTCGGGCCTGCTGGCTCGCGGCAGCTGCGCCGACACCGTGTTCGTGCCGGTGCCGGAAGATGCGACGTTGTACGCCATGCGGGGTTGCGAGCCTGACGCCGGGACCCTGGGCGAGAAGGGAATGGAATGGTTGCGAAGGTTGTTCCAGGGCGAACGGTAGTCCCGCAGTCATGCGGGGCAGGCAGGGTTCATGCGTGCCGCCGCGTGCTGGCGCTGGCATGGCTGCCCCTGTTCGTGGCCGGCTGCGCCCCGTTCCCGGTGCAGGAGCTGCCGCCGCCGGACGTGCGCGAGCCCGCGCCCGAGGCAGAACCGGCCTTGCGCCAGCCCGAGCTGATGCCGCCGCCCGAGGCGGTGCCGGAGCCGCGTGCAGCGCCGCAGCCCTTGCCCGAGCCGGAGCCGGAGATCGCCCCCAGCTATCACCCCGCGGGCGAGGCGCTGGTGGAGCAGGCGCGCCGCGAGGCGATGCTCGGCAACGCCGCCGCGGCGGGCTCGACGCTGGAGCGGGCGCTGCGCATCGACAGCGCCAATCCCTGGATCTGGATAGAACTCGGTTACCTGCGCCTGGAGGCTGGCCAGGACACCGCGGCGGAGAGCATGGCGCGCAAGGCACTCAGCCTGGCGAGCGTCGATCGTAAAGCGCGCGAGGCGGCGACCCGGTTGCTGCAGCAGTCCGGTGCCGGGCGGTGAGCCTGGCCGAGCGCATCGGCGCGGCGTTCGAGGCCGACGGCGCGCTGGCGCGCTCGCTGCCGGGTTTCCGGCCGCGCGAGGGCCAGCGGCGCATGGCCGAGGCGGTCGCGGCGGCCCTGGAAGCGCGCGAAGTGCTGCTGGTCGAGGCCGGCACCGGCACCGGCAAGACCTATGCCTACCTCGCCCCCGTGCTCGAGGCCGGGCTCAAGGTGGTGGTCTCGACCGGCACCAAGACGCTGCAGGACCAGCTGTTCCGCCGCGACCTGCCGGCGCTGTCGGGCGCGCTGGGCCGACCCGTGCACGTCGCCCTGCTCAAGGGCCGCAGCAATTATCTCTGTCGCCACCGCTTCAACCTGGCGCTGGAAGAGGGTACCGCCAGTCGGCGTGACGGGCGCTGGCTGGGCCGATTGCAGGCCTGGCTGCCGACTACGGCGCGCGGCGAGATCGCAGAGGTGCCCGGTATTCCCGAGGACGCGCTCCTGTGGGGTCGCGTCACCTCGAACGCGGACAATTGCCTCGGCCAGGAATGCCCGGAGTTCCAGCGCTGCTTCGTGGTGAAGGCACGACGCGAGGCGCTCAAGGCCGAGGTCGTCGTGGTCAACCATCACCTGCTGCTGGCGGACCTGGCGCTGAAGGAAGAAGGTTTCGGCGAGCTGCTGCCCGGCGCGGATGCGGTGGTGGTGGACGAAGCGCACCAGCTGCCCGAGATCGCGGCGCGTTTTTTCGCCATCGGCGTGGGCACGCGCCAGGCCATGGGCCTGGTGAGCGACGCGCGCAGCGAGGCGCTGCAGGCGGGCGCCTGGCAGCCCGCTGTCGAGCAGGCCGTGGATGCGCTGGAGAAGGCGGCGCGCGAGGCCGCCGTCGGCCTGGGCAGCGCGGCGCCGCGCGTGTCCTGGCCCGAGTTGCCGCCGGCCATGGAAGACCGCCTGGCGGATTGGGAACATGCGGCGGCGGCGCTGGCGGCGGCCTGCGACGGCCTCGAGGGCGCCACCCCAGGGCTGGATGCGGTCACGCGCCGGGCCCGCGCCATGGCGGCGCGACTCAAGCAGCTGGGCGCAGGCGGCGAGGGCTGCGAGTTGCGCTGGGCGGAGACGCACCGGCGCAGCGCCAGTTTCCACGGCGCGCCGCTGGATGCCGGGCGCGCGCTGGCGGAAAAGCTGGCGGGGCGCGAATGCGGCTGGGTCTTCACCTCGGCCACGCTGGCGGTGGGGGAGGACTTCGGCGCCTTCATGGACCGGCTCGGGCTGGACGAGGCCGAGACGCTGAAGCTCGACAGCCCGTTCGATTTCGCAGCACGCACGCGCCTGTACGTGCCCGAAGGGCTGCCGCAGCCCTCTGCGCCTGATTACACCCGCCGTGTCGTGGCGACCGCGCTGCCGCTGCTGGAGGCGAGCGGCGGGCGCGCCTTCCTGCTGTTCACCAGCCACCGGGCGCTGCAGCTGGCGGCGCGCGAGTTGCGCGCGCGCGCAGATGAACTCGGCTTCCCCGTTCTGGTGCAGGGGGACGAGCCGCGCGCACGGCTGCTGGCGGAGTTCCGCCGCCTCGGCAACGCGGTGCTGCTGGGCACGCAGAGTTTCTGGGAAGGCGTGGACGTGAAAGGACCGGCGCTGTCGGTGGTGCTGATCGACAAGCTGCCTTTCGCCGCGCCGGACGATCCGCTGCTCAAGGCGCGGCTCGAGGCGGCGCGCGAGGACGGCCGCGATCCCTTCCGCGACGTGCAGCTGCCGCAGGCCGTGCTGAGCCTGAAGCAGGGTATCGGCCGGCTCATTCGCGACGTCGATGACGCCGGGCTCGCCGTGGTGTGCGACCCGCGCCTGCTCGGCAAGGGCTACGGCCGTGTGTTTCTCGGCAGCCTGCCGCGCATGCCCATCGTGCGGCGCGAGGAGGAGGCGGTGGATTTCCTCGTCGGGCTCGGCCTGACTGCGCTGGAGGCGGCGGGATGAAGATCCTGGCGCTGGACACGGCGGCGAACGCCTGCTCGGTGGCGCTGCAGGCGGGCGAGGATGTCATCGAGCGCATCGAGACCCAGCCGCGGCGGCATGCCGCTGCACTGCTGCCGATGGCAGAAGCCTGCCTTGCCGATGCCGGGCTCACCCTCAAGGACCTCGATGCGGTCGCCTTCGGGCGCGGGCCCGGCAGCTTCACGGGGCTGCGCATCGCCGCCAGCGTGGCGCAGGGCATCGCCTTCGGCGCCGGGTTGCCGGTGGCGCCGGTGTCCAACCTCGCGGCGGCGGCCGTGGCGGCGTGGCGCAAGCACGGCTGGCGCCAGGTGCTGGCGGCTTTCGACGCACGCATGGACGAGCTGTACGCGGCCGCTTACCGCATCGACGACGCCGGCCTGCCCGCGCTGAGCGGCGCGGAGCAGCTGGTCGTGCCGGCCGCGCTGGCGCCCCCGGCGGGCGTCGGCGCCTGGTTCGGCGCCGGCTCCGGCTTCGCGGCCTGGGATGAGCTGGCCGGTCGGCTGGGCCTGGCCGGCTGCGACCCGCTGGTCGAACCCGTCGCGCGGGACCTGCTGGGCCCGGCTGCGGCCATGGTGGCCGCCGGACGCACGGTGAGCGCGGACCAGGCGCTGCCGGTTTACCTGCGCGAACAGGTGGCGTGGCAGGGGCGCTGAAACCCCGTTGCCGCGAGGTTTTAACGAATCTGTCACATGGCATTGCTGTAATGTTGCGGTCATATAACTGGGCTGAGCCATGACTGCCAAGCAGATTTTGATCGTCGAGGACGAGAAGCCGATCCGGGACATGATCGCCTTCGGGCTCAAGCGCGCCGGCTACGAGGTGCGCGAGGCCGAGGACTGCAAGACGGCCCGGATCCAGGTGGCCGACCAGGCGCCGGACCTGGTGCTGGCGGACTGGATGCTGCCTGACATGAGCGGGCTGGAGCTGACCCGCCTGCTGAAGAAAGACCCCGCGACCAAGGACGTGCCGGTCATCATGCTCACGGCGCGCGCCGAGGAAGAGGACAAGATCCGCGGGCTCGAGGGCGGCGCCGACGACTACATCACCAAGCCGTTCTCGCCGCGCGAACTGCTGGCGCGCATCAAGGCCGTGATGCGCCGCCACGGCGCCGACGACGAGGACGAGGTGTACACGCTGGGCGGCCTGACTCTGAATGCCGCCAGCCACCGCGTCACGGCCGGCGAGGAGGTGGTGTCGCTCGGTCCCACCGAGTTCCGCCTGCTGAAGTTCTTCATCACCCATCCCGAGCGCGTCTACAGCCGCGCCCAGCTGCTGGACCGCGTCTGGGGCGGCAATGTCTACGTCGAGGAACGTACCGTCGACGTGCACATCCGCCGCCTGCGCAAGGCGCTCGAGCCCTCCGGCTGCGACTGCCTGGTGCAGACCGTGCGCGGCGCGGGCTACCGTTTCTCCGAGCAGGTCGCCGGGTGAGTCCAGGGCCGTGGGGCTACGTACTGTTGCGCTTCCTGGCGCTCGTCGCCGCCGCGGTCCTGTTCGGCCTGTTGTTCGGTCGCCCGTTCGCCTGGCTCTCGGCGTTCCTGCTGGCCTACCTCGGCTGGCACCTCTGGCACCTGTGGCAGCTCGAGTCCTGGCTGCGCAAGAAGCTCGGCGAGCCGCCGCGTGATGCGCCGGGACTGTGGGGCGACGTCTACGCGCACCTGCATCGCGTGCGGCTGCAAAGCCGGGCACGCAAGAAACGACTGGCGCGCGTGCTGAAGGAGTTTCGCAAGTCCACCCAGGCCCTGCCCGACGCGGGCGTGGTGCTGGACGCGGACCACGAGATCGTCTGGCTGAACAAGGCGGCCGGGCGACTGCTCGGCTTGCGGCGTGAAGACCGCGGCCAGCGCATCGAGAACCTTTTGCGTGCACCCGAGTTCGCGGCGTTCCTGCGTGCAGACGATGCCGAACGCATCATGCGGCTCTCCTCGCCGCTCGACGACGACATGCGCCTCGCGCTGCAGGTGGTGCCCTATGGCGACAACCAGCGGCTGCTGCTTGCGCGCGACATCACCCATGCGACCCGCCTCGAGACGGTGCGGCGCACCTTCGTCGCCAACGCGTCACATGAGCTGCGCTCGCCGCTCACCGTCATCGGCGGCTATCTCGATGCGCTCGTCGAAGAACCCGAGCTGGTGGAACACTGGCGCGAACCGGTGCAGGAGATGGCGCGCCAGTCCGAGCGCATGCGCCGCATCATCGAGGACCTGCTGACGCTGTCCAGGCTCGAAGCTTCGGGTGCGGAGGCAGAGCGCGAGCGGGTCGACGTACAGGGCATGCTGGCGTCGCTGAAGAAGGAGGCGCTGGCGCGCCCGCAGCGTCCCGCGGTGATCGAGCTGCACGTGGAGTCCGGCCTCGGCCTGTGGGGCGCAGAGTCCGAGATTTATTCCGCGTTCGCCAACATCATCGGCAACGCGCTCAAGTACACGCCCAGCGACGGCAGCGTCCACATCCGCTGGTACCCGGAAGGCGACACGGCCTGCCTGTCGGTCAGCGACACGGGCGTCGGCATTCCGGACGAAGCCATCCCGCGCCTGACGGAGCGCTTCTATCGCGTCGACAAGGGCCGCGACCGCGCCTCGGGCGGCACCGGTCTGGGACTGGCCATCGTCAAGCACGTGCTGCAGCGGCACGGCGCCCGCCTGGAAGTCGAGAGCGTCCTGGGCGAGGGCAGCACCTTCCGCTGCCGCTTCCCGGCGGAGCGCGTCTGGCGCAAGAGCTGACGGCCGGGCTCAGGCGCCGGGCCAGGCCTTGAACGGGTGCTGCGCCAGGCTGGCGTTGTAGTAGCGCGGCTCACCCGAGACTTCGGACCCGGTCCACGGCGGGCGGACGAACGGCTCGTCCTCGTGCGCCAGCTCGATTTCCGCCACCAGCAAGCCCTCGTTGTCGCCGTGGAACTCGTCGACTTCCCAGGTGTGGGCGCCGTGGCGCACCAGGTAGCGGGTCTTGTCGACCACGGCGCCGCCGCACAGCGCCAACAGCGCCGTCGCATCGTCGACGGGGATGGGATATTCGAACTCGAGCCGCCGCACACCGTCCGTGCGTCCCTTCACGTTCAGCCAGGCCCGGTCACCGCTGATGCGCACGCGTACGGTGCGCTCGGGATCCAGCGAGAGGTAACCCTGGCGCATGCGCCTGCCTTCGGCCCCGTCACGCCAGCTGTCGTCCCGCACCAGGAACTTGCGCTCGATCTCATGTGGCATGACGAGCATTCTAGCGCCGTCCGCAGCGCGCGTTGCTGTTCAAAATCGATTCGGGGTGCGAACATTGAACCTTCATCCCCGCCGCAGGTCCGAGCCACTCGATGGAACACCAGGACATCAGCCACCACTGGTCGCGCCGCTTCAACGCGGAACTCGAGGCCGTGCGCAACAACGTCATGACCATGGGCGGCATGGTCGAAGAGCAGTTGCGCCGCGCCGTGCAGGCGCTGGAAAAAGGCGACAGCGAGCTGGGCGAGGAGGTGGTGCGCGACGACCACAAGGTCAACCGCCTGGAAGTGGCCATCGACGAGGAGTGCAGCCGCATCATCGCGCGGCGCCAGCCTACCGCGAGCGACCTGCGGCTCATCATGGCCATCATCAAGACCATCACCGACCTCGAGCGCATCGGCGACGAGGCCGAGAAGATCGGCTACCTGGCATCGCGACTTGCCCTGGAAGAGCGCCCCGTCGACCGCTACCGCGCGCTGCGCCACATCGGCGACCTCGTCGGCAGCATGCTGCACCAGTCCCTCGACGCCTTCGCTCGACTCGACCCCGGGCTGGCGATGCAGGTGGTGCGCGACGACAAGGCCGTCGACCAGGAATACGAGGCACTGTCGCGCCAGGCCATCACGATGATGATGGAAGACCCGCGCAGCATCCGCCGCGTGCTGGACATGCTCTGGGTGGCGCGTGCGCTGGAGCGCATCGGCGACCATGCCAAGAACATTTGCGAATACGTCGTCTACATGGTGCACGGCAAGGACATCCGCCACGTGGACCTCGACGATGCCGAGAGACAGGTCAGGAACGAGAATGGTTGAAAGCGCGTCCCGCGGCTGGCTCAGCCGCCGCATGATCAACGGCTATTGCGCACTGCTGTGCGGTGGGCTGCTGGGTTTCGCCCTGTTTGCCGAGCACGCCATGGGCTACGAGCCGTGCCCCCTTTGCGTCCTGCAGCGCATCGCCGTGCTGGCGCTGGGCTTCGTGTTCCTGGCCGCCTACGCGCACAACCCGGGCCGCACCGGCGCCGCCGTGTACGGCGTCCTCGCCATCATCGCCGCCGGCGCCGGCCTCGCGCTGGCCTGGCGCCAGGTCTGGTTGCAGGGCCTGCCCGCCGACCAGGTGCCCGCCTGCGGGCCCGGCTACGACTACATCATGGACGTCTTCCCGCTGCACGAGGCGCTGTCCATGATCTTCGAGGGTTCCGGCGACTGCGCCGAGATGGGCTGGACCTTCCTCGGGCTGAGCATGGCGGGGTGGGTGCTGGTCTGGATGGCGGCATTCGCGCTGGTCGCGGCCTGGAACAACTTCCGGCGCTGACTGCCCCGACCGCGGCCACGGAATTGACCGCGCGCCCGGACCGCGCGATGCCCCTCTCGCTCAAGAAATCTTTATATCGCTCGATGGGCATCGTGCGGTCCGGGCACGCTGCCTTTGTGGCGCGGTGGCGGCCCGGGTGAGCCGCGGCCGCGGAGGTCAGGCCGGCACTACCAGCGCCAACCCGGTCCCGGGCGGCAGGCCCGGTGGCCCGTCCCGCCGTTCCTGCACCCGCTCGGTCGGACCTGCGGCAAGGCAGCGGGGCCGGGACGTGCAACGCTCACTGAGTGAGATAAAGATTTCCGAACGAAGGGAGCGTTGCACGGCGCGGCCCCGCGGACAGGCGAAAAGGAGCCGGCCCGGGGCTGCAGGCACGGCCGGGCCGGGTCAGCCGAGCAGCCGCCGCATGATCCCGAGGTAAAGGTCCTTCAGCGGCTCCAGGTCGTCCACCCGCACGTGCTCGTCGATCTTGTGGATGCTGGCGTTGATCGGCCCGAGTTCGACCACGGCCGCGCCGGTGGGGGCGATGAAGCGGCCGTCGGAGGTGCCGCCGCCGGTGGAGAGTTCCGGGTCCACGCCGGCGATGTTGCGTACCGTCTCTCGCACGGCCTCGAGGAAAGTCCCGGGCGGGGTGAGGAAGGGACGGCCGGCATCGCGCCAGCTCACCTCGTAGTCGAGCCCGTGCTGCTCCAGCAGCGCGGTGATGCGCGCCTGCAGGCCTTCCATGGTCTGCTCGGTCGAGTAGCGGATGTTGAACTTCAGTTCGGCCGAGCCCGGGATGACGTTACGAAAACCGGTGCCCGAGTGCAGGTTGGTGAGCTGCAGCGTGGTTGGCGGGAAGGCCTCGTTGCCCGCGTCCCACTCCAGCCCTACCAGCGCGGCCATGAGGGGCGCCAGCTGGTGCAACGGGTTGAGCGCCTTTTCCGGGTAAGCCACGTGTCCCTGTACGCCGTGGACAACGAGGTCGCACGACAGCGAGCCGCGCCGGCCGATGCGCAGCATGTCGCCCAGGCGGGCCTTGCTGGACGGCTCTCCGACCAGGCACCAGTCGATCTTTTCGCCGCGGGCTTCCAGGGTCTCCATCACGGCCTTGGTGCCGTCCTGGGCCGGGCCCTCTTCGTCGCTGGTGATGAGGAAGGCGATCGAGCCTTTGTGGTCAGGGTGGGCGGCGACGAATTCTTCGCAGGCGACGACCATGGCGGCCAGGCTGGCCTTCATGTCCGCCGCGCCGCGGCCCCACAGCAGGCCGTCCCGGACCTCGGCAGCGAAGGGTTCGTGCGTCCAGGACTCGAGCGGCCCGGTCGGCACCACGTCGGTATGACCGGCAAAGCACAGCACCGGGCCGGTGCTCCCGCGGCGCGCCCAGAAGTTGTCCACCTCGCCAAAGCGCAGGTGCTCGAGGTGAAAGCCGAGGCGCTCGAGGCGCTCCGCCATGAGGGCCTGGCAGCCCGCATCCTCGGGCGTCACCGACGGACGGCGTACCAGCTCGCGGGCCAGCTCGAGGACCTGTCCTATACTCATACCGCCACGACCGCGGGGCTGTCAGAAATATTACACATTGCGCGAAATAGCCTTTGTAACTCTACGTAAAAAAAGCATTTGTGGCGGAGAATTGGCTTGCAGCTCGAGGCCTCGGCACGGGACTCGCTGCAACAAAGCTGTAACACGTCGCCGGTATAACTTGCGCCAGTCAAACCAACCCAACCCGAGGGGATACCTGTGATCAAGAAGACCCTGACGACGGCCTCGGTCGCTGCTGTGCTGCTCATGGCCGGCTCCGCCCACGCCCAGTCTGCCCGTGATTCTATCTTCATTGTCGGTTCGTCGACCGTCTACCCGTTCACCACCGTGGTGGCCGAAAACTTCGGTCGCTCGACCGCCTTCAAGACCCCGAAGGTCGAGTCGACCGGCTCGGGCGGCGGCCTGAAGCTGTTCTGCGCCGGCGTCGGCGTCGAGCATCCGGACATCACGAATGCCTCGCGCGCCATCAAGAGCAGCGAGGTCGAGCTGTGCAAGTCGAACGGCGTCGCCGAGATCATCGAGGTCAAGGTCGGCTTCGACGGCATCGTCATGTCCAACTCCAAGGCGGGTCCCAGCTACGACCTGTCGCTGAGGGACGTCTGGCTGGCGCTGGCTGCCGAGGTGCCGGACCCGGCCAACCCCGACAGCGGCAAGCTGGTGAAGAACCCCTACATGACCTGGAAGCAGGTCAATGCCGCGCTGCCCGATATCAAGATCGAGGTGCTCGGCCCGCCCCCGACCTCCGGCACGCGCGACGCTTTCGTCGAGCTGGCCATGGAGGGCGGTTGCAAGACCTACCCGTGGATCGCCGCGATGAAGTCGGCCGACAAGAACGCGTACAAGGCCGTGTGCCACACCGTCCGTGAGGACGGCGGTTACGTCGAGGCCGGCGAGAACGACAACCTGATCGTGCAGAAGCTGCAGGCGAACCCCCAGGCACTGGGCATCTTCGGTTTCAGCTTCCTCGACCAGAACAGCGACGTACTGAAGGGCAAGGCCATCAATGGCGTGTCCCCGACCTTCGAGGCCATCGCCGACGGCAGCTACCCGATCTCTCGTTCGCTGTTCTTCTATGCCAAGAAGGCGCACGTGGGCGTGATCCCGGGCATGCGCGAATTCCTGGCCGAGTTCACCAGTGACAAGGCCGTGGGTCCCGAGGGCTACCTCGTCGACCGTGGCCTGATTCCCCTGCCGGAGGCCGATCGCAAGGCGGTGGCCAACCGGGTGAAGAACCTCGAGGCCATGTAATCGCCGGCGCAAGCCCGGGCCTCTCATCGGAGGTATCGTCGGGGGCGGCGGCCGGGCTGGCCGTCGCCCCCGCAACTCACTAGACTGTGAGCCGGCCTGAGCCGGATACGAGTCCCGCATGCCACTTTCCACGGTCGTCCTCGTATTGCTCGTCATGAGCGCAGCCGCCTTCGTGCTGGGGAAGCGACGCTCCCTTGCGCTCGCGGACGCCGCCGGTGGTATCCGGGGGCTGCACTCCCTGCCGTCGCATTACGGCACCTGGGCCGCCGTGCTGGTCGGCGTGCCGGCCATCCTGTTCCTGTTCGCCTGGCGTGTCGCGGAGCCCGTGGTCTTCGAGCGGCTGGTCATCGCCGACCTGCCGGCGGAAATCCAGGCGCTCGAGGCCGCTCGTCTCGGGCTGTTCATGAACGACGTGCGCAACGCGGTCGTCGGCAATATCGTCACCGGGCAGCAGTCGGAGGCCGTCCAGGCGGCCGCGGCGCGGTATGTCGAGTTGCAAGGCGCCAGCGCCACGCTGCGCACCGTGCTGGTGTTCGCCCTCGCCATCGGCGGGCTGGCCTTCGGCTACCGCAGCATCTCCATGACGCTGCGCGCCCGCAACCGGGTCGAGAATCTTGCGCTCGTCTTCCTGATCGCCTCCTCGACACTGGCCATTTTCACCACGCTCGGCATCGTGCTTTCGGTGCTGTTCGAGTCCATCCGTTTCTTCCAGCGCGTGCCGATCACCGAGTTCCTGTTCGGCCTCAACTGGAGCCCGCAGACGGCGCTACGCGCCGACCAGGTCGGCGCTTCCGGCGCTTTCGGCGCCGTGCCGCTGTTCGCCGGCACGCTGCTCATCTCTTTCATCGCCATGCTGGTGGCCGGCCCGATCGGGTTGATGGTGGCCATCTACCTGGCCGAGTACGCGCCGCGGCAGATGCGCACAGTCGCCAAGCCGCTGCTGGAGATCCTCGCCGGCGTGCCCACCGTGGTGTACGGCTTCTTCGCCGCGCTGGTGGTGGCGCCGCAGGTGAGGGCCATGGGCGTGACCCTCGGCCTCGACGTGGCCTCCGAGAGCGCCCTCGCCGCGGGCCTGGTGATGGGCATCATGATCATTCCCTTCGTCTCGTCGCTCTCGGACGACGTCATCAACGCCGTGCCGCAGGCCATGCGCGACGGCGCCTATGCGCTCGGCGCCACCAAGGCCGAGACCATCAAGCAGGTGATCATCCCGGCGGCGCTGCCGGGCATTGTCGGCGGCTTCCTGCTGGCGGTTTCGCGCGCCATCGGCGAGACCATGATCGTGGTGATGGCAGCCGGCCTGGCGGCCAACCTGACCGCCAACCCGCTCGAGGCGGTGACCACGGTGACGGTGCAGATCGTGACGCTGCTGGTCGGCGACCAGGAGTTCGACAGCGCCAAGACCCTGGCGGCCTTCGCGCTGGGCCTGGTGCTGTTCGTGGTCACCCTGATTCTCAACGTCATCGCCCTGCACGTGGTGAGGAAGTATCGTGAACAGTACGAATAACGCAGGCGGGGAGGGGCGCTCCCCGGTCCTGGAAGTGGTGCGCGCCAGCCTGCCGCGCCGCTATCGTGCCGAGGCGCGCTTCAAGGCCTACGGCATCATCGCCCTGGTGCTGGCCCTCAGCTTTCTCGGCCTGCTTCTGACCAGCATCATCAGCAACGGGTACACCGCCTTCCAGCAGACCTACATGCAGCTCGAGTTCAACCTCGACGCCGAGGTGGTGGATCCGGACGGCGACGGCTCGGAAGCCTCGTTGCGCGCCGGCAATTACCTTGCGGTGGTGCGCAACAGTCTCTACGACCTCTTTCCCGAGGTGACCAGTCGCAGCGAGCGGCGTGCGCTTAGCAGCCTGGTGAGCACCGGTGCGATGTACCAGTTGCAGAACATGGTGTTGGCGGACCCCTCCCTGGTGGGGCAGACCATCCAGATGTGGGTCCCCGCGGACGACGACGTCGACATGTACCGCAAGGGCAGGATTTCCGCAGACGTTCCCGAGGGCGAGCGGCGGCTGAGCGACAAGCAGCTCGGCTGGATCGACGCCATGGCGGCCAGGGATCGCCTCGAGCTGAAGTTCAATACTGCGCTGTTCACCAACGGCGATTCGCGCGATCCCGAGCTGGCCGGCATCCTCGGGGCCTTGAAGGGCTCCTTCTACATGTTGCTGGTGACGCTTATCTTGAGTTTCCCCATCGGCATCGCCGCGGCTGTTTATCTCGAGGAGTTCGCGCCCAAGAATCGCTGGACCGACCTCATCGAGGTGAACATCAACAACCTCGCCGCGGTGCCGTCGATCGTTTTCGGCCTGCTCGGCCTGGCCGTGTTCCTGAACTACTTCGGCATGCCGCGCTCAGCACCACTGGTCGGCGGGCTGGTGCTGTCGCTGATGACGCTGCCGACCATCATCATCGCCAGCCGCGCCGCGCTGAAGGCCGTCCCGCCCTCGATCCGCGAGGCGGCGCTCGGGATGGGCGCATCGAAGATGCAGACCACCTTTCATCACGTGGTGCCGCTGGCCATGCCCGGCATGCTCACCGGCACCATCATCGGCATGGCGCAGGCGCTGGGCGAGACCGCACCGCTGCTGATGATCGGCATGGTCGCTTTCATCGTCGACGTGCCGCAGGGATTCACTGACCCCTCCACGGCGCTCCCGGTGCAGATTTTCCTCTGGGCGGACAGCCCCGAGCGGGCCTTTGTCGAGCGCACCTCCGCCGCGATCATCGTGCTGCTGGGGTTCCTGCTCGTGATGAACCTGCTCGCGGTGTTCCTGCGGCGCAAGTTCGAGCGCCGCTGGTAGCGGAGCGGGATATACAGACATGAACGAAGTACTGAGGAAAACTCCGCCAGAGAAAGGGGTTGTAATGCCAGCTGAAGTGAACCGAGCGATCTCCGAGAAGCCGCGCATGGAGGGCACTACCGAGGCCGTCCCGGGCAAGACCATCGGCGACTACACGCATCCCGACCCGGTGATGACCTGCCGCAACGTCGACGTCTATTACGCCGACAAGCAGGCCGTGATGGACGTTTCGCTCGACGTGGGACGCAACGAGGTCATCGCCATGATCGGCCCCTCGGGCTGCGGCAAGTCGACTTTCCTGCGCTGCCTCAATCGCATGAACGACACCATCGATATCGCGCGCGTGACCGGGGAGATCCTCCTCGATGGCGAGAGCATCTACGACAAGAAGCTGGACGTGGTGCAGCTCCGCGCCCGCGTCGGGATGGTGTTCCAGAAGCCCAACCCGTTCCCGAAATCGATCTTCGAGAACGTCGCCTACGGCCCGCGCATTCACGGCATGGCGCGCGACAAGACGGACCTCGAGGAAATCGTGCACAACTCGCTGGAGCGGGCCGGCCTGTGGAAAGAGGTGAAGGATCGCCTTGATCAGCCGGGCACCGGCCTTTCCGGCGGGCAGCAGCAGCGCCTGTGCATCGCGCGCGCCATCGCGGTGAACCCGGAGGTGGTGCTGATGGACGAGCCGTGTTCGGCGCTCGACCCCATCGCCACGGCGCGCATCGAGGACCTAATCGACGAACTCAAGCAGAACTACACCATCGCCATCGTCACACACTCCATGCAGCAGGCCGCGCGCGTCTCGCAGCGCACTGCCTACTTCCACCTCGGCATCCTGGTGGAAGTGGGGCCGACCGACCACATTTTCACCACGCCCTCGCACAAGCTGACCGAGGACTACATCACGGGCCGCTTCGGCTGAGAGGCCAAAGGAAACTCCTATGACAGAGCTCTCCGAGACTCATACAGTCAAGGCCTACGACAACGAGATGGACCAGCTGCGGTTGCTGGTGCTGAAGCTCGGCGGCCTGGTGGTCGACCAGATCGCACTGGCACGCCGGGCGCTCAGGGAGCGCGACGACGAGATGGCGCGCAAGGTGGTTGCGCGCGAGACCGAGGTGAACCAGCTCGACACCGCGGGTGAAGAGCTGGCCTTCCGTCTCATCGCGCGGCGGCAGCCCATCGCCACGGACCTGCGCATCGTGCTCGCCATGATCCGCACCATCACCGACCTGGAGCGCGCCGGCGACGAGGCCAAGAAAATCGCCAAGACGGCACGACGCCTGACGGTGGACGAGGTCGAGCCGGTGCCCGAGTTCAGCCGCGCCATCGACCGCATGGCGGAACTGGCCGGCAAGCTGCTGCGTGAAGTGCTCGAAGCACTGGACGGGTTCGACGCTGACAAGGCCATTCGCGTCGCGGCCGAGGACCGGCACCTCAACTGGGAATACAAGCAGTGCCTGCGCCTGGTGCACGAGTCGCTGGCGCGGGACGCTTCGCACATCGAGCACGCTGCCGAGATCGTCATCGTCATCAAGGCCCTGGAGCGCATCGGCGATCACGCCAAGAACATCGCCAAGTACGTCATCTACGTGGTGCAGGGCCGCGACGTGCGGCACGTCAAGACCAAGCAGCTGGCGAAGGAGATGGGCGCCGAGGTGCCGCCGCCGCCCGGCAAGGACGCCTGACCTGGCTGCGGCAGGGCGTATGCGCCGGGCGCTGCGCCGCTGCCGGGTCGCGGGCGCCGCGGCATGGGTGTTTGCGGCGACGCTGTGAATACGTCCCTGTAGGCTCGCTCGCGAACGTCCCTGTTCGCGAGCGCCCCGCATACACCCATGCCACACCGCCCGCGGCGCAGCCCCTGAGTGCCGGCGAAGCGCCTCGCGCCGAGCCCTTGTCGCCGCTCCGTCCGTGATCGCTTCGCCGCGACCCGTCCCCAGTCCGGCCGTAGCCGCGTCGCCGCCGCGTTGCGCCATGCGCGGTGGCGGTCGGTGCGCTGCATCAGGGCAGCAGCTCTTCCGGCACGCGACCAGCTGCGTGATGTGGTGCAGGCCGATGCGGGGCGCTCGCGCACAGGGACGTGCGCGAGCGAGCCTACAGGGACGTATTCACGGCGTCCCCGCATCGGCCTGCACCGCAGCGCGCTGCGACCAGCGCGGCACGAATAGAGGCTGGGGGGAAGGCTTGGACTGGTGTCAGCGTGCCGCGCGCAGCAGCTCGTTGATGCCGACCTTGGCCCGCGTCGCCGCGTCCACGCGCTTCACGATCACCGCGCAGGCCAGGTTGCACTTGCCCTCGCTGGAGGGCAGGGAGCCCGGCACGACCACGGCGCCGGCCGGCACGCGGCCGTAGGTGACCTCGTCGCGCTCGCGGTCGTAGATGCGGGTGCTCTGGCCGATGAACACGCCCATGGAGACCACCGCGCCTTCCTCGACGATCACGCCCTCGACGACCTCGGAGCGGGCGCCGATGAAGCAGTTGTCCTCGATGATGGTGGGGCTGGCCTGCAGCGGCTCGAGCACGCCGCCGATGCCGGCGCCGCCGGAGAGGTGCACGTTGGCGCCGATCTGGGCGCAGGACCCCACCGTGGCCCAGGTGTCGACCATGGTGCCGGGGCCGATCCAGGCGCCGATGTTGACGTAGCTGGGCATGAGCACGGCGTCGGCGGAGACGAAGGCGCCGCGCCGCACGGTGGCGGGCGGGACGATGCGCGCGCCGGCGTGGGTGAAGGCGGTCTCGTCGTAGCCCGAGTACTTGAGCTGCACCTTGTCCCAGCCGCGCAGCGCGCCCATTTCGACCAGGCGATTGCGCTCGATGCGGAAGGACAGCAGCACGGCCTTCTTCAGCCACTCGTTGACGCGCCACGCGCCGTCGACCTTCTCGGCGACGCGCTCGCGGCCGTCGTCGAGGGCGTCGATGGCCTCGGCCACGGCCTGGCGGATGTCGTCGGGCGTGTTGTCCGGGGAGAAGCTGGCGCGTGCCTCGAAGGCCGACTCGATGGTTTCCTGCAGCGTGCTCATGGGCGTGTCCAGGGCGGGTGCCGGTTGGTCGGTACGATATGCAGTCTAGCGTTTCGCGGCCACGAAGCGCGCGATGCGGCGCGCGGCCTCGATGCACTCGGCGGGTTCCGCCACCAGCGAGACGCGGATGCGGCCGGCGCCGGGGTTGCCCCCCACGTGGTCGCGCGACAGGTAGCGGCCCGGCAGAACGGTGACGTTCTCGGCGCCGTACAGTCCGCGGGTGAACGAGACGTCGTCGCCGGGCACCGCCAGCCACAGGTAAAAGGCCGCCTCGGGGCGCTCGACCGACATCACCTCGGACAGGATCGGCACCACGGCATCGAACTTCTCCTGGTACAGGCGCCGATTGGCGGCGGCGTGCGCGTCGTCGTCCCAGGCGGGGATGCTCGCCAGCTGCACCATCTCCGGCACCGCGCAGCCGTGGTAGGTGCGGTAGAGGCGGAAGGCCGCCATGACCTCTGGGTCGCCGGCGACGAAGCCGGAGCGCAGCCCGGGCACGCTGGAGCGCTTGGACAGGCTGTGGAACACCACGCAGCGCCGGAAGCCGGTGTCGCCGGCACGCAGCGCGGCGCCCAGCAGTCCCGGCGGAGGGCGGTCCTCGTCCAGGTAAATGTCGGCATAGCACTCGTCGGAGGCGACGAGGAAATCGTATTGCTCGGCCAGCGCCAGGACACGTGCGAGATAGCCCTCGTCCATCACCGCCCCGGTGGGGTTGCCGGGGCTGCAGATGAACAGCACGCGGCAGCGCGCCCAGTCTTCCGCCGGCACGGCGTCCAGGTCCGGCAGGAAACCCGTCGCCGCGGTGGTGTCGAGGTAGTACGGCTCGGCGCCGGCCAGCAGCGCCGCCCCCTCGTAGATCTGGTAGAAGGGGTTCGGCATCATCACCAGCCCGCCGGCCGCGGCATCCAGCGCGGCCTGCACGAAGGAGAACAGGCCCTCGCGCGTACCGTTGACCGGCAGCACCATCGTCTCCGGGTCCACTGCGTGGACGCCGAGATCGAACCGTCGCTCCAGCCAGCGCGCACAGGCCGCGCGCAGCGAAGGCAGCCCCGCCGCCGTCGGGTAGGTGCCGAGCCGTTCCAGGTGCGCGCACAGGGCGGCGCCGACGAAGGCCGGGGGCGCGTGCCGCGGCTCGCCGATGGACAGCCCGATGTGCGGCCGGTCGGCCGGCGGCGCTGCATCCGCCAGCAGGCTGGCGAGGCGCTCGAAAGGATAGGGATGGAGGCGCTGCAGCAGGGGGTTCATGGCGTGCTTGCCGGCTGGTCGAGCCGCTCCTTGAGTTGCCGCTCGAGCGCTGCGCAGCCGGCCTCGTCGAGCATGTCGCCCTCGATCTCGGTGATGTAGAACACGTCTTCGGCGCGCTCGCCGACGGTCATGATCTTCGCGGCGCGCAGCGAGACTCCGCACTCCACGAAGGCCTTGCCGACTTCGCACAGCAGCCCCGGACGGTCGGCGGCCACCAGTTCCATGACGGTGCGGCCGTTGGCCGCGTCGCGCGAAAAGGCGAGGCGCGTCGGCGTGGCGAACATCCGCACCTGGCGCGGAGGCTGGCGCATCACCGTCGGCATGCGGCCGCCGTGCTCCAGCGTCGCCTTGCGCACGGCGTTCTCGATCTGCACCAGGCGCTCGTGGTCGTCGATGGGCGAGCCGTCGCTCTCCAGCACCACGTAGGTGTGCACGTTGCGGCCGTCGCCCACCGGCACCACGCGCGCGTCGAGGATGTTCAGCCCCAGCTCGTCCAGCGCGCCGGTGGCGCGCGCGAAACTGTGCTGGCCGCTGAGGGTGCACACCATGATCGCCGTGCCGCCGCGCCCGGTCTGCTGCTCCACCGACACCGCGGACTGCTCGCCGCGGTCCTCGAGCCCGGCCAGGACACGGATGTGCCAGGCGATCTCCTCGGGCGTGTGGCGCAGGAAGTATTCCGGCGCGAAACCGCTCCAGACCTCGCGCGCGCGGTCGGCCTTGATGCCGCGCGCGGCGAGCAGCGCCAGCGCGCCTTCCTGCGTCTCGGCGACCAGCTGCTCGGAGTCGATGGGCGACTCCAAGCCGGCGCGCAGGGCGCGCTTCACGCTGTCGTAGAACTCTTCGAACAGCGAGGCCTTCCAGGCGTTCCACAGCTTCGGGCTGGTGCCGCGCACGTCGGCCACGGTGAGCACGTAGAGGTAGTCGAGCCGGTTCTCGTCGCCCACGGTGCGCGCGAACTCCGCCACCACGGCCGGGTCGTGGATGTCTTTTTTCTGCGCCGTGATGGAGAAGGTGAGGTGGTGGCGCACCAGCCATGCGACCAGGCGGGCATCGTAGGGCGACAGGCCGTGCTCGAGGCAGAAGGCCTCGGCGTCCACCGCGCCCAGCTCGGAGTGGTCGCCGCCGCGGCCCTTGGCGATGTCGTGAAACAAGCCGGCGAGGTAGGCCAGCTCCGGCTTCGGCAGTGCCTGCATGATGCGGCTGCACATGGGCATCTCGTGGTCGAAGCGCGCCAGGGCGAAGCGGCGCAGGTTGGAGACCACGAACAGCGTGTGCGCGTCCACGGTGTAGGCGTGGAACAGGTCGAACTGCATGCGCCCGGTGACGCGGCCGAAGGCCGGGATGTAGCGGCCCAGCACGCCGTAGCGGTTCATGCGCCTGAGCTCGTGGGTGACGCCCTCGGGCGCCTTGATGATGTCCATGAACAGGCGATGGTGGCGCGGGTTCTGGCGGAACTCCTCGTCGATCAGCGGCAGGGCGCGGCGCACCAGGCGGATGGTGCGCGCGCTGACGCCTTTCAGGCCGGGCTGTTGCTGCAGCAGCAGGAAGATCTCCAGCAGCGCCGAGGGCGTGCGCTCGAACACCTCCTCGTCGGTCACTTCGAGGAACTCGTTACGCACCTGGAAGCGCGCGTTCAGCGTCCGCG
This sequence comes from Thioalkalivibrio sp. XN279, assembly GCF_011089885.1. NCBI lineage: Bacteria > Pseudomonadati > Pseudomonadota > Gammaproteobacteria > Chromatiales > Ectothiorhodospiraceae > Thioalkalivibrio > Thioalkalivibrio sp. XN279. The sequence continues at coordinate 71,110 of NZ_JAANBD010000028.1, read as the reverse complement.
GCGGCGCCGCGGGATCGAGCAGGATGGCCTCCTCGAACAGCTGCAGCAGCATCTCGTTGAGGCGCGCCAGCTCCTGCACCGTGCGGTAGTACTTCTGCATGAACTGCTCGACGGCCAGCGTGTAGCTCGCGTCCTCGTAGCCGAACAGCTTGGCCAGCTTCACCTGGTGGTCGAACAGCAGGCGGTCCTCGCGCCGCCCGGTGACGGTGTGGAGCGCCCAGCGGATCTTCCACAGGAAGTTCTGCCCGGCCAGCAGGCGGCGGTACTCGTAGTCGGTAAGGAAACTCTGCTGCGCCAGCTGGTGCAGACTGCCGATGCCGAGATGGCGTTTCGCCATCCAGCACACCACCTGGATGTCCCTGAGCCCGCCGGGACTGCCCTTGATGTTGGGCTCGAGGTTGTGGGCGGTGTCGTGGTAGCGATGGTGCCGGGCGGTCTGCTCGTCGCGCTTGGCGGTGAAGAACTCTGCCGGCGGCCACACCCGGTCGGGCGCGGTGGCGGCCTGCATGGCCTCGAACAGCGGCTGGGCGCCATCCAGCAGGCGTGACTCCATCAGCGTGGTGACCACGGTGACGTCGGCCTCGGCCTCGCGCTCGCAGTCGGCCACCGAGCGCACGCTGTGCCCGACCTCCATGCCGATGTCCCACAGGAAGGTGAGGAAGGCCGACACCCGCTCGCGCCACGGGCCGTCGTCGCCCGCGGGCATGAGCACCATGACGTCGATGTCGGAGCAAGGATGCAGCTCGCCGCGGCCGTAGCCGCCGACGGCCACCAGCGCGAGCTCATCGTGAGCGTCGCCGAGGTGCATGCGCCAGGCGCGCACCAGGGCCAGGTCGATCAGCCGCGCCCGCTCGCGCACCAGCACCTCGACCGGTTCGTCGGTGCTGAAGCGTGCCCGCAGCGCCTGGTCGCCGTGCTCCAGCACCTGGCGAAAGCGCCGGATGGCGTCGGGGCCGGGCGGCGCGCCGATCTCCGGCAGCTGCGGTTCGTCGGTGGCGGCGGGCCGGGCGGCGGTTTCCATGGGGCTCAGACCTGGCCCGAGGCGCCCAGCGTGAGCACCTCGTGACCATCCTCGGTGACCAGGATGGTGTGCTCCCATTGTGCCGAGAGAGAGTGGTCCTTGGTGACCACGGTCCAGCCGTCGGGCAGCAGGCGCACGTGGCGCTTGCCGGCGTTGACCATGGGCTCGATGGTGAAGGTCATGCCCGGCAGCAGCGCCATGCCGGTGCCCGGCTTGCCGTAATGCAGCACCTGCGGGTCCTCGTGGAACTCGCGCCCGATGCCGTGGCCGCAGTATTCGCGCACTACGGAGCAATGCTGTGCCTCGACGTACTGCTGGATGGCATAGCCGATGTCGCCGAGGCGCACGCCCGGGCGCACCATCTCGATGCCGAGGCGCATCGCCTCGTGCGACACCTCGCTCACGCGCCGCCCGCTGACCGTGGGCTCGCCGACGAAGAACATGCGGCTGGTGTCGCCGTGCCAGCCGTCCTTGATCACCGTGATGTCGATGTTGACGATGTCGCCCTTCTTCAGCACCCGTTCCCCGGGGATGCCGTGGCACACCACGTGATTCACCGAGGTGCAGATGGACTTGGGGAAACCGCGGTAATTGAGCGGCGCCGGCACGGCGTCCTGCTTGCCGGTGATGTACTCGTGGCAGATGGCGTCCAGCGCCTCGGTGGACACGCCCGGCTGGACGTGCGCGCCGATCATGTCGAGCACCTCGGCGGCCAGGCGGCCGGCGCGGCGCATGCCCTCGCGCTCGGCCTCGGTCGTCTTGATGGTCACGGCCATGGCGTTGGCGGCCTCCCGAGCCGCGTGTTCAGGAACGGTAAAGGGGGAGAACTTCATAGCGGTTCAATCACTTAGCCCCTGTCGCCAGGGTTTTCCAGTGATTGTCCGCAGGCGGCGCCTATGGTATAAAGCGCGCGCCTTAATCGCAATTAATCCCACACACGCATCGTCACGCCCGGCTGGGTGCCTTCTTTCCCGAGTGGACAGGGGTTGCCGGGTGGGATGCGTGGAGGCCTAACCCGAAGGAGTACAACATGGCTTCTATCTCCATGCGCCAGATGCTGGAGGCCGGCGTTCATTTCGGCCACCAGACCCGCTTCTGGAACCCGAAGATGTCACCCTACATCTTTGGCGAACGTAACAAGATCCACATCATCAATCTCGAGAAGACCCTGCCGCTGTACATCAAGGCGCAGGACTTCATCCGCAAGCTCGCCACCGACGGCGGCAGCGTGCTGTTCGTCGGCACCAAGCGTTCTGCGCGCGAGTCGCTGCAGCGCGAGGCCGAGCGTTGCGGCATGCCCTTCGTCAGCTACCGCTGGCTGGGCGGCATGTTGACCAACTACAAGACCGTCAAGCAGTCCATCAAGCGCCTGTTCGACCTCGAAGCGATGGCCGAGGACGGCACCTTCGAGAGCCTGTCGAAGAAGGAAGTGCTGGGCCTGAAGCGCGAGATGGAGAAGCTCGAGCGCAGCCTGGGCGGCATCAAGAACATGGGCTCCCTGCCGGACGCCCTGTTCATCATCGACATCGAGCACGAGCGCATCGCCGTGGCCGAGGCCAACAAGCTCGGCATCCCCATCGTGGCGGTGGTCGACACCAACTGCTCGCCCGAGGGTATCGATTACGTCATCCCCGGCAACGACGACGCCATGCGCGCCATCCAGCTCTACAGCGCCGGGATCGCCGACGCCGTGCTGGAGGGCAGGGCGCAGGTGCCGGAAGTGCCGGCGGGCGAGGACGACTTCGTCGAGGTCGACGAGGGCGCGCCGGCCCGGAAACCGGCCCGCAAGCCGGCCCCGAAGGCCGCCAAGCCTGCTGCCGCAGCCCAGCCAGAGGCCCCCGCGGTCCCCACGGCCCCCGCGGCTGAAGCGCAGCCCGCGGCGGCCGAACCCGAGGCGCCTGCAGCCAAGGAGGAATAAGGCATGACGATTTCTGCATCCCTGGTAAAGGAACTGCGCGAGCGCACCGGCGCCGGCATGATGGAGTGCAAGAAGGCGCTGGTTGAGACCGGCGGCGACATCGAGGCGGCGGTCGAGCACATGCGCAAGCAGGGCCTCGCCAAGGCCGACAAGAAGGCCGGCCGCATCGCGGCCGAAGGCCTGGTCGTGATCACCGCGACGCCGGACCACAAGGCGGCGGCGGTGCTCGAGGTCAACTGCGAGACCGACTTCGTCGCCGGCGGCGACGACTTCAGGAACTTCTCGCAGCGCGTCGGCGAACTGGTGCTGGCACAGCGCCCGGCTGACCTGGAGGCCCTGCTGGCGGCCGACATGGACGGCGCCACCGTCGAGGAGACGCGGCGCGGCCTGGTGGCGAAGATCGGCGAGAACATCGGCGTGCGCCGGTTCGCGCTGATGGAGTCCACCGGCCTCATCGGCAGCTACCTGCACGGCACCCGCATCGGCGTCCTGGTGGCGCTCGAGGGTGGCGACGATGGCCTGGCGCGCGACATCGCCATGCACATTGCCGCCTCGCGTCCGCAGTACGTCGACGAGACCCAGGTCCCGGCCGATTACCTCGACAAGGAGCGCGAGATCCTCGTCGAGCAGGCCAAGGGCGAGGGCAAGCCGGCCGAGATCGTGGCGAAGATGGTCGAGGGCCGCCTGCGCAAGCAGCTGGCCGAGATCACGCTGGTGGGCCAGCCCTTCGTCAAGGACCCGGACACCACCGTCGGCAAGCTGCTCAAGGAGCACGGCGCCACCGTGCAGTCCTTCGTGCGCTTCGAGGTGGGCGAGGGCATCGAGAAAAAGGCCGACAACTTCGTCGAAGAAGTGATGGCCCAGGTGCGCGGTGGCTGAGGCCCGGCGCAACGCAGCATGGGGCCAGGCGGACAACCGCCGCGCGGTCCCGAGATGAGGTAAACTCGAGGACCCCGCGCACAGCGGGGTTCTTTATTTACGGCGGCAGTGCCGGGGTTTTGATCGCAGGGGGCGAAATGAGCCGGAAAGTTCCGAAAAGAATACTCCTCAAGCTCAGCGGCGAGGCGCTTCTCGGCGGCGTCGATTACGGCATCGACCCGGAAGTCATCAACCGCATCGCGGGCGAGCTGCGCGACGTACGCGAGCTCGGCGTGCAGGTCGCGGTGGTCATCGGCGGCGGCAACATCTTCCGCGGCGCGGGGCTGGCGCAGGCCGGCATGGATCGCGTCACCGGCGACAACATGGGCATGCTCGCCACGGTGATCAACTCGCTGGCGCTGCAGGACGCCCTGGAAAAGCTCGGCGTGCACGCGCGCGTCATGTCCGCGATCCGCATCAACGACGTGTGCGAGGACTACATCCGCCGTCGCGCCATCCGCCATCTCGAGAAGAGCCGCGTGGTGATCCTCGCCGCCGGCACCGGCAACCCCTTCTTCACCACCGACACCGCGGCCAGCCTGCGCGCGATCGAGATCAACGCCGACCTGCTGCTGAAGGCGACCAAGGTGAACGGCGTCTTCTCCGCCGACCCGAAGAAAGTGCCGGACGCAGAGCACTATCCCACGCTCACCTACGACCAGGTGCTGGACAAGCGTCTCGGCGTGATGGACGCCACCGCGGTGGTGATGTGCCGCGACAACGACCTGCCCTTGCGCGTGTTCAACGTCCACAACAAGGGCGACTTGCTGCGAATCGTCAATGGCGAGGATGTCGGCACCCTGGTGACGCGGGTGACCGATCCCGGCGCCGAAGCCTGAGAGGACCCAGAGCATGAGCATGCTGCAGGAGATCATGAAAGACGCCAACGAGCGCATGGACAAGAGCGTGGAATCGCTGCGCGGCGAGCTGAAGAAGCTGCGCACGGGACGCGCTCACACCAGCCTGCTCGACCACATCACCGTGGAGTACTACGGCAGCGACGTGCCGCTGAGCCAGGTGGCCAACGTCGGCGTCGAGGATTCCCGCACCCTGACCATCACCCCCTGGGAGCGCCAGATGGTGGCGGTGGTCGAGAAGGCCATCATGACCTCCGACCTCGGCCTCAATCCGAACACGGCGGGCACAGTCATCCGGGTGCCGCTGCCGCCGCTCACCGAGGAGCGGCGCCGGGACATGACCAAGGTCGTGCGCCACGAGGGCGAGAACGCCAAGGTGGCCATCCGCAACATCCGCCGCGATGCCCTGCATCACGTCAAGGAGTTGCTGAAGGAGAAGGAAATCACCGAGGACGACGACCGCCGCGCCCACGACGAGGTGCAGGCGCTCACCGACAAGCATATCGAGCTCGTCGACAAGGTGGTGGCCGAGAAGGAGCAGGAGTTGCTCGAGGTCTGAGGCCCGGGCGGCCCCGCGTCTCCACAAGTGAACCCTACCGCCACGCCCGTCCACGTCGCCATCATCATGGATGGCAACGGCCGCTGGGCGCGACAGCGCATGATGCCGCGCCAGGCCGGCCATCGCGCCGGCGTACGCGCTGCGCGCGCCGTGGTCGAGGCCTGCGCCCGGCGCGGCATTTCGCACCTGAGCCTGTTCGCTTTCTCCAGCGAGAACTGGCGTCGTCCCCAGCGCGAGGTCGGGGCCCTGATGCGGCTGTTCCTCGAGGCGCTGGAACGCGAGGTCGACGAGCTGCACGGCAACGGCGTGCGCCTGCGTTTCATCGGCGACCGCTCCAGCCTGTCTGCGGAATTGCAGGCGCGCATGGCGGCGGCCGAGGAACGCACGCGCGACAATGCGCGCCTGGTGCTGGTCGTGGCCCTCGCGTACGGCGGGCGCTGGGACATCGCCCAGGCGGCGCGCGCGCTGGCCGACGACGTGGCGGCGGGCGAGCTGGCCCCGGACCAGGTGGACGAGGCGCACCTCGCGCAGCGGCTGGCGCTGGCCGGCATGCCGGATCCCGACCTCCTGATCCGCACCGGCGGCGAGCATCGCATCAGCAATTTCCTTTTGTGGAACCTGGCGTACTCGGAATGCTGGTTCACGGACTGCCTGTGGCCTGACTTCGGCGAGGCGGAGCTGGACGCGGCCCTGGCGCGGTTCGCCGCCGTGGAGCGGCGCTTCGGCCTGACCTCGGAGCAACTGGTGGCGGAAGAGGGCGAGGACGCATGCTGAAGGAACGCATCATCACCGCCTTGCTGCTGGTCGCGGCACTGCTCACCGTGCTGTTCTTCGCCTCCAAGGACGTCGGCGTGGTGCTGTTCGGCATCCTGCTGCTGGTGGCGGCCTGGGAATGGTCGGGGCTGGCCGAGGTGAGCGGCGGGGTGCCGCGTGCGGCCTATACCTTCGCCATGGCGCTGGTCATCGGCTGGCTGGCGTGGTGGATGCCCACGGGCCACATGCCGCAGGGGCTGCTCTGGGTGCACCTGGCGCTGTGGGGCGTGGTGGCCTTGCTGCTCACCCGCTTCCCGCTGCGCCTGCCGCGGCCGGTGGTGCTGGCCGGCGGCCTGGTGCTGTTGCCCCTCGCCTGGCTCGCTTTCGCCTGGCTGTTGAAGACCCGCGGCTTAGGCCCGCAATGGGTGCTGTACATGTTCGTCGTGGTGGCGGCGGCGGACGTCGGCGCCTATTTCGCCGGCCGTTTCCTCGGCCGGGTCAAGCTGGCGCCGCAGATCAGCCCGAAAAAGACCTGGGAGGGCCTGGTCGGCGGACTCTGCCTGGTGGCGCTGGTGGCGACCGGCGCGGCCTGGTGGTTCCAGGTGCCGCCGCTGGCCCTGGTGGCCCTCTCGCTCGCGGCGGCCGGCGTCTCGGTGGTCGGCGACCTCGGCATCAGCATGCTCAAGCGCACGGCCGGCCTGAAGGATACGGGCCAGGTCTTCCCCGGTCACGGCGGGGTGCTCGATCGCATCGACAGCCTGCTGGCGGCCATCCCGGTATTCGTGCTCGGTGTGCGCTGGCTGGTGCCGGCGTGAGGGCGGGCGCGTGAAGGGACTGGCGATCCTCGGCGCGACCGGCAGCATCGGCGTCAGCACCCTGGACGTGGTGGCACGCAATCCCGGGCGTTTCGCGGTGCGCGCACTCACCGGGTGCCGTAACTGGACGCTGCTGCTCGAGCAATGCCGGCGCTTCCAGCCGGACGTGGCCGTGCTGGCGGACCCGGAGGCCGCGCGACAACTCCGGGCCGCCGTCGCGGCGGAGGGGTTGTCGGTCGAGGTCCACGCCGGCGCCGAGGCGCTGGCCGAGGCCGCGTCCCGGCCCGACGTGGAGTTTGTCATGGCCGCCATCGTCGGCGCCGCGGGCTTGCTGCCGACGCTGGCCGCGGCCCGTGCCGGCAAGCGCGTGCTGCTGGCGAACAAGGAGGCGGTGGTGATGGCGGGCGGGCTGCTGCGGGCGGCGCTGGCCGAGTCCGGGGGCGAGCTGGTGCCCATCGACAGCGAGCACAACGCGCTGTTCCAGTGCCTGCCGCCGAGTGGCGACGCGGACCCCGACGCGGCCGGCGTCACGCGGCTGCTGCTGACCGCCTCGGGCGGGCCATTCCTCGACACCCCGCTGGAGGCGCTCGCCGCCGTTACGCCCGAGCAGGCCTGCGCCCATCCCAACTGGGAGATGGGCCGCAAGATCTCGGTGGACTCGGCCACGATGATGAACAAGGGGCTGGAGATCATCGAGGCCTGCCGCCTGTTCGGCGTCGGCGTGGAGCGTGTCGAGGTGGTGGTGCACCCGGAGAGCATCATCCACTCGCTGGTCGAGTACCGCGACGGCTCGGTCCTCGCCCAGCTGGGCAATCCCGACATGCGCACGCCCATCGCCCACGCCCTGGCCTGGCCGGAGCGCATCCACTCCGGCGTCGCGCCACTGGACCTGGCGGCGCGCGGCCAGCTCAGTTTCCGCCCGGCGGATCCGGTACGTTTCCCGTGTCTCGCGCTGGCCATGCAGGCCGCCGCGGGCGACGCCGGCGCACCGGTGGCGCTGAACGCGGCCAACGAGGTCGCGGTGGCCGCATTCCTTGAGGGGCGCATCGGCTTTACCGACATTGCCGCGGTGATCGAGTCGGTTCTGGCACAATATGCCGGGCCTGAGCCGCGCGACCTCGATTCCATCCTCGCGCTGGATGTGCACAGCCGGGATGCGGCCGCGGAGAAAATCAGGACTTTGGCACTCTAAACCTTCCCGCGGCAGCGACGCGGCGGGATCCTCTTGGTGAACCGGACGACAAGTTGAGCGAAATACTCACATCAGTGCTGGCCTTCGTGGTCGCGATCAGCGTGCTGGTTGCGGTGCACGAGTTCGGCCATTTCTGGGTGGCGCGCCGGCTCGGCATCAAGGTATTGCGCTTTTCCATCGGTTTCGGCAATGCGCTGTGGCAACGCACCGGGCGCGACGGCACGGAGTACTGGATCTCCGCCATCCCGCTGGGCGGCTACGTGAAGATGCTCGACGAGCGCGAGGGTGGGGTGGCGCCCGAGGACCTGCCGCGCTGTTTCAACCGCCAGTCGCCGCAGCGGCGCATCGCCGTGCTGTTCGCCGGGCCGGCCTTCAATTTTCTTTTCGCCATCGTGGCCTACTGGGCTATGTTCGTCGCCGGCGTGCCCGCGGTGCAGCCGGTGGTCGGCGAGATCACGCCGGGCTCGCCGGCAGCCGAGGCCGGGCTGGAGCAGGGCGACCGCATCGTGGCCGTGGACGACGTGGTGACGGCAACGCTCATGGACGCGCAGTTGGAGCTGCTCGGGGCGATGGTGCCGGGCGGACGTGCGACCCTGCTGGTCGAGGACGAGAGCGGGCTGCAGCGCGAGGCGCGCCTGGTCTACGCGGGCGACACGCAAGCCTTGACCGAGCCCGGGGCCATGTTCCCGGAGCTCGGACTGGCGCCGTGGCGCCCGCGCATTCCTGCCGTGATCGGTGAGCTCTTGCCGGAAGGGACCGCGGCCGCTTCGGGCCTGCAGGGCGGCGACCGGGTGGTCAGTGCCGCCGGCGAGCCGATCGAGGACTGGGCCGGCTGGGTGACCTTCGTGCGCGAGCGCCCCGGCGAAACCGTGGCCCTGCTCATCGAGCGCGACGGGCAGCCGCAGCGGGTCGAGCTGTTCATCGGCGCCGCGGACGAGGAAGGGCAGCAGGTCGGCCGCATCGGCGCGGGTCCGCAAGTGACGCCTGAGCTTTGGGACCCGGTACGCACCGAGCAGCGCTACGGTCCGGTGGCTGCGGTCGGCAAGGCGATGGGTGAGACCTGGCGCATGTCCGCGCTCACCGTGACCATGATGGCGCGGATGGTGATGGGACAGGTGTCGGTGAAAAACATCAGCGGGCCGATCAATATCGCCCAGGCCGCCGGCTTCACCGCGGCGGCAGGGCTCACGGCCTTCGCCAGCTTCCTGGCCATCGTCAGCATCAGTCTCGGCATCATCAACCTGCTGCCCATCCCCATGCTGGACGGCGGCCAGATCGTCTACCAGTGCATCGAGCTCGCCAAGGGCAGCCCGGTGTCGGAGCGCGCCCAGCTGGTGGGCCAGCAGGTGGGCATCGCGCTGCTGCTGATGCTGATGACATTCGCCTTTTACAACGACATCGCGCGCATTGCTGCCGGCTGAGGTGACAGTGAAGCAACTCTTGCGGACAGGGCTGTTGGCGTGCCTGCTGGTGCTGGGATGGACCGGCGGCGCGGCGGCGCAGGACAGCGAGGCATTCACGGTGCGCGACATGCGCGTCGAGGGACTGCAGCGCATCGCCGAAGGCACGGTGTTCAATTACCTGCCCATCAGCATCGGGGACCGGATCGACAGCGCGCGCGTGCAGGAGGCGATCCGTGCCGTGTTCGGCACCGGGCTGTTTTCCGACGTCGAGTTCCGTCGCGACGGCGACACGCTGGTGATCGCGGTGCGCGAGCGCCCCTCCATCCGCCGTCTCACCATCAGCGGCAACAAGGACATCAAGACCGAGGACCTGGAGGAGTCGCTGCAAGGCGTCGGCCTCGCGCGCGGGCGCACTTTCGACCGGCCGGTGCTGGACGAGGTCGAGCGCTTCATGACCGACCAGTACTACAGCCGCGGCAAGTACGGCGTGATCATCGACACGCAGGTGGTCGAGAACGAGGCCGAGAACACGGTCGACATCAGCATCAACATCCAGGAAGGGGAGCGTGCGCGCATCCGCCAGGTGGCGATCGTCGGCAACGAGGTCTTCAGCGACGATGAGCTGCTGGATGAATTCCAGCTGCGCACGCGCAACTGGCTGTCCTGGTATCGCCAGGACGACCGCTACGCGCGCGAGTCGCTGGTGGGCGACCTGGAGACGCTGCAGTCTTTCTACATGGACCGCGGCTACGCCAATTTCGAGGTCGATTCCACGCAGGTCCAGATTTCGCCCGACCGCCAGGACATCTTCATCACCATCAACGTCACCGAGGGCGAGCCGCATCGCATCTCGGAGGTCAGGATCGCCGGCAAGACGGCGGTACCGGAGGAGCAGCTCCGCGCCCTGATACTGACCAAGCCCGGCGACACGTTCTCCCGGCGCCAGCTCACCCAGACCGCGGAGCTCATGACCTTCCGTCTCGGCGAGGACGGGTTTGCCTTTGCCCGCGTCGACCCGGTGCCGACCGTCACGCCGGGGACCAACGAGGTCTCGGTCACGTTCTACATCGAGCCGGGCAAGCGGGCCTACGTGCGGCGCATCAGTTTCGCCGGCACCAGTTCGACCAACGACGAGGTGCTGCGTCGCGAGATGCGGCAGCTGGAGGGCGCGTACCTGTCCAACCGCGCCCTGGAGCGTTCCGAGCAGCGCCTGCGTCGCCTGCCGTACCTCGAGGACGTGCAGCGCGAGACCTATCCCGTGGCCGGCAGCGACGACCTCGTGGACGTCGAGTTCGCGGTCAAGGAGGGACTGCCGGGCAGCTTCGGCGGCGGCATCGGTTACTCGGGCCTGCAGGGCGTCATTTTCAACGCCAATTTCGTGCACACGAACTTTCTCGGCACCGGCAATCGCATCGAGGCGGACCTCAACACCGGCCGCTTCTCGACCGTGTACAGCTTCCTGCACACCGATCCCTACGTGACGCCCGACGGCGTCTCGCGCACCGTGTCCGCATCCTACCGCGACATCACGCAGTTCGTCTCCGGCGCGTCCGAGTTCGGCACCAAGACGGCGTCGCTCGGTCTCGAGTACGGCTACCCCATCTCGGAGTACACGCGCCTGCGCTTCGGCATGCAGCTTTATGACTCGCGCCTCCTGACCAACGCCTCCAGTCCCTTCCAGTCCCTGCGCTGGGTGCAGCTGAATGGCGACTCCAGGGAGCGGGACGTCAGCGGCGGCACCTTGTTCGAGACGCAGTTCCAGTCCTATGAGCTGGTGCTGGGCTGGATCTACGACACACGCAACCGCGTGTTCTTCGCCGATCGCGGGGCGCGTCATCGCATCTCGCTGAACTACACCGTCCCCGGCAGCTCGGTGGAGTACTACACGGTCCGGCTGGACGCATTGCAGTACTTCCCCTTCATCGGTCCGACCTTCCTCGAGTGGAACGGCGAAGTGGCCTACGCGGAGGCCCTCGGGGATACCACTGAAATCCCGCCCTTCCGGCGCTATTTCGGCGGCGGCCCCGGCTCGGTGCGCGGCTTCCGCGAAGGCTGGCTCGGCCCGCGCGACACCAACCAGAATCCCTTCGGTGGCAACCTCGAAGTCAGTTCGCAAGTCGAGATGGTGTTCCCCCTGCCGGGCGAGGTCGGCAATACCACGCGTTTAAGTTTGTTCTTCGACGCCGGTAATATATTCTCCACCGACACGACGCCGTTCTTTGACCGGGTGACCGGAGAGCCGATCGACAACACCTTCGACTTCTCCAACATGCGCTATTCCACGGGCGTATCCGTGCAATGGCTGGCGCCGCTGGGGCTGTTCAGGTTCAGTTACGCTTTCCCGATCAACGACGAGCCGGGCGACCGGACGGAAAGCTTCCAGTTCACCGTGGGCTCGGCCTTCTGAAGCCGGGCCGGCAGGGGTCCGAGACGACCCGCAAGATTTGCAATTAAGGAACGCACAAGCATGAACGCATTCACTCGTATTTTCGCTGCGCTGCTGTTGGCGGCGCTGGTCGCGGTCCCGGTCACGGCGGCCGCGGAGGCACGCATCGGCGTGGTCAAGCTCAACCGGCTGTTCGAAGAGGCGCCGCAGGCGCTGGCCCTGCAGCGCTCTCTCACCGAGGAGTTCGCGCCGCGCGAGCGCGAGTTGCGCGCCAAGCAGGAGGAGCTGGTGGGGATCCAGGAGCGGTTGCAGAAGTCCGACGACTTCATGTCGGACGAGGAGCGCCGTCGCCTGGAGCAGCAGTTCCGCGACGGGCAGCGTGACTTCCAGCGCGCCCAGAACGAGTTCGTCGAGGACGTGAACCTGCGCCGCAACGAGCGTCTTGGCGAGCTGCAGCGCCTGTTCATTTCCGAGATCCAGTCCTACGGGCAGGCACAGGGTTTCGACCTGGTCCTGGTCGAGGGCTTCATCCACGCCAGCGACTCGCTCGACATCACGCAGCAGGTCCTGCAGGTCCTGCAGCGACGCCACCAGGGCGGCTGAGCGCGACCGACGCGCATGAGCCGGAGCCTGGCCGAGCTCGCCGTCCGCCACGGCCTCGAGTTGCGCGGTGACCCGGACGCGCGGGTTGAGCGCGTCGGTACGCTGCACGGCGCCGGCCCCGACGCGGTGTCCTTTCTCGCCAACCCGCGCTATCGCAAGTACCTGGCCACGACGCGCGCAGGGGCGGTCGTCCTCGAGCCGGCCCTTGCGGACGAGTGCGCAGTGCCGGTGCTGGTGGCGCAGAATCCTTACGCCGCCTATGCGCGTATTGCCGCGGACCTGCACCCGGCGCCGGAGTTCACCCCCGGGATCAGCCCGGCCGCCCACGTCGCTGCAGGCGCCGAGGTGGCCGCCGACGCCGGGGTCGCGCCTGGTGCCGTGATCGAGGCCGGAGCGCGCGTCGGTGCGGGCGCCTGGATCGGCCCGAATTGCGTGGTGGGCGCGGGCGCCGAGGTGGGCCCGGGCAGCCGCCTGGTCGCCAGCGTCACGCTGTGCCACGGCGTGCGTCTCGGCGCGCGCGTGCTGGTGCACCCGGGCGTGGTGATCGGTGCCGACGGCTTCGGCATCGCACGCGAGCCGGCCGGCTGGATCAAGGTGCCCCAGGTCGGCAGCGTGGTGATCGGCGACGACGTGGAAATCGGCGCCAACACCACCATCGATCGCGGCGCCATCGAGGACACCGTGATCGAGGACGGCGTCAAGCTCGACAACCAGATCCAGGTGGCCCACAACGTGCGCATCGGGGCGCACACCGTGGTGGCCGGCTGCGCCGGCATCTCGGGCAGCACGACCATCGGTCGCAACTGCATGATCGCCGGCGCCGTGGGCATTGCGGGGCACATCGAAATCGCCGACGGCGTGGTGATCACGGGCCTGAGCATGGTGAGCCATTCGATCCGCGAGCCGGGCGTATACTCGGGGGCATTGCCGTTGGACGAAGCCGCGCAGTGGCGCCGCAACGCGGCACGGTTCCGCCAGCTGGACAAGCTGGCAAAACGCGTGGCGCGCCTGGAGCGCGGCACTGGAGAGGCCGAGGATGACTGAAGACAGCGCGCTGGATCTCCAGCGCATCATGATTTACCTGCCGCATCGCTACCCGTTCCTGCTCATCGACCGGGTGCTCGAGCACACCCCGGGCAAGGACCTGACGGCGATCAAGAACGTCACCATCAACGAGCCGTTCTTCCAGGGCCATTTCCCCTCCCGCCCGGTGATGCCCGGCGTGCTCATCGTCGAGGCCATGGCCCAGGCGGCGGGCGTGCTCGCCTTTCGTACCGCCGGCGTCGAGCCTGACGAGAGTTTCGCCTTCTACTTCGTGGGCATCGACAAGACCCGCTTCCGCGCGCCGGTCGGTCCCGGCGACCAGCTCGTGCTCAAGGCCACCTACGGGCGTCGCATCCGCACCATCTGGCGCTTCAGCACGGAGGCCTTCGTGGACGGCCGCCGCGTGGCCTCGGCCGAGATCATGATCGCGCCGGAGGGCGGGCAGCAGTGATCCATCCCACCGCCGTCATCGCATCCAGCGCCCGCATTCACGAGAACGTCGAGGTCGGTCCCTACACCGTCATCGGCGCCGACGTCGAGATCGGCGCCGGCAGCGTCATCGGCCCGCATGTCGTCATCCGCGGGCCGACCGTCATCGGCCGCGAGAACCGTATTTTCCAGTTCGCCTCCATCGGCGACGAACCGCAGGACAAGAAGTACGCCGGGGAGCCGACGCGCCTGGTGATCGGCGACCGCAACACCATCCGCGAGTGCGTGACCATCAATCGCGGCACGGTGCAGGACCAGGGCGAGACCGTGATCGGCAACGACAACTGGATCATGGCTTACGTGCACATCGCCCACGACTGCGTACTGGGCAACAACATCATTCTCGCCAACAACGTGGCCCTCGCCGGCCATTGCCACGTCGACGACTGGGTGATTTTCGGCGGCTTCTCCGGCCTGCACCAGTTCTGCCGCGTCGGCGCGCACGCCTTCCTCGGCAAGTACGCCGGGTTGAGCCAGGACGTGCCCGCCTACGTGATGGTGGCCGGCACGCCGCCGGCGCCGCACGGCATCAACAGCGAGGGCCTCAAGCGACGCGGATTTTCGGCGCAACAGATCGCCAACATCCGGCACGCCTACAAGGTGCTCTATCGCAGCGGGCTGAAGCTGGCGGAGGCGCTGGCGGAGCTGGAACGGCTCGCCGCGGAGCAGCCCGAGCTCGAGATCTTCGTCGCCTCGATCCGCGATTCCAACCGCAGTATCGTTCGCTAGCCGGGCGCGCAATGCCTGGCCACGGCGTTCAATCATCTTCCTGGCCGCCCGGCGGGCTGCGCATCGGCCTGGTCGCGGGCGAGGCGTCCGGCGACCTGCTCGGCGCTGGCCTCGCGCGGGCGCTGCTCCGACGCTATCCGGATGCCCGGCTGGAGGGTATCGCGGGGCCGGCCATGCAGGCCGCGGGCGTACGGAGCTGGGCGCCGATGGAGCAGCTTTCCGTCATGGGCCTGGCCGAGGTCCTGCGCCACCTGCCTGGCCTGCTGGCGTTGCGACGCGGGCTCCTAGGCGCCTTCGAGCGCTTTCGCCCCCACGTCGTGGTGGGCATCGACGCGCCCGACTTCAACCTCGGCCTGGAGCGGCGCCTGCGTGCGCGCGGCGTGCGCACCATGCACTACGTCAGTCCCTCCATCTGGGCCTGGCGCCCCGGGCGCGTGCACGCCATCGCGCGCGCCGTCGACGAGGTGCTGTGCCTGCTGCCCTTCGAACCGGAGCTGTACGCGGCCCACGGGGTGGCGGCCCGCTTCGTCGGCCACCCCATGGCGGACGACATCCCGTTGCAGCCGAACCACGCGGCGGCGCGGCTCGAACTGGGTGTCGACCAGGCCGGGCAGGGGCCCCTGGTGGCGCTGCTGCCGGGCAGCCGCCACGGCGAGGTGGAACGCGTCGGCGGGCTGCTGGCTGCGGCCGCCGGATTGCTCGCAGCGCGCCGGCCCGGAATCCGCTTCATCGCGGCCATGGCCTCGCCGTCACTGCGCGCGCGTTTCGGCGCGCAACTTGCGGCGCACGCCCCGGGCGTGGAGGTGCGCCTGGTGGAAGGGCGCTCGCGCACGGTGATGGCGGCCGCCGATATCGTGCTGCTGGCCTCCGGCACGGCCACCCTGGAGGCGGCCCTGTTGAAGCGGCCGATGGTGGTCGCTTACCGGGTGGCACCGCTGACGGCCGGGATCGTGCGCGGGCTGCGGCTGATGAAGACGGAGCGCTTTGCGCTGCCGAACCTCCTCGCCGGCGAGATGCTGGTGCCGGAGCTGATCCAGGACGCCGCTACGCCGGAGCGGATCGCGGGCGAGGCCGAAGCGCTGCTGGACGACGCGCCGCGCCGGGCGCGGCTGGAGGCCCGCTTCACCGACCTGCACCAGCTGTTGCGCCGCGATGCGGACCGCCAGGCGGCCGAGGCCGTGCTGGCGATGGCAGGACGGTGGCCGCCCACGGCGCCGGAGACGAGCCCGTGAGCGTGCCGCTGCAGGCTGTTGCGCGGCGCATGGCCGGCGTCGACGAGGCGGGCCGGGGACCGCTGGCGGGGCCCGTGGTGGCGGCGGCGGTGATCCTGCACCCGGAGTGCGAGATCGACGGGCTCGCCGATTCCAAGCGCCTCGCCGCCGCGGATCGCATCGAGCTCGCCGCCTTGATCCGGGCGCGTGCGGCCGGCTGGGCCATCGCGTGGGCCGACAGCGCGGAGATCGACGCCTTGAACATCCTTGCCGCGAGCCTGCTGGCCATGCGCCGGGCCGTGGAGCGGCTGGCGCCGGCGCCGCAGCACGTGATGGTGGATGGCAACCGCTGCCCGCGCTTTGCGGCCACGCTGCGGGTCGAGGCGGTGATCGGCGGTGACGCGAGCGTGCCGGCCATCAGCGCTGCGTCCATCCTCGCCAAGACCTGGCGCGACGCCTGGATGGAGCGCCTCGAACCTCGCTACCCGGGCTACGGTTTCGCCCAGCACAAGGGCTATCCCACAGCGGCACACCGGGACGCATTGCGCAGGCTCGGGCCCTGCGCTGCGCATCGGCGCAGCTTCGCGCCGGTGGCGGAGCTGCTGGCGAGGGCGGGACGATGAGCGCGGGCTTCATCCACCTGCGGTTGCACACCGAGTACTCGCTGGCCGACAGCGTCATCCGTATCCCGCAGTTGCTGCAGCGCGTGGCGGAACTGGGCATGCCCGCAGTGGCGGTGACCGACCAGGTGAACCTGTTCGGCATGGTGAAGTTCTATCGCGGCGCACTGAAACAAGGCGTGAAGCCGCTGGTAGGCGCCGACATCTGGATCGACGAGCCGGGCGACCCCCGCCACCCGACCCGGCTGGCATTGTTGTGCCGCGACGACCGCGGTTACAGAAACCTCTGCCGCCTGCTCAGCCGTGCCTACCTCGAGGGCCGCCGCCTCGGCCAGGTGCTGGTGCAGCGCGAGTGGCTGGATCCGGAGGCCTGCGCCGGTCTCGTGGCGCTCTCCGCCGCCCGCGAAGGCGACGTCGGCCGCGCCCTGATGTCGGGACGCAAGGACACCGCCGCGGAGTGCCTGGAGTTCTGGCGCGCGCGCTTCCCCGGCAGCTACTACCTCGAACTGCAGCGCACCGGGCGCGAGGGCGACGAGTACCATGTCGCGGAGGCAGTGAGCCTGGCGGCGGCCACCGGCACGCCCGTGGTGGCCACCAACGATGTGCGCTTCCTCCACGCCGACGACTTCGACGCCCACGAGGCGCGCGTCTGCATCCACCAGGGACATACCCTCAGCGACCCGCGCCGGCCGCGCGATTACAGCGCGGAACAGTACCTCAAGAGCGCCGCGGACATGGCGGCGCTGTTCGCCGACTTGCCGGAGGCGCTGGAGAACAGTGTCGAGATCGCCCGGCGCTGCAGCATGGACCTGCGCCTGGGCGAGACTTTCCTCCCCGATTTCCCGGTGCCGGCGGGGGAGGATGCGGCCAGTCACCTGCGCAAGCTCTCGGCCAGCGCAATGGCGCAGCGCCTCGACGCCTTGCTGGCCGACAACCCGGGCGACGACGCCGCGGCCTACCGGGCCCGGCTCGAGCGGGAGCTCGACGTCATCTGCGACATGGGCTTCCCCGGTTACTTCCTCATCGTCGCGGACTTCATCCGCTGGGCCAAGGACAACGACATCCCCGTGGGACCGGGGCGCGGCTCGGGCGCGGGCTCGCTGGTCGCCTTCGTTCTTGGAATAACTGATTTAGATCCATTGCGTTACGACCTTCTCTTCGAGCGGTTTCTCAATCCAGAGCGGGTGTCGATGCCGGACTTCGACATCGACTTCTGCATCAACGGCCGCGACCGCGTGATCGATTACGTCGCGCAGCGCTACGGCCGGGACAGCGTGGCCCAGATCATCACCTACGGCAGCATGGCGGCGAAGGCCGTGGTGCGTGACGTGGGCCGCGTGCTGGGCCATCCCTACGGTTTCACCGACCGCATCGCCAAGCTGATCCCCTTCGAGGTCGGCATGACGCTGGACAAGGCGCTGGCCCAGGAGCCGGAGCTCAGGCGCCTCTACGAGGAGGAGGACGAGGTCCGGGGACTGATCGACCTGGCGAAGTCGCTCGAGGGCCTGGCGCGCAACGCCGGGCGCCACGCCGGCGGCGTGGTGATCGCGCCGACGGTCCTGACCGACTTCACCCCGCTGTACTGCGAAGAAGGCAGCGAGGCGCCGGTCACCCAGTTCGACAAGGACGACGTCGAAGCGGCGGGCCTGGTGAAGTTCGACTTCCTCGGCCTGCGCACGCTGACCATCATCGACCGGGCGGTGCATCGCGTGAACGACCTGCGTGCCCGGGCGGGCGAAGAGGCGCTGGACATGGCGCGCATCCCGCTGGACGACACGCCCACTTTCCAGCTGCTGCGCGCCTGCCGCACCACCGCCGTGTTCCAGCTTGAATCGCGCGGCATGAAAGACCTCATCAAGCGCTTGCAGCCGGACAGCTTCGACGACATCGTCGCCCTGGTGGCGTTGTTCCGCCCCGGCCCGCTGCAGTCCGGCATGGTGGACGACTACATCAACCGCAAGCACGGCCGCCAGGACGGCCCCATCGATTACTTCCATCCCGAGCTGGAGCCGGTGCTCAAGCCGACCTACGGCGTCATCCTGTACCAGGAGCAGGTGATGCAGATCGCGCAGGTGCTGGCCGGTTACAGCCTGGGCGCCGCCGACCTGCTGCGCCGTGCCATGGGCAAGAAGAAAGCCGAGGAGATGGCCAAGCAGCGCTCGATTTTCGTCGACGGCGCGGTGGCGCGCGAGGTGGATCGCGGCACGGCCACGCACATCTTCGACCTGATGGAGAAGTTCGCCGGCTACGGCTTCAACAAGAGCCACTCCGCGGCTTACGCCATGCTGTCCTACCAGACCGCGTGGCTGAAGGCGCATTACCCGGAAGCCTTCATGGCCTCGGTGTTGTCCACCGACATGGACCACACCGACAAGATCGTCACCCTCATCGACGAGTGCCACCAGATGGGCCTGGAGGTGGCGCCGCCGGACGTGAACGAGTCCGAGCACACCTTCAACGTCGCCGGCACGGGCCGCCTGCGCTACGGCCTGGGCGCCATCAAGGGCGTGGGCCACGCCGCGGTCCAGGCCATCATCGACGAGCGCGAGCAGGGTGGCCGCTTCAGCTCGCTGACCGGCTTCTGCTCCCGCATCGACCTGCAGCGCGTCAACCGCCGCACCATCGAGGCGCTGATCCGCGCCGGCGCGCTGGACAGCATCGGGCCGAACCGCGCCACTCTCATGCACCGCCTGCCGGGGGCTATCGGCCACGCCGAGCAGAGCGCGCGCGCAGCGGCTGCGGGGCAGGAAGACCTGTTCGGCATCGCGCCCGCGCCCGGTCCCAGTCGCGCCGGCGATCCCCCCGACGAGGGCGAGGCGCTGCCCGACTGGAGCTCGGCCGAGCGCCTGGCCGGCGAACGCGACACCCTCGGGCTGTTCCTCACCGGGCATCCGGTGGACGAAGTGGCACACGACCTCGCGGCCCTGGCCGGGACGCGCATCGGCGAGCTCGCGGCGGACCGTCCCGCCGAGGGCGAGCGCAGCTACGCCGCCGGGCGCCGGGATCTCGTCGTCGCCGGGCTCATCGTCGACATGCGCCGTCGCGGCAACCGGATCACGCTGGTGCTGGACGATCGCAGCGGCCGGCTGGAGGTCACCATGTTCGAGGAGACCTACCAGCAGTGCCGTCACGTGGTCGCCAAGGACGCCATCGTCATCGCCGAAGGCAACCTGCGCTTCGACGATTTCATCGACGACTGGCGCCTCACGGCCAAGCGCGTGGTGGACCTCGACACCGCCATGGCCGAGCGCGGGCGGCGGCTCATGCTGCGCTGTGACAAGCCGGCGCCCGGATTCGTGGCCGAGCTGCAACATGCGCTGGAGCCTTTCCGCGGCGGCGGCTGCCCGGTGACCCTGGTTTATCGTGGTGAGACGGCGACGGCGCGCGTGCAGCTGGGCGAGCAGTGGCGCGTGCGCCCCGGACTGGAACTGCTGCACCGGGCCGGCGCTCTCCTCGGGCCGGACAACGTGCGCATGCTTTACGGCGAGCCGGCGCACTGAACGCCACCGCCCGCGAGTATGTTAATTTCAGCATCCTGAACGCCCTGCGACAGCGCCCATGAACCTGAATTTCCTTGATTTTGAACAACCCATCGCCGAACTCGAGGCGAAGATCGACGAGCTGCGCTTTGTCGGCGACGACTCCCAGGTCAACATCTCCTCGGAGATCAAGAAGCTCAAGGCGAAGAGCGACGCCCTGACGCGCAGCATTTTCTCCGCGCTCAGCGCGTGGCAGGTATCGCAGGTCGCGCGCCATCCCCAGCGACCCTACACGCTGGACTACATCGAGCGCCTGTTCACCGATTTCGAGGAGCTCCACGGCGATCGCACCTACGCCGACGACGCCGCCATCGTGGGCGGGCTGGCGCGTTTCGACGGCCGACCGGTGATGGTCATCGGCCAGCAGAAAGGCCGCGACACCAAGGCCAAGGTACAGCGCAACTTCGGCATGCCCCGCCCGGAGGGCTACCGCAAGGCGTTGCGGCTGATGCACCTGGCGGAGAAGTTCGGCCTGCCGGTGATCACCTTCATCGACACCCCGGGCGCCTATCCCGGTGTCGGCGCCGAGGAGCGCGGGCAGAGCGAGGCCATCGCCCGCAACCTGCTCGAGATGTCCGACCTGAAGACGCCCATCCTCGCCGTGGTCATCGGCGAAGGCGGCTCCGGCGGCGCGCTTGCCATCGGCGTCGCCGACCGCGTACTGATGCTCCAGTACAGCATTTACTCCGTCATCTCTCCCGAGGGCTGCGCCTCCATCCTGTGGAAGAGCGCGGAGAAATCGGCCGACGCCGCCGAGGCCATGGGCATCACCGCGCAGAAGCTGCACGAGCTCGGCCTGATCGACGAGGTCGTGCCCGAGCCGCTCGGCGGCGCGCACCGCAACTACGACGCCATGGCGGCAACCTTGCGCAAGCGGCTGGCGCAGCACCTGGCCCAGCTGGATGACTTGCCGCGCGACCAGCTGCTGGCGCAGCGGTATGAGCGGCTGGTCGGTTATGGGGATTTCCGCGAGGGCTGACTGGTCCCTGGCGCGCCGGCCACCGGGCTCCTGGCGGAGGCCGTCACCTGCGCCCCGGGCGGACGCCGTGAATACGTCCATGTAGGCTCGCTCGCGCACGTCCTGTGCGCGAGCGCCTCCCGGCGCGCAGGTGACGTCCCCCGCCCACCCCATGCCCCCGCCAGGCGCCTGTGCCCGCCACCCAAGCTGCCGTAGCCGGCATCCGGGCGCGCCGTCGCGGCTTCACCATGGGAGCCGCCGGGCGGGCCAGTCCGGATCGGCGCATTACGTTCATTCCGGGCCCTGCCTCGATGCTCCGCGGGGCACGGGGCGTCCCCTCTGACCACGCAGCGGGCGGGAACGCGCATGGCCCGTCGCGGGGCGCTCGCGCACAGGACGTGCGCGAGCGAGCGTACAGGGACGTATTCACAGCGGCCCCGGGAGGGGCCCTGCACGGTGCTGCCCGCGGTCGCGCTGGTGAAGCTCCGTCGCACCGGGCAGCCGCGCGGGGCAGAATAGCCGCCATGAACGCTTTCAGCCCGACCGCGCTGCGGGACACGCTCGCTGCGATCGACGCGCAGGCCGCCGCCCGGCGCCTCTGCGTGGCGCTGAGCGGCGGGCTGGACTCCACGGTGCTGCTCGAGGCCTTGTGCCGGCTGCGTGACCGGCTGCCAGGCGACGGGCTGCGGGCGATCCACGTGCATCACGGCCTGCATCAGGATGCGGATGGCTGGGCGCGGCATTGCGAAGCGTTGTGCGTGCGCCTGGGCGTGCCGTTGACCGTACTGCGGGTCGATGCGCGCCCGGCCCCGGGTGAAAGTCCGGAAGCGCGAGCGCGGGAAGTTCGCTACGCGGCGCTGGCGGAGGCGCTGGAGCGCGGCGAGGCACTGCTCACGGCGCACCATGCCGACGACCAGCTCGAGACGGTGCTGATCCAGCTGTTGCGCGGCGCGGGCGTGGCCGGGCTGGCGGCGATGCCGGCGGCAGCGAGCTTCGGCCCCGGGCTGCATCTCAGGCCGTTGCTGGGCTTCACGCGTGCCGCGCTGGCCGACTGGGCTGCGCGCGAGGGTCTCTCCGGCTGGCTCCTCGATCCGGCCAACGAGGAGCTGCGCTACGCGCGCAATCACCTGCGCAGCGAGGTGCTGCCGGCGCTGCGCGCGCACTGGCCTGGTGCCGCGGCGGCGGCCGGGCGCAGCGCGCGCCACTGCGCGGAAGCGTCGGGCCTGCTGGACGAGCTGGCGGCGCTGGATGCAGCGCACTGCGTGGCGGGACATGCGATTCGCCTATCGGCCCTGCGGGGACTGTCCGCGGGAAGGCAGCGCAACCTGGCGCGCTGGCAGGCACGCCAGCTGGGGCTGGCGGTGCCGGACGAGCGCCGGCTGGCCACCTTGCTGGCGCAAGTGCTGGAGGCGGCCCCGGACGCGCAGCCGCAGGTGGAGTGGGGCGAGGTCGTGGCCCTGCGTCACGGCGACCTGCTCTGGCTCGCCCCGGCACATGCCTTGCCCGAACCGGCGGGGGCGCTGGACTGGCCCGATCCGCGCCAGCCGCTCGCGTTGGGCCCGGGTCTCGGCACGCTCGCCCTGGTCCCGAGCGACCGCGGCGGGCTGGCAGGCAAGGCGCTGGCAGCCGGGCCGTGGCGGGTGGTGGCGCGGCGCGGCGGGGAACGGCTCGAGCTGCCGGGGCGCGCAGGATCGCGCGCGCTGAAAAAGTTGCTGCAGGACGCGGGGGTGCCGCCGTGGATCCGGACGCGCATGCCGCTGCTGGAGATCGGCGGCGCGCTGGCGGCAGCAGGCGCGCAGTGGGTTGACGCCGCGTGGTGGGCGCCTGCGGGGGAGCCGGCCTGGCGCCTGCGCTGGGAGAGGTGCGAGCTGCCCGGCGCGGAGGAATTCATTGTGGGCGGAGCGGCCTTCTGCTAACCTGACTTCCCGTCGTTTCACGCGCCGGTGGCGCGCCATTCCTCCTGAACGGCGGTATTCCTGATGACCCGTTTCGTCTTCGTAACCGGCGGCGTAGTTTCCTCTCTTGGGAAAGGCATCGCCTCGGCGTCCCTGGGCGCCATCCTCGAGGCCCGCGGCCTCAAAGTCAGCATGATCAAGCTGGATCCTTACATCAACGTGGATCCCGGCACCATGAGCCCGTTCCAGCACGGCGAGGTGTTCGTCACCAACGACGGCACCGAGACCGACCTGGACCTGGGTCACTACGAGCGCTTCGTAAGCACGGTGACCTCGCGGCATAGCAACTTCACCACCGGCAAGATCTACCAGACCGTCATCGCCAAGGAGCGGCGCGGCGAGTATCTCGGCGCCACGGTGCAGGTCATCCCCCACATCACCGACGAAATCAAGCGCAGCGTGCATGCGGGCGCCGGCGGCGCCGACGTCTGCATGGTGGAGATCGGCGGCACGGTCGGCGACATCGAGTCGCTGCCCTTCCTCGAAGCCATCCGCCAGATGGGCGTGGAGCTCGGGCGCGAGCGCGTCGCGTACATGCACCTGACACTGGTGCCTTACATCGCTGCCTCGGGCGAGACCAAGACCAAGCCGACCCAGCACTCGGTGAAGGAGCTGCGCAGCATCGGCATCCAGCCCGACGTGTTGCTGTGCCGCTCCGATCGCGCGCTGCCGGCCGACCAGCGGCGCAAGATTGCGCTGTTCACGAACGTGGAGGAGAAGGCGGTCATCTCCTGCCGCGACGTGGACGACATCTACAAGATCCCGCTGATGCTCAACGGCCAGCATCTCGACGACATCATCTGCGACAAGCTGCGCATCGAGGCGCCGCCGGCGGACCTGTCGGAGTGGCAGGCCGTGGTGGACGCCAAGGCCAACCCGCTGCACCGCGTGGACATCGCCATGGTGGGCAAGTACGTGGACTTCCAGGACTCGTACATGTCGCTCAACGAGGCACTGATCCACGCCGGCATCCACACCCGCACCAAGGTGAAGATCCACTTCGTCGAGGCCGAGCAGATCGAGCGCGACGGCAATACCGACCGCCTGCACGGCATGGACGCGATCCTGGTCCCGGGCGGGTTCGGCGACCGCGGTATCGAGGGCAAGATCATCGCCGCGCAATATGCCCGCGAGCAGGGCGTGCCCTACCTCGGGATTTGCCTCGGCCTGCAGATCGCGGTGATCGAGTACGCGCGCCACGTGGCCGGGCTCGAGGGCGCGCACAGCACGGAATTCAAGCCGGACACGCCGCATCCCGTGATCGCGCTGATCACCGAGTGGATGGACCGCACGGGTGCGCTGGAGAAGCGCGATGCGGGCTCCGATCTCGGCGGCACCATGCGCCTGGGCGGTCAGGAATGCCTGCTGAGCCCCGGCAGCCGCGTCGCCGCCATCTATGGCAAGGACAGCATCGTCGAGCGCCACCGCCATCGCTACGAGTTCAACAACAACTACCGCGAGCCGCTCGAGCGGGCCGGCCTGGTGATGTCGGGCTGGTCGCAGGACGGCCTGTGCGAGATGGTCGAGCTGCCGGAACACCCGTGGTTCGTCGCCTGCCAGTTCCATCCCGAGTTCACTTCCAACCCGCGCGACGGCCACCCGCTGTTCTCCGGCTTCATCGAGGCGGCGCGCGTGCGGCGGCAGTATGAAGAGGCCGAGGCGGTGCCGGCATGAAGTTGTGCGGCTTCGAGGTGGGCCTCGACCGCCCGCTGTTCCTCATCGCCGGGCCCTGCGTCATCGAGGGCAGGGAGTTCTCGCTCGAGACGGCCGGGCGGCTGAAGGAGATCACGGCCCGCGTCGGCGTGCCGTTCATCTACAAGTCGTCCTTCGACAAGGCGAACCGCTCCTCCATCGGCAGCTTCCGCGGCCCGGGCATGGAAGAGGGCTTGAAGATCCTCGAGGCGGTGAAGCGCGAGATCGGCGTGCCGGTGCTGACCGACATCCACGAGGACACGCCGCTGGGCGAGGTCGCAGCCGTGGTGGACGTGCTGCAGACGCCGGCGTTCCTGTGCCGCCAGACCAATTTCATCGTCGCCGCCTGCTCGCAGGGCAGGCCGGTGAACATCAAGAAAGGCCAGTTCCTTTCGCCCTGGGAAATGAAGAACGTCATCGACAAGGCGCGCTCCACCGGCAACGAGCAGGTCATGGCCTGCGAGCGCGGCTTCACCTTCGGTTACAACAACCTGGTCTCCGACATGCGCGCCCTGGCGGTGATGCGCGAGACCGGCGCACCCGTGGTCTTCGACGCCACACACTCGGTGCAGCTGCCCGGCGGCAAGGGCTCCGCCTCGGGCGGGCAACGCGAGTTCGTGCCGGTGCTGGCGCGCGCGGCCGTGGCAGCCGGCGTATCGGGCCTGTTCATGGAAACCCACCCCGACCCGGCGAATGCCCTCTCGGACGGTCCCAATGCATGGCCGCTGGACCGGCTCGAGGGATTGCTGGAGACGCTCAAGGTGCTCGACGAGACCGTCAAGGCGCGGCCCTTCGACGAGATGCAGTAGCGGAGAAAAACCAATGGCAAAGATCGTAGAAGTGCGCGGGCGCGAGATCCTGGATTCGCGCGGCAACCCCACCGTCGAGGCCGACGTCATGCTGGAGGGTGGCTTCATGGGCCGCGCCGGCGTGCCCTCCGGTGCGTCCACCGGCACGCGTGAGGCCGTCGAGCTGCGTGACGGCGACAAGTCCCGCTACCTCGGCAAGGGTGTGCAGAAGGCCGTGGCCAACGTCAACGGCGAGATCCGTGCCGCCGTCGAAGGCATGGATGCGAACGACCAGCAGGCGCTCGATCGCCGCCTGATCGAGCTCGACGGCACCGACAACAAGGGCCGCCTCGGCGCCAACGCGATCCTTGCCGTGTCCCTGGCCGCGGCCAAGGCGGCAGCAGCAGCGAGCGGCCAGTCGTTGTTCCGCTACCTGCACACCGGCGGCGATTTCGCCATGCCGGTGCCGATGATGAACATCATCAACGGCGGCTCGCATGCCGACAACAGCGTCGACATCCAGGAGTTCATGATCATGCCCGTCGGCGCGCCGAGCTTCTCCGAAGCGCTGCGTTACGGCGCGGAGATCTTCCACGCTCTCAAGGCCGTGCTGCTGTCGCGCAAGCTCGCTACGGCGGTGGGCGACGAGGGCGGCTTCGCGCCCGACCTGCCGTCCAACGAGGCGGCGCTGGAGACCATCCTGGCTGCGATCGAAAAGGCCGGCTTCAAGACGGGCGAGGACATCGTGCTGGCGCTCGACGTGGCCAGCTCCGAGTTCTATGCCGACGGCGTGTACCGGCTCGCCTCTGAGAACCGCGAGTTCGACGCCGCCGGTTTCTGCGACTACCTGCAGGGCCTGGTGGCGAGCTATCCCATCGTCTCCGTCGAGGACGGCATGGCCGAGGACGACTGGGCCGGCTGGAAGCTGCTGACCGAGCGCCTTGGCAAGAAGGTGCAGCTGGTCGGCGACGACCTGTTCGTCACCAACACGAAGATCCTCAAGCGCGGCATCGACGAGGGCATCGCCAACTCCATCCTCATCAAGGTGAACCAGATCGGCACCCTCACGGAGACGCTCGAGGCCATTGCCATGGCGGATGCGGCCGGCTTCAGCGCCGTCGTGTCGCACCGTTCCGGCGAGACCGAGGACGCGACCATCGCCGACATCGCGGTGGCGACCCCGGCGACGCAGATCAAGACCGGTTCGCTGTCGCGTTCCGATCGCGTCGCCAAGTACAACCAGCTGCTGCGCATCGAGGAAGAGCTGGGCGCTTCGGCCCGCTATCCGGGCCGCGCGGCACTGCCGCTCAGCGGCGGCTGAGGCGGGCCAGGGCCGCGAGTGCGGGCGGTGATCCTCATCCTGGCGGCGCTGCTGCTCCTTCTCCAGGTGCGCCTGTGGGTGTCCGACGGCGGCTACCGCGCGGCCTGGCGGCTGGACGAGCAGGTGGCGGCCCAGGAGGTGGAGAACGCAGCCTTGCGCGAACGCAACCGCGCGTTGGCGGCCGAGGTCTCCGATCTCAAGACCGGCCTGGACGCGGTGCAGGAGATCGCGCGCAGTGAACTGGGCATGATCCGCGAGGGCGAGACCCTGTTCCAGGTCGTCGAGCTCGAGGAAGCATCGCTCGACGCCGTGTCCGGGGGGCGCTGATGGCGCGCGCCTGGGCCGTCGTGCCCGCCGCCGGCAGCGGGCGCAGGATGGGCGCAGCGACCGCCAAGCAGTACCTGCCGCTGCGCGGACGGCCCCTGCTCGCTCACTCCCTGGCCCCGTTGCTGAGCTGCTCGCGCATCGACGCGGTGGTGCTCGTCATCGCGGCCGGGGACAGGCGCTGGCAGGAGGCCGTCTCCCCCGGGCCGCGGATCCTCACCGCGCCGGGCGGTGTCGAGCGCTGCCACTCCGTGCTCAGCGGCCTCGAAGCGCTCGCTGACCGCGCGGCGGAGGACGACTGGGTGCTGGTGCACGACGCGGCGCGTCCCTGCCTTTCGTCAGCGGATCTCGAGTCCTTGTTCGCGGAGATCGGCAACGACCCGGTCGGCGGGCTGCTGGCGTTGCCGCTGGCGGATACCCTCAAGCAGGCGGATGATGAACACCGCGTCGTGGGAACTGTCCCGCGCGAGAAGTTGTGGCGCGCGCTGACGCCGCAGATGTTTCGCTACGGGCTGTTGCGCCGGGCGCTGGCCGATGCTGTCGAGGCCGGTGAGCCCGTCACCGACGAGGCCGCGGCGATGGAGCGGGCCGGGCATCGCCCGGCACTGGTGGCGGGTTCAGGCGCGAACCTCAAGGTGACCACGCCGGAAGACCTGGCGCTGGCCGACGCGGTGCTGCGGTCCCGCGAGGAGAAATGATGCGCATAGGCCATGGATTCGACGTTCACGCCTTCGGGGAGGGCGACGTGGTGCACGTCGGTGGCGTGGCCATCCCGCACGAGCGCGGCGTGGTGGCGCATTCCGACGGTGACGTTGCGCTGCACGCGCTGTGCGACGCGCTGCTCGGCGCCGCCGGGCTGGGCGACATCGGCGGCATGTTCCCGGACACCGACGCGCAATGGAAAGGCGCGGACAGCCGCGACCTGCTGCGCGCCGTGGTTGCGCGTGTCGCGGAGCACGGCCTGCGCGTCGCCAACGCGGATGTCACCATCGTCGCGCAGGCGCCGCGCATGGCGGCGCACATCCCGCAGATGCGCGAGCGCATCGCCGCCGACCTCGCCATCGCCGCGGCGCGCGTCAACGTCAAGGCGACCACCACTGAACGTCTCGGCTACATCGGGCGCGGTGAAGGCCTGGCGGCGCATGCCGTGGCACTGCTCGAGGAAGCCTCCTGAGCCAGCCAGCCTTCGATCCCTGGCGTGATTTGCCGTTCGCCTTCGGCGGCCCGGCCGGCAAAGGCCGTATTCGTGCGGAGCCCGCGGATTTCGTCGTCACCGAGGAGCTCAGCTTCGCCCTGAAAGGTGAGGGCGAGCATCTCTTCCTGCGGCTGCGCGAGACGGGCTGCAACACGGCCTGGGTGGCGGGGCAGCTCGCGCGCTGGGCCGGGCGGCCGCGCCACGACGTCGGCTACGCCGGCCTCAAGGACCGCCATGCCGTCACTGAGCAGTGGTTCAGCGTGCTTTGTCCCGGTGGCCGGCATCCGGATCCCGCCGCGCTCATGATCGAGGGCGTGGAATTGCTCGAATGGCGGTCGCACGACCGCAAGCTCAAGCGCGGCGCGCTGCGCGGGAACACTTTTCGCCTGCGTGTCACCGGGCTGGAAGCCGACCCGGGCCTGCTCGAGCCGCGCCTGCGGGCGATCGCGACGCGCGGCGTGCCCAATGCCTTCGGCCCGCAGCGCTTCGGTCGCGAGCAGGGCAACCTGCGCCTTGCAGAGCGCTGGTTCAGCGGCGAGCTGCGCCCACGGCGTGACGAGCGCGGATTCGCCCTGTCGGCGGCGCGTTCGCTGATCTTCAACGCGGTCCTCGCCGCGCGCATATCAGCGGGTAGCTGGGAGACAGCGGCAGCGGGCGACCCCGTGCAGCTCGACGGCAGCGGCAGCTGGTTCATCGCCGAGGCCGGCGACGACGCGTTGCCTGCCCGTCTCGCGGCGCTGGACGTGCATCCCACGGGTCCGCTTTGGGGCCAGGGCGAACCGCCCGGCCACGGCCCCGGCGCCGAACTCGAGCGCGTCGTCGCCGCCCGCTTCCCGCTATTCGCCGCGGGACTCGCGGCGCACGGGCTGGAGCAGGAGCGGCGGTCGCTGCGCCTGCGCGTGGCAGAGCTCGCGTGGCGCACCGAGGACGATGTCCTCGAGCTGTCTTTCAGCCTGCCCGCCGGGGCGTTCGCCACGGCCGTGCTGCGCGAGCTGCTCGACGTCGACTGATCGCCCCGGCGATCCCCCCGCCATCCCTGACCGCGACAGCGACCGCGCACGCCTCCCGCTTGGCTCAGATGCCTGCGCGCGAGGCGTGCACGGCCGCTGCCACTGTGTCGTGGTCGGGATAATGACAAAGGCGCACAGTCGGCGCCTATGCCTCGGCCGACACGCGCGAGGCGGACCGCCAGGGCTTTGGGTCAGTGAGGTCCGACGGCCACCGTCGTGGCGATGGCAGGAATCCGAGTGAACCCGCGAAGCAGGGGCGCGGACTCGTCATGTTCACTCGCAGGCATCTGAGCCAAGAGGGAACATGACGAGGTCGCGGCCCAGCCCCCGGAGCCCTCGCCGAACTGACTGTCAGCCGAGCAGGCCGTCAGCCGAGCAGGACGTAGACAGCGCCCGTGCCGCCGTCCACCGGCCGCGCCGAGCAATAAGCCAGCACGTCCTCGCGCAGCTGCAGCCAGCGCCCGATCTTGCGCTTGATGACCGGCCCGCCGTGGCCCGAGCGCTTGCCCTTGCCGTGGATCACGCGCACGCAGCGGAAGTTGAGGCGGCCGGCCTCGGCGAGGAACTCGTACAGCGCGGCGCGGGCTTCCGCTGCGGTGAGGCCGTGCAGATCGATCTCGTCGCGCACGCTGATCTCGCCGCGGCGCAGCTTGCGGAACAGCGGCAAGCCAACCTGCGGGCGGCGAAAGCCCAGGTGCTCACCGGTCTCGCCTTCGGCTTCCGGATCGGCGGCCAGGCTCTCTGCGAGCACCTCGGCCTCGTCACGGCGGCGGAAACGGGCGCGCGGCGGGGGCGTCGGGCGCGCCGGGGGCTCTTCGCGGCCTGCGATGGGCCGGACGTCCTCGACGGCCTTGCGGAACAGCTCGCGGTCGTCGTCTGAGGGGCTCATCGCTGGTTCCTCCCGTGGCTCGCCGGTATAGTAACTGCCATCTTCCGGGGCCGGTTGTCCACCCTTGAGAATCCTGCTTGCAAATGACGACGGTTATCGCGCCGAGGGCCTGCGCTGTCTCGCAGAGCACCTGCGCGACCTCGCCGACATCGTCATCGTCGCGCCCGAGCGCAACTGCAGCGGCGCCAGCAATTCGCTGACGCTGGAGCAGCCGCTGCGCCTCACCGAGGTCGGGCCTGACTTTTACTTCGTCAACGGCACGCCGACGGATTGCGTCCACCTGGCCCTCACCGGCCTGCTGGACGAGGAGCCCGACATGGTGATCTCGGGTATCAACGACGGCGCCAACCTGGGCGACGACGTGATCTACTCGGGCACCGTGGCGGCCGCCATGGAGGGTCGGTTCCTCGGCCTGCCGACCATCGCCATTTCCCTGGTGTGGGGCAAGCACCGTCATTTCGACACGGCCGGGCGGGTGGCCCGGCGCCTGGTACAACAGGCGCTGGAACGTGAGCTGCCGCCGCAGACCATCCTCAACGTCAACGTGCCGGATGTCGCCTGGGAAGAGCTGGACGGCTTCGAGGCGACACGCCTCGGCTACCGCCACAAGGCGGAGCCGGTGATCCGCAGCACCGACCCGCGCGGTCGCCCGCTGTACTGGGTGGGTTTCGCCGGCCCCGGCCAGGATGCGGGACCGGGCACCGATTTTCACGCCATCGAGTCGGGCCGGGTGGCGGTGACACCGCTGAAGGTGGATCTCACGCGGCACGAGCACGTCGAGAAAATCGCGGACTGGCTCGGGAGAGACGGCGGGTGAACGACCGCCTGGACCACCACGGCATCGGCATGACCTCGGCCCGCACGCGCGACCGGCTGGTGCAGCGCCTGAAGGAGCAGGGCATCTCTGACCATCGCGTGCTGGAGCAGATCCGCAGCGTGCCGCGCCACCTGTTCGTCGACGAGGCCCTGGCCAGTCGCGCCTACGAGGACACGGCGCTGCCGATCGGGCTGGGGCAGACCATATCGCAGCCCTGGGTGGTCGCGCGCATGACCGAGGCCATCGTGGCCGAGCCGACGCCGGAGAAGGTGCTGGAGATCGGCACCGGCTGCGGCTACCAGACCGCGGTGCTGGCCGGCATCGTGCCGCAGGTCTACAGCATCGAGCGCCTCGCGCCGCTGGTCAGGCGTGCACGCCCCCTGCTGCGCTCGCTGGACCTCTACAACGTCCATCTGCGCCATGGGGACGGCTTCGAGGGCTGGAAGCGTCATGCGCCTTTTGGCGGCATTCTCGTCACTGCGGCCCCGGACCAGGTGCCGCAGGCGTTGCTCGAGCAGCTGGACGAGGACGGCGGCCGGATGGTGATTCCGGTCGGGCCCCGCGGCCGCCAGGAGTTGCTGGAAATCACCCGTCACGGCGACCAGTACGAGCGGCGCAGCCTTGGGCTGGTGAGTTTCGTGCCTTTGCTCGGCGGTACCGCCTGATGCGCCTGTTCGGGCCGCTGTACGACCGCGTGCTGCGCTGGGCGGCGCATCCCAAGGCACCGTGGTATCTCGGCGGGCTGAGCTTTGCCGAGTCCAGCTTTTTCCCCATTCCGCCTGACGTGATGCTGGCGCCGATGGCGCTGGCGCGGCCCGACCGTGCCTGGCGCCTGGCCCTGCTGACGACGCTCACCTCGGTAGCCGGCGGCTTGTTGGGTTATGCAATTGGCTACTTCGCGTTGGAAGCCATCGAGCCCTGGCTGGTTTCCGCCGGTTACTGGGAAGGCTACCTGCAGGCCCGGGACTGGTTTGAGACCTGGGGTTTCTGGGCCGTCCTGGCGGCGGGTTTCTCGCCCATTCCCTACAAGATGTTCACCGTGGCGGCCGGCGCGCTCGCCATGTTCCTGCCGGCCTTCGTGCTGGCATCCATCGTCGGGCGGGGCGGACGATTCTTTCTCGTCGCCGGGCTGATCCGCTGGGGCGGGGCGCCAATGGAGCAGAAGCTGCGCCACAACGTCGAGTTCCTCGGCTGGCTGCTCGTCGCGCTGCTGTTGCTGGCGTGGTTCATCGTGCAGGCGTGACCTGGCGCTGGCTGCTCGTGGCCGCGCTGATCGTCTCGGCCGGCTGCGCCGAACTGACGCGCTGGGATCCTTATCCTCCCCAGCAGAGCGTCGCCGACAGGCCGGACGTCCACGTGGTGCAGCGGGGCGACACGCTGTTCCAGATCGCTTTCCGTTACCGGCTGGACTGGCGCGAGGTGGCGCGCTGGAACGGCATCACCGATGCCAACCGCATTTATCCCGGCCAGCACATTCGCCTGAAGCCGGCGCGCGGCGGCACGGGGCCGGTCGTGAGAACCGCGCCACCGCAGCGAGCGGGCGACGCTGCGCCGCCGCGAGTCACCACGGTGCCGCCGCGGCAGGGCGCCAACCAGCCTGCGCCGCAATGGCGCTGGCCGGCACAGGGAGCGATGGTCTGGCGCTTCGGCGAGAGCCGTCGGAATCCGACCGGGATCGGTATTGCGGGACGGGACGGCCTGGAAATTCTTGCTGCAGCGGACGGCCAGGTGGTCTACAGCGGTAGTGGACTGATCGGTTACGGCCAGCTTATTATCCTGAAGCACAACGATTCGTATCTCAGCGCCTACGGTTACAACCAGTCGCTGAGAGTCGCGGAGGGGGACCAGGTGAAATCCGGACAGGTCATCGCCCTGATGGGGCGAGGTCCCGGCGACCGTCCCCTGCTGCACTTCGAGATCAGGCGGGACGGCAAGCCGATCGATCCGGTCGTTTATTTGCCGGTCCGGCAGGGTCCCTGAAACGGGTTCCGATCAAGCACTGGGGCGACATGGGCAAGAAGCGCGACAAGGACGAAGGTCGCAGTCCCGACGTCGACGAGGCGCCGGAAATCGACACGGACGAGCCGGAACTTGCCGCCGTCGAGGACGGGGCTTTCGGGGACGACGCCGTGGTCGATGAGCCCGATGCCGATGCCGATGCCGATGCCGATCCCGATGCCGCTGCGTCCACTGCACCCCATGCCCGCCACGCAGACGGCGAAGCCCCCGACGCGACCCGCCTGTATCTCTCGGAGATCGGCTTCTCTCCCCTGTTGACCGCCGAGGAAGAGGTGTACTTCGCGCGCCGTGCGCGGTCCGGTGACGAGGCGGCGCGCAAGCGCATGATCGAGAGCAACCTGCGCCTGGTGGTGAAGATCAGCCGGCGCTACATGAACCGCGGCCTGCCGCTGCTGGACCTGGTCGAGGAAGGCAACCTCGGCCTGATCCATGCGGTGAAGAAGTTCGATCCGGAGAAAGGCTTTCGCTTCTCGACCTATGCAACCTGGTGGATCCGGCAGGCCATCGAGCGCGGGTTGATGAACCAGACCCGCACCATCCGGCTGCCGATTCACGTGCTCAAGGAGATCAACGTCTACCTGCGCACCGCACGACGCCTGACGCAGGAGCTGGACCGCGACCCGACGGCCGAGGAGATCGCGGCGGCGCTGGACTGCGAGCCGGACGACGTGTCGCGTGCGCTCGGTCTCAATGATCGGCAGGTCACCAGCGCCAACGTGCAGGGGCGGGACGGCGAGCGCAACCTGCTCGACCTGTTGCCCGGCGCGGAAGAGATGGAGCCCGCCAACCTGGCGCAGCTCGACGACGTGCACATGGTGCTGGAGCACTGGCTTGAGCGCCTCAGCGACAAGCAGCGTGCGGTGGTGGAGCGGCGTTTCGGGCTGCACGGCTGCGAGCGGCTCACGCTGGAGCAGGTGGGAGAGGAGATCGGCGTGACCCGCGAGCGGGTACGGCAAATCCAGCTCGACGCGCTCGCGCGGCTGCGCAGCATCATGGAGAGCCACGGCCTGTCCCTGGACACGCTGCTGGACTGAAGGGGCCGGCGCCACGCGCGGCCCGTTGCAGGACGCTCAGGGCAGGATGATCGCGGCCACCACCGCCCGCTCTTCGCCAGCCAGCACGTTGTAGGTGCGACAGGCGGCCGCAGTATCCATCACTTCCAGGCCGATGCCTTTAGCGGCGAGTTCCGCGAACAGCGCGCGCGCCGGGAACTGGATGCGGGCGCCCGTGCCGAGCACCAGGATCTCCGGTTCCAGCGCCAGCGCCGGCGCCAGTGCCGCCAGGTCGAGGGTGGCGGCGTCGCTCACTGCCCAGCGGCGCAGGAGTTCGCCGGGGCTGATGATGAAGCTGGCGTCCAGGACGTCTTCGCCCACCTGGATGCCCGCGGGCCCGATGCGGGTGACGAGATTGGCGCCGGGCCGGCTGTCGAGTGTCAGTCGCATCCGGTTACGATAATGGATCTGCTCCCGAGCTCAAGACGTAACGACATCGTGCCCACCCGGTCCACCCTTTTTCTCCCCGGCCTGGAGACGGTCGCGCAGCAGGACGCGCCGCGCCTGCCGGCGCTCGAACGCTTGCTGGCGCGCGCGCGGTCGCGCCCGGGCGGATGCTGCTGGGCGCTGCTGGCGGCGCAGGCGGGCGGCGACCTGGGGCGCTGGCCGGTCGGCCCGGTCAGCGCGCTGGCTGATCTCGGCGCGGCCGCGTCTGCTTGCCTGCGGGTGGAGCCGCTGGGCATGGACGCCGAGCAGCGCGGGGCGTTCCGCCTGCGGGCGCCAGCGCTGGCCCTGACCTCGGCAGAGGCGCAGGCGCTTGCAGCAGGCTTCAACGCAGCTTTCGCCGCTGACGGCGTGCGGCTGCAGGTGGCCACGCCGGTGCGCTGGTACCTCTGGCAGGAGAGCGCAGGCGTGCCCTGGCGCGGCTTTGCGACGCCGTCGCTGTTGCTCGACCCGGCGCATCGGCCGGCGCCGCCGGAGCCCGCGCTGAGAAAGCTGTTGTCGGAGGCGGAAATGCTGTTCTTCGCGCACCCTGTGAATGCAGCGCGGCGTGAGCAGGGCCTGCCACTGGTGGCCGGGCTGCACCCCTGGGGCGGCGGGCGGCTTGAGCTGCCCGCGCGCGCAGCGGTCGAGGTGCCGGCCGTCCCCGGAGCGGGCGAGCCGTATCTCGCGGGATTACGCCGTCTCGGCGTCGTGCCGCTGCAGTCGGGCGCGCGCGACGAGGCACCAACCTGGGCGCTGGCGCCCGAAGCATTCCAGGTCGAGGCGCTGGCACGGATCGATCGCGAGGTCATTGCACCGCTGCTCGCACGGCTGAGGCGCAGCCCCGGGATGCGCCTGCGCCTTGCCACGGGTCGCGCCACGCATGAACTCGGCGCAGCCGGCCTGCTGCAGTTCTGGCGGCGTCCGCGCCACTGGGCGCTGGCGTGCTGACCCGGCCCATCCGCCGCCGCGACGTCGATGCCGCCGCGCTGGCGGCGCTGGCGGGTTCGCCGCCGGTGCTGGCGCGCCTGTACGCCGCGCGCGGCGTGCGCGCTGCGGCGGAGCTCGATCTCGGGCTCGGCGGATTGGCCCCGGTCGGCAGCCTCGAGGGTGTCGAAGCGGCGGCCGCGCTGCTCGCCGGGCACGTCGCGCGCGGTTCGCGCATCCTGGTGATCGGTGACTTCGACGCCGACGGCGCCACCAGCACCGCGCTGCTGGTGCGCGTGCTGCGCGCACTCGGCGCCGCTGTGTCCTACCTCGTGCCCGATCGCTTCGTGCACGGCTACGGCCTCAGCACGGCACTGGTGCGCGATGCCGAGCAGCACGCGCCAGCGCTGCTGGTCACGGTCGACAGCGGCATCAATTGCCACGCCGGCGTGGCGCTGGCACGCGAACTCGGCATGGAAGTGCTGGTCACGGACCACCACCTGCCGGGCGAAACGCTGCCGGCGGCCACGGCCATCGTCAATCCGGCGCTGCCGGGACAGGCGTTCCCCAGCCGCTGCCTGGCCGGGGTGGGCGTGGCGTTCTACCTGGCCGCGGCGCTGGCGCGCCAGCTCGGCGCCGACAAGGGCCTGGTGCCCGGCCTGCTGGATCTCGTCGCGCTGGGCACGGTGGCCGACCTGGTGCCGCTGGACCGCAACAACCGCATCCTGGTCGAGCACGGGCTGCGCCGTATCCGGGCCGGCGCCTGCTGTCCGGGCGTGACCGCGTTGCTGCGCGCCGGCAACCGCGACCCGCGCACCGTCGTGACGACCGACCTGGCCTTTGCCGCCGGGCCGCGCCTGAACGCCGCCGGGCGGCTGGACGACATGTCCGTGGGCATCGAGTGCCTGCTCAGCGACGACCCCGGACGTGCGGAGGAGCTGGCCATGCTGCTGTCGAGCCTGAACGAGGAGCGCAAGCAGATCGAGGCGCAGATGCAGCAGGAGGCGTTGCGCGCCGTGGCCGGGCTGGAGCCCGCGGCGGGCCGCCTGCCGCCGGTGCTGTGCGTGCACCGGGCCGGCTGGCACAGCGGCGTGGTCGGACTGGTGGCGGCACGCCTCAAGGAGCGCTATCACCGGCCCGTCGTGGCCTTCGCGGCAGACGACAGCGGCATGCTCAAGGGCTCTGCGCGCTCGGTGCCCGGGCTGCACATCCGCGATGCCCTGGCGGATGTCGATGCCACGCATCCCGGGCTGATGGAGCGCTTCGGCGGCCATGCCATGGCGGCCGGGCTGACGCTGGCCCCGGCCGGGCTGGACGATTTCCGTGCGGCGCTGGCCGCGGCTGTGGCTGCGCGACTGGAACCCGGGCTGCTGGACGGGGAGATCGTTTCCGACGGCGAACTGCCGGAAGAGGCACTGGGCCTGGCCACCGCTGAGCTGCTGCGCGATGCCGCGCCGTGGGGGCAGGGGTTTCCTGAGCCGCTGTTCGATGGCTGCTTCGAGCTGCTCGATGCGCGCACGGTGGGTCTTGACCATCTCAAGATGCGGGTTCGCCCGGCGGGCGGGCGGCGCATCATGGATGCCATTGCGTTCCGCCAGGCGGACCGTCTCGGCAACGCGCGACCGGCGCGCCTGCGCCTCGCGTATCGCCTCGACGTGAACGAGTACAACGGTCTCAGGTCCGCGCAGCTGGTGGTCGAATACCTCGAGCCCGCCTGAGCCGCACCGCCCGCTCGCGGCCGCCGTCAGCTGCAGGCTGCGTGGTAGAATTCGCGTTTGCCCTGAGCAGCGAAAACACTCATCGCCATGGAAACCGCGCAGCTTCGCCAGCAACTGAACGACCTCGCCGACAGGGCCGATGCCCTGAGGAGGTACCTTTGACTACCCGGGCAAGAAAGAGCGGCTCGAGGAAGTCATGCGCGAGCTTGAGAACCCCGACGTCTGGAGCAAGCCGGAGCAGGCCCAGGCCCTGGGTCGGGAACGCGCCCAGCTCGAGGGTGTAGTCGCCGTCCTCGACCAGATTTCGCGCGGCGTGAACGACGGCCGCGACCTGCTCGAGATGGCCATCGAGGAAGGGGACGAAGATACCGTCGCCGGCATCGCCGCCGACGCCGATTCGCTGGAAAAAAAAGTCGGCGACCTTGAGTTCCGGCGCATGTTCTCCGGCGCCATGGACGAACACAACGCCTTCGTCGACATCAATGCGGGGCAGGGTGGCACCGAGGCCCAGGACTGGGCGGAAATGCTGCTCAGGATGTACCTGCGCTGGATGGAGGCGCACGGCTTCCAGGCCGAGATCATCGAGGCCTCGGAGGGCGAGGTCGCCGGCATCAAGAGCGCCACGGTCCATGTCACCGGTCCCTATGCCTACGGCTGGCTGCGCACCGAGACCGGCATTCACCGCCTGGTGCGCAAGTCGCCGTTCGATTCCGGCAACCGGCGCCACACCAGCTTCGCCGGCGTGTTCGTCTCGCCCGAGGTGGACGACGAGGTCGACATCGAGATCAACCCCGCCGACCTGCGCATCGACGTCTACCGCGCCAGCGGCGCCGGTGGCCAGCACGTCAACCGCACCGAGTCCGCCGTGCGCATCACGCACGGGCCCAGCGGCATCGTGGTGCAGTGCCAGAGCGACCGCAGCCAGCACAAGAACAAGGCCACGGCCATGAAGCAGCTCAAGGCCAAGCTCTACGAGAAGGAAATGCAGGAGCGGCGCGCCGAGGCCCAGGCGCTGGAAGAGACCAAGGCCGACATCGGCTGGGGCAGCCAGATCCGCAGCTACGTGCTCGACCAGTCCCGCATCAAGGACCTGCGCACCGGCGTCGAGGTCGGCAACACCCAGGCCGTGCTCAACGGCGACCTGGACCAGTTCATCGAGGCGAGCCTGAAGCAAGGCCTCTGACCGCACGGGGAATCGACATGTCCGAACAGCCAGAGCACGCCCTGATCGCCGAGCGTCGCCGCAAGCTCGAGGCGCAGCGCAGCACGGGCGAGGCGTACGCCAACGACTACCGTCGCAACAGCTGCGCCGGCGACCTGCAGGACGCGTTCGGCACGCTCGACCAGGAGAAGCTGGAAGCGGAAGGGATAGAGGTCGCGGTGGCCGGACGAATGATGGCCAAGCGCGTCATGGGCAAGGCCAGCTTCGCGCGCCTCGAGGACATGAGCGGCGCCATCCAGCTGTTCTTCGAACGCGATGCGCTGCCCGCGGGCCTGTACCAGGACTTCAAGACCTGGGACCTGGGCGACCTGGTGGGCGCGGAGGGGACGCTTTTCAAGACCAAGACAGGCGAGCTGACCGTGCGCGTGCGCCGCGCCCGCATGGTGGCGAAATGCCTGCGCCCGCTGCCGGAGAAGTACCACGGCCTGGCGGACACCGAGACGCGCTATCGCCAGCGCTACCTCGATCTGGTCATGAACGCCGACAGCCGCCGCGTGTTCCGGCTGCGTTCGCAGATGGTGAGCTTCATGCGCAGTTATCTCGACGCGCGCGGCTTCCTCGAGGTCGAGACGCCGATGATGCAGCCCATCCCCGGCGGCGCCAACGCGCGTCCCTTCGTGACGCACCACAACGCGCTCGATATCGACATGTACCTGCGCATTGCGCCCGAGTTGTATCTCAAGCGCCTCGTGGTGGGCGGCTTCGAGCGCGTGTACGAGATCAACCGCAACTTCCGCAACGAGGGGCTGTCGACGCGGCACAACCCCGAGTTCACCATGCTCGAGCTGTACCAGGCCTGGGTCGACCAGGTGGCGATGATGGACATCGCCGAAGACTTGTTGCGCACCATGGCGGACGCCGTGCTCGGCACGACGCAGCTGAGCTGGCAGGGTGTCGAGGTCGACCTCGCGCCCGCGTTCAGGCGCGTTGGACTGGAGGACCTGGTGGCGGAGGCCAATCCGGAGCTTGATCCAGCGCGTGCCCGGGATGCGGATTACCTGCGCGAGTATCTGGAACGTTTCGACGCCCATACCGAGCCCGGCTGGGGCGCCGGCAAGCTGCTGCTCGAGTTGTTCGAACATACCGTCGAGGCCGACCTGCAGCAGCCGACCTTCGTCACCGGCTATCCGCTGGAAGTCTCCCCGCTGGCGCGGACCAACGACGACGATCCCTTCCTCACCGACCGTTTCGAGCTGTTCGTCGGCGGGCGTGAGCTTGCCAACGGCTTCTCCGAGCTGAACGACCCCGAGGAGCAGGCCAGGCGCTTTCGCGCCCAGGTGGAGCAAAAGACCGCGGGCGACGAGGAAGCCATGTTCTACGACGCGGACTACGTGCGCGCGCTGGAATACGGCATGCCACCGGCGGGCGGGCTCGGCGTCGGCGTGGACAGGCTCGTCATGCTGTTCGCGGACCAGCCGTCGATTCGCGATGTGCTGCTGTTCCCGCACCTGCGGCCGGAGGCCGATCCGGACTGACCGCGTGCCCCCGGCCGCGCGACGGCCCGCCCAGACCGCCGTGTGGCCCCCGCCCTGACCGCGCGGCCGGACCGCACGATGCCCCTCTCGCTCAGGAAATCTTTATATCGCTCGATGGGCATCGTGCGTCCCGACCGCGCTGCCTTTGAGGTTCGTCAGCGTCGCAAGCGCACCGGGGCCGCGATGGCTTGGCCGGTACGACCGGTATCAGCGCTATGGCTGTATGGCCGCTTGCCCGCGGCCGGCGGCGCAGGTCGGTGTCCGCGCGGAATGCTTGGGCGGAACTGCGATGGCGCGGCGGTAGCCAAGCCACGTCTGGCACATCGCCGGCCGGCTAGCCTGGGAGCCTGACCGAGCGTTACTGCACCCGGCTCGGCTGGACCCGTGGCGGGGCAGCGGGGTCGGGACGTCATCGCCCTGTCGAGCGAGATAAAGATTTCCGAGGGAGACAGGGCGATGACGGTCCGGCCCCGCGGGCAGGTCTGAAAGCGTGCACGACCGGGGCAGGTCAGCCCTCCGGCTCGGCGACCACGACCATCACGAGCGACTCGCCGTTCAGCGGCACCGCGCGCACGACCTTGCCGGCGGGCTCGTCCAGCACGGCGCCGGGCGCCGGCGGCGGCCCGGGCAG
Organism: Thioalkalivibrio sp. XN279; assembly: GCF_011089885.1. NCBI lineage: Bacteria > Pseudomonadati > Pseudomonadota > Gammaproteobacteria > Chromatiales > Ectothiorhodospiraceae > Thioalkalivibrio > Thioalkalivibrio sp. XN279. The sequence continues at coordinate 30,637 of NZ_JAANBD010000028.1, read as the reverse complement.
GCGGAACACCTGGGCGCGGCGCTTGACGCGGCCGAGGTGGTGCGCCCGGGCGACGATCTCCTGGCCGGGATAGCAGCCCTTGGTGAAGCTGATCGCACCGATGCGGTCGAGGTTGAGCATCTGCGCCACGAACTCACCGCTGGTCTCGGGATAGACCTCGGGCAGGCCGGCTTCGAGTTCGGCGCGTTCCCATGCGGCCAAGGCGGTGGCGTCGTCGGCGACCTGCTCGGGCGGCACTTCGCCCGCGACCAGCCAGCCGGCCGCGCCGGGCAGGCGCAGGGCGCTGCGGCGGCCGGTGACGATGGCGGGGAGCGCGCCGGCGGACACTGGACCGCCCGACTCGGGATGACTGGTCTCGGGCAATGACATGCCCGGGCCCAGCAGCGTCGCCAGCGCCTCCGCGGAGACGCCGTAAACGGCGGGCCCGGCCTCGATGGTGACGCGGGCGCGCAGCACGAACATGCGCATGCGTTGCGCGACGGTCGCCAGGAGCCCGGCGTGCATGACCAGCAGGAATCCTTCCGCATGCGGCAGCACGCGCAGGAACGCCAGCACGCGGCCCTTCGGGTCATGCCAGCCCGACAGCTGGCCGCTCGTGTCCGTCACCAGGGCGAGGTCCGAGGAAAGCTGGTTCTGCAGGAAGCTGCGGGCATCGTCGCCGCGGACGACGAGGCTTCCGAGCATGGGCAGGGTGCAGGCGGGAGAGGTCATCGGCACTGGGCTCCAGGGGTTCCGGCGAACGTGGAATTCTACCGCGCGTTCACGCGGCGCTGGCCTGTTGTTGCGGTGCATGGCAAAATCCTCAGTCATGTCCGAGCAGGCCAAAGACAACCCTGGCAGTCCCGACAGCGAAGCGGCCGAGGCCGGCGTGGATCCTGTGTCCGAAACCGCCGCCAGGCCGCTGCCGAAAGAAATCGGGGGACGCGAGGGCCCGGAGCCGGTGCGTTACGGCGACTGGGAAAAGAACGGCCGTTGCATAGACTTCTGACACTTTCGCGGCGCGTTCGTCCCTCGACGGTGCGCCGTTCCATGGTTCGCATGACCAAGCGCTCGTCCTGCCAAGGAGGACCTGGCCCATGACTGCCGGCAAGAGGCCCCTTTCGCCGCACCTGCAGATCTACCGTCCGCAGATCACCTCGGTGCTGTCCATTTCCCATCGCTTCACGGGCGCGGCGCTCGCCGCCGGACTGCTGCTGCTGGTCTACTGGCTGGCGGCGCTGGCGGCCGGCGAGTCGGCGTATGCCGCGGCGCTGGGGGTGCTCGGCGCCTGGCCGGTGAAGATCGTGCTGTTCCTCGGCGTGTTCGCCTTCTTCTACCACTTGTGCAATGGCATCCGGCACCTGTGGTGGGATTCGGGCCGGGGCTTCGAGATTGCGCAGGTCTACCGTTCGGGTTGGATCGTGCTCGTCGCCGCGGCTGCGCTCACGCTGATTGCCTGGGGCCTGTTGCTGTCCGGAGGTGGGGCATGAGCCTGCGCACTCCACTCGGCCGCGCCATCGGCCTGGGGCCGGCCGGCGACGGCACGTCGCAGTGGTGGCAGCAGCGCGTCACGGCCGTGGCGCTGGCGCTGCTCGGCCTGTGGTTCGCCTTTTCGCTGCTCGGCGCTGATCTCGGCGATCGCGCCGCGCTGGTGGCCTGGATCGCCCGCCCGCTGAACGCCGCGCTTTTGGTGCTGCTGGTGCTGACCGCGGCCTGGCATTCGCAGCTCGGCACGCGCGTCATCGCAGAAGACTACGTGCACGGCGCGTTGAAGGTGCCGCTGCTGATGGCGCTCCAGTTCGTCCATGCCATTGCGGCGGCGGTGGGCGTGGTGGCGGTGCTGCAGATCGCCCTCGGAGGACGCTGAAGATGACGAGCGCATACAAGATCGTTGACCACAGCTACGACGTGGTCGTGGTGGGCGCCGGCGGCGCCGGGCTGCGCGCCACCTTCGGGCTGGCGGAGCAGGGCCTGCGCACGGCCTGCGTGACCAAGGTGTTCCCGACCCGCAGCCACACCGTGGCGGCGCAGGGCGGCATCAGCGCCGCGCTGGGCAACATGGGCGACGACGACTGGCGCTGGCACATGTACGACACCGTGAAAGGGTCGGACTGGCTCGGCGACCAGGACGCCATCGAGTACATGTGCAAGGAGGCGCCGGACGCCGTCATCGAGCTGGAGCACTACGGCGTGCCGTTCTCGCGCACCGAGGAAGGCAAGATCTACCAGCGGCCCTTCGGCGGCATGACCACGCGCTTCGGCGAGGGCCCGCCGGCGCAGCGCACCTGCGCCGCGGCCGACCGCACCGGCCACGCCATGCTCCACACCCTGTACCAGCAGTCGCTCAAGCACCAGGCGCAGTTCTTCATCGAGTATTTCGCCCTCGACCTGATCATGGACCAGGAGGGCGCCTGCCGCGGCGTCATGGCGTGGAACCTCGAGACCGGCGACCTGCACCGCTTCCGCGCCCACACGGTGATCCTCGCCACCGGGGGTTACGGCCGCGCCTACTTCTCCTGCACCTCGGCGCACACCTGCACGGGCGACGGCAACGCCATGGTGCTGCGCGCCGGCCTGCCGCTGCAGGACATGGAGTTCGTGCAGTTCCACCCCACCGGGATCTACGGCGCCGGCTGCCTCATCACCGAGGGCGTGCGCGGCGAGGGCGGCTACCTGACCAACAACGAGGGCGAGCGCTTCATGGAGCGCTACGCCCCCAATGCCAAGGACCTGGCCTCGCGCGACGTGGTGAGCCGCTCCATGACCATCGAGATCCGCGAGGGCCGCGGGGTCGGCGAGCACAGGGACCACATCCACCTGCACCTGGAGCACCTCGGTCCGGAGGTGATCCACGAGCGCCTGCCGGGCATCGCCGAGACGGCGCGCATCTTCGCCGGCGTCGACGTGACCAAGGAGCCGATCCCGGTGCTGCCCACGGTGCACTACAACATGGGCGGCATCCCGGCGAACTACCACGGCGAGGTGGTGACGCTGAAGGACGGCGATCCCGAGCACGTGGTGCCCGGGCTCATGGCGGTGGGCGAGGCGGCCTGCGTGTCGGTGCACGGCGCCAACCGGCTGGGCTCCAACTCGCTGCTCGACCTGGTGGTGTTCGGCCGCGCCGCGGCCAAGCGCTGCGGCGCCACGCTCAAGCCCGGCACGCGCCATGCGCCGCTGCCGGCGGACGCGGGCGAAGCCACCATCGCGCGGCTCGACCGGCTGCGCTACGCCGACGGCGAGCGACCCACGGCAGAGATCCGCCTCGAGATGCAGCGTGCCATGCAGGAGCATGCCGCCGTGTTCCGCACCGGCGAGGTGCTGGCCGAGGGCGTGGAGAAGCTGAAGAAAATCGCCGCATCTTTCGCCGACGTGAAGGTCGCCGACCGCTCCATGGTGTTCAACACCGACCTGGTGGAGACCCTCGAGTTGGACAACCTGCTCGGCCAGGCGCTGGTCACCATCGTCTCTGCCGAGAACCGCAAGGAGAGTCGCGGGGCGCACGCGCGCGAGGACTACGCCGAGCGCGACGACGGCGAGTGGATGAAGCACACCCTGGCCTGGCGCACGGCGACGGCCGAGGTGAAGCTCGATTACCGCCCGGTGCACCAGCAGACGCTCACCAGCGACGCGGACCCGATCCCGCCCAAGGCGCGGACCTACTGAGGGAGATGAGCTGACATGGCTGAATTCAGGCTGCCGGCCAACTCGAAGATTCGCCCGGGCAAGCAGTTCCAGGCATCCGCGGACGCGAAGCAGGTGAAGCGCTTCGTGGTCTATCGCTACGACCCGGACAGCGGCGAGAACCCGCGCATGGACACCTACGAGGTGGACACCGAGCGCTGCGGGCCGATGGTTCTCGACGCGCTCATCAAGATCAAGAACGAGATCGATCCCACGCTCACTTTCCGCCGCTCCTGCCGCGAGGGGATCTGCGGCAGCTGCGCCATGAACATCGACGGCACCAACACCCTGGCCTGCACCAAGGCCATCGACGAGGTGGGCGGCGACGTCAAGGTCTACCCGCTGCCGCACATGCCGGTGGTCAAGGACCTGGTGCCGGATTTGAGCAACTTCTACGCCCAGTACGCCTCCATCAAGCCCTGGATCCAGACGCGCACGCCGGCGCCGCCCGACAGCGAGCGGCTGCAGTCCAAGGCCGACCAGGAAAAGATCAACGAGCCCTCGGCCTGCATCCTGTGCGCCTGCTGCTCCACCGCGTGCCCGAGCTACTGGTGGAACAGCGACCGCTACCTCGGCCCGGCCGCGCTGCTGGCGGCGTATCGCTGGATCGTGGACAGCCGCGACGAGGCCACCGGCGAGCGCCTCGACGCGCTGCAGGATCCCTTCAAGCTGTACCGCTGCCACACCATCATGAACTGCACGCGGACCTGCCCGAAGGGCCTCAACCCCGCCAAGGCCATCGCCGAGATCAAGCTCAAGCTCGCCGAGCGGCAGCATTAAGCGCGGTTTCCCCCGGAAATCACGCATGACCTCGCCCTCTTCGGCAGGCAACATCACTCCCGCCGAGCTCGGCCGGCTGCGCTGGCGCTGCCGGCGCGGCATGCGCGAGCTCGACGTGTTGCTGATGCGTTACCTGGAGCGTGACTGGCCGCAGGCCGGCGCGGCCCAGCGTGCGGCCTTCGCGGACCTGCTGGAGTGGCAGGACCCGGAGATCAACGCGCTGCTGGTCGGTCGCCTGGCGCCGGACACAGAGGCCCTGGCGAGTGTCCTTGAGTGCCTACGACGAGCTGATTGAGTTCCGCCCCGGCGCCTCGCGGGCGCTGGCCTCCTGGCTGGCCGCCGGCCATTTCCTCGCCGGCGTGGCGATCCTGGTGTCGGCGTTGCCGGCGTGGTGCCTGCTCCTCCTGCCGCTGTCCCTGTGCTGCGCCCTGCGGCATGCGCTCCGCCCGTGCGGGCGCGGGGTGCGCGGGCTCGCCTGGCGCGCTGACACGGGCTGGGCGCGCCTCGGCATAGGGGATATCCGAGACAGCATGGAACTACGGGGCACTTCCGTGGTCACAAAATCCGCAGTGTTCATGCATTTTGATCTTGGCGGCGCCGCGTGGCGCGTGTTGCTGCCCAGAGACGCGCTGACTACGGACGAATGGCGACGGATGAGAGTCATTACAGCTTTGCACGAAGGACGCGATAGAATGCCGGCAGCATTAACGCCGGCATTCCGAGGTGCGCGCCCGAATGGGCACCAAGAGCAGCGACCAGCTGCTGGTCGAAAGGGTCCAGCAGGGTGACAAGGCGGCGTTCGACATTCTCGTCGGCAAGTACCAGCACAAGATCGTCAAGCTGGTGGGCCGCTATGTGCGCGACCCCGACGAGGCGCTGGACGTCGCGCAGGAGGCCTTCATCAAGGCGTACCGCGCGCTCGCCTCTTTCCGCGGCGACAGCGCCTTCTACACCTGGCTGTACCGCATCGCCATCAACACTGCGAAGAACCAGCTGGCTGCGAACAAGCGGCGGGCGGACGACATCGGGCTGGACCTGCAGGACCCGGACCAGTACGAGCTCCACGGCCGCCTGCGCGAGGAAGACACGCCCGAGGGCATTGCCCTGTCCGAGGAGATTCGCGGCACCGTCAACGACGCCATCGAAGCCCTGCCGGAGGACCTCCGGACAGCCATCGTGCTGCGCGAGGTCGAGGGCATGAGCTACGAGGAGATCGCGGGTGCGATGGAGTGCCCGGTAGGGACGGTGCGCTCGCGCATCTTCCGCGCCCGCGAGGCGATAGACAAACGACTGAAGCCCCTGCTCGAGCCGGGGAAATAAGGGAATGATGATATGAACGCGCAAGAGCAGCTTTCTGCACTGCTGGACGGTGAGCTCCCGGAGGCCGAGGTGCCGATGGCGGTGCGACGGTTGGCGCGCGACCCCGCGTTGCGCGACGCCACCCTGCGCTACAGCCTGATCGGCGATGCCTTGCGCGGTGAGCTCCCGGCCGGGCGTCCCGCAGGGCTGGTCGAGCGAGTGCGTGCCGAGATCGATGCCGGGGTGTCTTCGGAGCCTGTGCGCCGCAGCGGGAACGCGGGCCGCCTGGCCGCCGGGTTCGCGGTCGCTGCGTCGGTGGCGCTGGTCGCGCTGGTCGCCCTGCCCGGCGGGCAGGAAGAGCTGCCGCCGCCCAATTTTTCCGCGACCGAGGTAGCGTCTCCGGCGCCGGAGCAGCGCACGATGATCCAGCCGGTGTACACGCGTGCAGCCGGCGGCGGCCCGGACCGCCTGACGCGTTACTACGTCAATCACAGCGAGTACGCGCCGGCGATGAGCGGGCGCGGCACGCTCACGCGCATCATTGTCATCCAGCCGGAATCCGCCCTGGGCCAGGAGCCGGAGCCGGACCGCGAGGCTGTCCCAGCTGAGGAGGGTGGCAAGCCGCAATGACCCGGTCTCAGCTTCGGCCGACGCTGTTCGCCTCCCTGCTGTGTGTCCTGCCCGCGACGGGGTTCGCCGGCGAGGCGCGCGAGTTGCTGTCGCGCATGGAGAACGCGGTCGAGTCCCTCAGCTACGAGGGCACCTTCGTGCACATGGTGGGCAACCGCATCGAGACCATGCACGTGATCCACCGCGCCGTGGACGGACAGATTGCGGAGCGGCTGTACTCGCGCGACCAGCCGGGCCGGGAGATCCTGCGCCAGAACGGCAAGGTGACCTGCATCTTCGCCGACCAGCAGACAGTGCTGGTGGAGCGCAGGAGCAGCCGGCACGGCGCCCCCCTGCTGGGCGCACTGCTGGAGAGTTCCAGCGACATCGAGCAATGGTATGCCTTCGAGCTGGCGGGTGAGGAGAGCAAGCTCGGCCGCAATGCCAGCATCATCGAGATCCGCCCCCAGGACGACTTCCGTTATGGTCATCGCCTCTGGATCGACCAGCTGACGGCCATCCCGCTCAAGGTGCAACTGCTGGACCCCGCCGGGCTTACGGTGGAACAAATCCAGTTCGTGAGCATCGTGGTGCCGGCCGAGATCCCGGACGCGCGGCTGCAGCCTGATGTCCAGGTGGACGGGTTCACCTGGTTCGAGCAGGGCGCCCCGGCGCAAGATCCCGCAGCGGCCGGGGCGGCGTGGCGCGTGGCTGATCCGCCGCCCGGCTTCACGCTGAGTGAGTCGCGGGTGCGCACGTTGCCCGGCGGCGACCACCCGGTGGAGCATCTCGTCTACTCCGACGGACTCGCCTCGGTGTCGCTGTTCGTGGAGCCGGTTGATGCCGCCGACGGCGAACTCGCCGGACTGTCGCGCATGGGTGCCGCCCACGCCTTCACGCTGGTCATCGAGGGACGGCAGGTGACGGCCGTGGGCGAGGTGCCGCCCAAGACTGTCGAGCGCATGGCGCGTTCGCTGCGTGCGGCGGAGGCGACGCGGAATTGATCACGGAGACCGGCCGGGTGCTGCAGGTCGAGGGCGAATGGGCCCTGGTCGCCTGCCGCCGCCAGGTCGAGTGCGCCCGCTGCGCTGCAGGCCGCGGCTGCGGCGGCGGCGTGCTCGGCAAGCTGCTCGGTGACCGGCTGCACCAGGTGCGGGCCGCGACCGGCGCCGTGCCCGTGACGCCCGGAGACCGCGTGCTGATCGGATTGAGCGAGGATGCCGTGCTGCGGGCGGCGGCAGCGGTCTACCTGGTGCCGCTGCTGGCCGCGCTGGCCGGCGGCGTGGCGCTGGGCCTGGTCCTGCCCGGGGGAGAACTCGGCGCGGTGGCCGGGGCAGGGCTCGGGCTGGTCCTCGGCCTGCGCTGGGCGCGGGGCTATGGCGAGCGCCATGGTGCGGACGCGACCCTGCAGCCGGTGGTGCTGGGGCTGAGCGACGGCGAGCGCTGCGCGGGCGGCGAGGCATGACGCGCGACGGCCTGGTGATCTACAGCCGGCGCGACTGCGGCTTGTGCGAGCAGATGGAGGCCGCGGTGCGCGAGGTCGCGGGGCCGGACACGCGCATCAGCCTGGTCGACATCGACGACGTGCCGGCGCTGGTCGAGCGGTTCGGCCGCGACGTCCCGGTGCTGTGTCTCGACGGCGAGGTGGTGTGCAAGCATTTCCTCGATGCCGAGCGCCTCAGGTCGGCGCTGGGCGCCGGCTAGCTAGCGCTGCCGGGGCCGCGGACCGGTATAATGCCCGGCCGGCACGTAGCCGGCATGCTGCGTGCTCCCATGGACCTCATCCGAAACTTCTCCATCATCGCCCACATCGATCACGGCAAGTCCACGCTGGCCGACCGGTTCATACAGGTCTGCGGCGGGCTGGCCGATCGGGAGATGGCGGCCCAGGTGCTGGACTCCATGGACATCGAGCGCGAGCGCGGGATCACCATCAAGGCCCAGGCCGTCACGCTGCGCTACCAGGCGCGCGACGGGCGCGAGTACCAGCTCAACATCATCGACACGCCGGGACACGTCGATTTCTCCTACGAGGTGTCGCGCTCGCTGGCGGCCTGCGAGGGCGCGATCCTGATCGTGGACGCGGCGCAGGGCGTCGAGGCCCAGAGCGTGGCGAACTGCTACACCGCCGTCGAGGCCGGGCTCGAGGTGATCCCGGTGATCAACAAGATCGACCTGCCTTCCGCTGAGCCGGAAAAAGTGAAGGCCGAGATCGAGGAGATCATCGGCATTGAGGCCCACGAGGCGGTGCTGACCAGCGCCAAGACCGGGCAGGGCGTGGAAGACGTCCTCGAGGCCATCATCCAGCGCATCCCGCCCCCGGCCGGCAACCCGGAGGGCCCGCTGCAGGCGCTGATCATCGACTCCTGGTTCGACAACTACGTCGGCGTGGTGTCGCTCGTCCGCGTCATGAACGGCGTGCTCGAGAAGGGCGCCCGTATCCGGGTCATGTCCACCGGTCGCGCCCACAACGCAGACCGCGTGGGCATCTTCACGCCCAAGCGGACCGACGGCGAGCGCCTCGGGACCGGCCAGGTCGGCTTCCTCATCGCGGGCATCAAGGAAATCGACGGCGCGCCGGTGGGCGATACCGTCACGCTGGACAACGCGCCGTGCCCGAAGCCGTGGCCCGGCTTCAAGCAGGTGCAGCCGCGCGTGTTCGCCGGCCTGTTTCCCATCAACTCCGAGGACTACGAGGATTTCCGCGAGGCGCTGCACAAGCTGCGGCTGAACGACGCCGCGCTGCATTTCGAGCCGGAGACTTCGACCGCGCTGGGCTTCGGCTTCCGCTGCGGCTTCCTCGGCATGCTCCACATGGAAATCGTGCAGGAACGGCTGGAGCGCGAATACAAGCTGAACCTGATCACCACCGCCCCGACGGTGGTCTACCAGGTGCTGCAGACCGACGGCACGCTCCTGGAAGTGGACAACCCGTCGCGCCTCCCCGGCAGCAACCTCGTGGCCGAGATTCGGGAGCCGATCATCACCGCCAGCATTCTCGTGCCGCATGAGCACGTCGGCGCAGTGATCAAGCTGTGCATCGAGAAACGCGGCGTACAGAAGCGCATGCATTACACCGGCAGCCAGGTGCAGGTCGAGTACGAGCTGCCGCTCTCCGAGGTGGTGCTGGACTTCTTCGACCGGCTCAAGTCCTGCAGCCGGGGCTATGCCTCCTTCGACTATCGCTTCGAACGCTACCAGGCGGCGCCGCTGACCAAGCTCGACATCCTCGTCAACGGTGACCGGGTCGACGCCCTGTCCGTGATCGTGCACCGCGAGAGCGCGTACCGGCGCGGGCGCGAGGTGGTGGAGAAGATGCGCGAGCTCATCCCGCGGCAGATGTTCGAGGTCGCCATCCAGGCCGCTATCGGCGGCCAGGTGATCGCGCGCAGCAGCGTGAAAGCGCTGCGCAAGAACGTCACGGCCAAGTGCTATGGTGGCGACATCACGCGCAAGCGCAAGCTGCTGGAGAAGCAGAAAGAAGGCAAGCGGCGCATGAAGCAGGTCGGCAACGTGGAGATTCCCCAGGAGGCCTTCCTCTCGGTCTTGCAGGTGGAACGCAAATAGCGAATACTTCGCGCGAACTATAGAGGACAAGCATTGGATTTCTCTCTTATTTTAGTTCTGCTGACTTTTGCCATGGGCTTCATTTGGGCGCTCGACGTGGCCCTGCTCAGGCGCCAGCGCGCGACGGCTGCGGCAGCGGCGGGCGAGGGTGCGGAGCCGCCCCGGGAGCCGGCGCTGGTCGAGTTCAGCCGCTCGTTCTTCCCCGTCGTGCTGGCGGTGCTGCTGATCCGCTCTTTCCTCTACGAACCCTTCCGGATTCCTTCGAGCTCGATGATGCCGACCCTGCGGGTGGGCGATTTCATCTTCGTCAGCAAGTTCAGCTACGGGCTGCGGCTGCCGGTGCTGAACACCGAGATCCTGGCGCTGGGTCGGCCGCAGCGGGGGGACGTCACCGTGTTCCGCCTGCCGTCCGACCCGGGGACCAATTACATCAAGCGGGTGGTGGGGACCCCGGGCGACGTGGTCTCGATGCGCAACAAGCAGCTGATGATCAACGGCGAGCCGGTGCCGCTGGAGTTCACCGGCGAAGCCCTCGAGGTCGAATGCGGCGGCTTCTGGTTCGACGCCCGCGTGGCGTACGAGACGCTCGGCGGGGACCGCCACATGGTGTTCCTCGGTGAGCAGCGCGACCGTGCCAGCCCTTTCCTCGACCGGCCGGTGCCACAGGGCCAGTACCTGGTGATGGGGGATAATCGCGACTGCAGCCGTGACGGGCGTATTATCGGCTACATTCCGGCCGAGAACCTGGTGGGGCGCGCAGTGCGCATCTGGATGAACTGGGACGCGGAAGCCGGCGGTCCGTTGTGGCACCGTATCGGCGACCGCATAGAATGAGTCGACCTGGACACGGCCGCGCCGCCGGCCGCGACGTCATGCGAGGGGGATAGGAAATGCGCAGGAAACAACAGGGCATGACCCTGATCGGGATGGTCATCGTGGCGATGATCGCCGGAATCTTCGTGCTGGCGGCCATCCGGCTGGTCCCGGTGTACCTGGAGTACATGAAAGTCGACTCGGCGCTGGACGCAATGAAGCGCGACCTCGACGGCAGCAATGCCGGCCCGGGCCAGATCCGCACCTCGCTCGAGCGCCGCTTCGACATCGAGAGCGTGCGCAACCTGAAGTCGAAAGATATCGTGATCGAGCGCACCGCCAACGGCTATCGCGTCCAGGCCGACTACGAGGGCCGCACGCCGTTCATCGCCAACGTCTATTTCCTGGTCGACTTCGACAAGTCGGTCGAGGTATTGCGTTGACCGATGACCTGAGGTGGTTCGAGCAGGCGCTCGGCCACCGCTTCTCGGATGCCGCGTTGTTGCACCAGGCCCTGACGCATCGCAGCGCCGGCGGCCGCCACAATGAGCGGCTGGAATATCTCGGCGATGCGGCGCTCAGCCTGGTCGTTGCCGAAGCGCTCTACCAGCGCCTGCCCGACGCCCCGGAGGGTCACCTGAGCCGGCTGCGTGCCAGCCTCGTCAGGCGCACCGCCCTGGCCCCCATGGCGCGCGAGGTCGGCATCCCGGCGCGGCTCAGGCTCGGGCCGGGGGAACTGAAGAGCGGCGGGTTCCGGCGCGATTCCATCCTTGCCGATGCGCTCGAGGCGCTGCTCGGAGCCGTCTACCTGGACGGCGGGATCGAGGCGCTGCGTCCCGTCGTGCTGTGCCTGTACGGCGCGCGGCTCGACGAGCTGCCGCCCCACGAGACGCTCAAGGATCCGAAGACCAGGCTGCAGGAACGGCTGCAGGCCCGCGGCCTCTCCGTGCCCGATTATCGCGTCGATGCGGTGCAGGGCGAGGACCATGCGCAGCACTTCAGCGTGACCTGCCGGGTGGATGCACTCGACGCCGAGACCAGCGGGCACGGGCGCAGTCGGCGGGCTGCGGAGCAGGCGGCTGCGGCCACGATGCTGGTGCAACTGGATGACTGAGGACGCCTATCGCTGCGGGTTCGTGGCGGTCGTCGGCCGTCCCAACGTCGGCAAGTCGACGCTGGTGAACGCCCTGGTCGGCCACAAGGTCAGCATCGTCACCAGCCGGCCGCAGACCACGCGCCAGCGTGTCGTCGGGGTGGCTACCGGCCCGGAGGCACAGCTGTTGTTCGTCGACACGCCCGGTATGCACCGGCGCGAGGGCAAGGCGCTGAACCGCTTCATGAACCGCAGCGCGCAGTCGGCGGTTGCCGACGCCGACGTGGTGGTGCTGGTCACCGAGGCCGGACGCTGGACCGATGCAGACGAGGACGCACTGGCACGCGCGCGCGCCTCGGGGCGGCCCTTGTTCCTGGTGCTCAACAAGGTCGACCGGGTCAAGCCGCGCGCCGCGCTGCTGCCGATGCTGGAACAGGCCGCCGGGCGCGGGGATTTCGTGGCCGTTGTGCCGGTCTCGGCCGAGCGCGGGGAAAACCTGGAACGCCTGCGCCAGTTGCTCGAGGCGGCGGTGCCCGAGGGTCCGGCGCTGTTCCCGGCGGAGCAGTGGAGCGATCGCGACGAGCGTTTCCACGTCGCCGAGATCGTGCGCGAGAAACTCATGCGGCGGCTGCACGAGGAGTTGCCCTACGGGGTCGCCGTGGAGATCGAACGGCTGGCCGAGAGCGAGGAGGGGCGGCGCCTCGAGGTGCGCGCCATCGTCTGGGTCGAGCGCGAAGCGCACAAGGCCATCGTCATCGGCAAGGGCGGGGAAATGCTCAAGGCCGTCGGCCAGGCGGCGCGGCTGGAGCTCAAGGCCCGGTTCGGACGCCCGGTGCACCTGGAGATCTGGGTCAAGGTGCGCGAGCGCTGGACCGAGCGCGAGGCCGACCTGAAGCGGCTCGGCTACGAGGGCGACTGACCGCGGTGCTGCGCGTCGAGCTGGAGCCGGGTTTCGTTCTCCACCAGCGGCCTTTCCGCGACACCAGCCTGCTGCTCGAGGTGCTCTCCCGCGATCACGGCCGCGTCGGCCTGGTGGCGCGCGGCGCCCGGGGTCCGCGCAGCCGCATGAAGGGCATCCTGCAACCCTTCAGGCCCTTGCTGCTGTCATGGCAGCTGCGCGGCGAGCTGGGCACGCTCACGGCTGCAGAGAACGACACGGCCACGCTGCCTTCGTTTCCCGGCGGGGAAACCCTGCTCGGGCTGTACTACCTCAACGAGCTGCTGCTCCGGCTGACCGCACGTCTGGATCCCCATCCCGGCCTGTATGAAGGTTACGCGGGCGCAGTGGCGGCCCTGGCCGCGGGAGAGGGGCTCGCGCCGGAGCTGCGGCGTTTCGAGAAACGGCTGCTGGACGTGCTCGGCTACGGGCCCGAGCTGCGCTTCGACGCCGCCGGGCAGCCGATCGATCCGGCCCAGGCCTACAGCTACCTGCCTGCCTCGGGCCTCGCGCCCTGCCGCGAGGATGCGACAGGTGCGCTGCTGGGCGCCTCGTTGCTGGCCCTTGCCGCGGACGAGTTCCCGGACGGCCGCGCGCTGGCGGACGCGCGCCGGCTGCTGCGCGCGGCGCTGGACGTGCACCTGGACGGACGGCCGCTGAAGACACGCGAGCTGCTGGCGCAGTTGCGTCGCTAGGCGGCCACGGTTTCCCAGGGGGACTGTCCGCAGTCTGCCGAGGCCGTATCATGTGCAATACAGGCCCATAGCGGGGGAGCCAGCATGAAAGACACCATTGCCCTCGGCGTCAACATCGACCACGTGGCGACGATCCGCCAGGCGCGCCGCACGCGCTATCCCGATCCCGTGTACGCGGCCCTGATGGCGGAGCAGGCGGGTGCAGATTGCATCACCCTGCACCTGCGCGAGGACCGGCGCCATATCCAGGATCGCGACCTGCGCGCCATGAAGGACGTGCTGCAGACGCGCATGAACCTGGAAATGGCCGTGACCGACGAAATGATCGACATCGCGCTGGAGGTGCAGCCGCGGGACGTGTGCCTGGTGCCGGAACGGCGCGAGGAGCTGACCACCGAGGGCGGACTGGACGTGGCCGGACAGCTGGAGCGCGTGCGTGAGGCGGTGGCGCGACTCTCCGCGGCGGGCATCCGCGTGTCGCTGTTTATCGATCCGGAGCCGGCGCAGCTCGATGCGTCCCTTGCGGCGGGCGCGCCCGTGGTGGAGCTGCATACGGGCGCCTATGCGGATGCGCCGGACGAGCCGCAGCAGCAGCGCGAGCTCGAGCGGGTCATCGCGGCCGCGCGCCACGGCGCGGCGCTGGGACTGGCGGTGAACGCCGGCCACGGGCTGAATTACCACAACGTGCAGCCCATCGCGCGGATCGTCGAGATCGCCGAGCTCAACATCGGTCACGCCATCGTGGCGCGCGCCATTTTCGACGGACTGTCGACGGCGGTGATCGAGATGAAAAGGCTCATGACCGAGGCGAGGCTGCAGTGATCTTCGGCATCGGCACGGACATGGTGCGGCTGGACCGGGTCGAGGCAACGCTGGCGCGCTTCGGCGAGCATTTCGTGCGCCGGCTGTTGCTGCCGGAGGAAGAGGCGCAGTACCGTCGCCACAAGCGCAAGGCGCGTTTCCTGGCGATGCGTTTCGCGGGCAAGGAGGCCGTCGTCAAGGCCATGGGGACCGGCTTTCGGCACGGAATGTGGATTCGCGACGTCGGTATCGTCGCTGATGCGCGCGGCAAGCCGGAGATCGTCTATTCGGCGCGCGGGCGCGCACTCTGCGAGCAGATGGGCATCGGCGACGGCCACGTCAGCCTGACCGACGAGGCGGGACTGGTGGTCGCTTTCGCCGTCCTCATGAGGGCGCAGTCGTGAACACGCTGGTGTTCGACATCGAGACCGTGCCCGACACTGACTTCGGCCGCCGCTATCTCGGCCTCGAGGATCTCGCCGACGAGGCCGTGGCGCAGGCGATGTTCCAGCGTCGGCGCGAACAGTCGGGCAACGACTTCCTGCCGCTGCACCAGCATCGTGTCGTGGCCATTTCCTGCGTCATGCGCTCGCGCGAGGGGCTGAAGCTCTGGACCCTGGGAGATCCCGACAGCGACGAGGCCGAGCTGGTGGCGCGCTTCTTCGACGGCATCGAGCGTTTCAGCCCGGAGCTGGTGTCCTGGAACGGCTCCGGCTTCGACCTGCCCGTGCTGCACTACCGGGCCCTGCGCCACGGCGTCGTCGCGACGCGCTACTGGGAGACCGGCGACGCCGACCGCGACTTTCGCTACAACAATTACCTCAGCCGTTTTCACTGGCGGCACCTCGACCTGATGGACGTGCTGTCGGGCTTCCAGTTTCGGGGCGCGGCGCGGCTCGACGAGGCCGCGGTGCTGCTCGGGTTTCCGGGCAAGATCGGGCTCAGCGGCGACCGCGTCTGGGACGAATGGCGCGCCGGGCGCATCGACGCCATCCGGGACTACTGCGAGACAGACGTACTTAACACCTGGCTGGTGTTCCTGCGCTTCGAGCTGATGCGCGGGCGGCGCTCGCCCGCCGAACTCGAGCAAGAACTCGATCTCGTCGCGGCGCTGTTGCGCGAGGACGGACGGCCACACCTGCTCGAGTTCCTCGCGGCCTGGGGTCGCGCATGAGCCGACGGGTCGATCCGACGCCTTTCGAAGTCGGGATCCTGGATCTCGCCCACGACGGGCGCGGCGTGGCGCGGGTCGAGGGCAAGACCGTGTTCGTGGCCGACGCCCTGCCGGGTGAACGCGTGATCGCCAGCCGGGTCAGCCAGCGCCGCAGCCATGACGAAGCCGAACTGCTCGAGGTGTTGCAACCATCACCGGACCGGGTCACGCCGCGGTGCCCGCATTTCGGTACCTGCGGCGGCTGCAGCCTGCAGCACCTGGCGCCTGCCGCGCAGCTGGCGGCGAAGCAGGATGTCCTGCACGAGAACCTGCACAGGATCGGGCGCGTGGTGCCGGAGGCCAGCTGGGAGCCGATCCCCGGGCCGTCGTGGGGCTATCGGCGCAAGGCGCGGCTCGGCGTGCGCAAGGTCGACAAGAAGGGACGCGTGCTGGTCGGGTTCCGCGAGCGCCGTGCGCCGCTGCTGGCGGACATGGACAGCTGCGCGGTCCTCGCGGGCGGTATCGGCGACATGCTGCCGGCGATCGGGGCGCTCATCGCCAGCCTCAGCATTGCGCGCCGCGTGCCGCAGGTCGAGGTGGCCGTCGGTGATGATCGCCGCGTGCTGGTGTTCCGCGTGCTGGACCCGCCCAGCGCGGACGACCTGGCGCAACTGGCGCAGTTCGGCAAGACCCGGGCCGTCGACGTCTGGCTGCAGCCGGGCGGGAACGAGACCGCGCGGCCGCTTGCGGAGGACGCGCCGCCGCCCCATTACCGCCTGGAGGAATTCGACCTCGAGTTCGAGTTCCTCCCGACCGACTTCGTCCAGGTCAACGCCGTCGTGAATGCGCGCGCGGTGGCGCGTGCGGTCGAACTGCTGGCGCCCAATCCGGGGCAGGGCGTGCTCGACCTGTTCTGCGGGCTCGGCAACTTCAGCCTGGCGCTGGCCCGCGCCGGCGCACGCGTCTGCGGGGTCGAGGGCGACGCAGCGCTGGTACAGCGGGCGCGCGCCAACGCCGTGCGCAACGGGCTCGAGGCCGAGTTCCACGTCGCCAACCTGTTCGATGATTGCCGCCCGCTGCCGTGGGCGCGGCGTGGCTACGACGGGCTGCTCCTCGATCCGCCGCGAGCGGGCGCCGAGGCCGCTCTCGGCCTCGTCCCGGCGTTGCGACCGGCGCGCATCGTGTACGTCTCGTGCCATCCCGGGACGCTGGCGCGCGATGCCGGTATCCTCGTGCATGAACACGGTTACCGCCTCAGCGGCGCGGGGGTGATGGACATGTTTCCGCACACGGCGCACATCGAGTCCATTGCGCTGTTCGAGCGCCAGGACCGGGGCTGAGCACGCCATGAGCGACGCAGCGCGCATCTTCGTCGACCTCGCAGCGCAGTCCCTGACGCTGGCCCGGCCCGACCAGGCCAGCCTGGCCTGGCCGGTCTCCACGTCGCGCGAGGGGCCGGGCGAGACCCGGGACAGCGGCTGCACGCCGCGAGGGCGGCACGTGGTGCGCGCCCGCATCGGCGCCGGGCTGCCGCGCGGCGCCGTGCTGGTGGGCCGGCGCCCGACCGGTGAGATCTGGTCTCCGGCGCTGGCCCGGGCGCATCCGGAGCGCGACTGGATACTGTCCCGCATCCTGTGGCTCAGCGGCCTGGAGCCCGGGCGCAATCGCCTCGGCACGCTCGACACCATGCGACGCTACATCTACATCCATGGCACGCCTGACGACCAGCCCATGGGCGTGCCCGCCTCGCACGGCTGCATCCGCATGCGCAACGACGACGTCATCGAGCTGTTCGAGCTGGCGCCGGCCGGCACCGAGGTGCTGATCCACGAGGGGGGCGAGGCATGACGCTCGGCCCGGTAATGCTGGACGTCGCGGGCACGGTGCTGACGGCCGAGGAACGCGAGCTGCTGGCGCATCCCAACGTCGGCGGCGTGATCCTGTTCAGCCGCAACTACGAGTCGGCGCAGCAATTGCGCGCCCTGACGACCGCGATCCACGCACTACGCCAGCCCGAGCTGGTCGTCACGGTGGACCAGGAGGGCGGCCGGGTGCAGCGTTTCCGCGACGGCTTTACACCGCTGCCGGCGATGCATGCACTGGGCCACAAGTACGACCTGGAACGGGAACAGGCCCTGCAGCTTGCAGAGCGCTGCGGCTGGCTGATGGCCGCCGAATTGCGTGCGCTGGGCGTGGACCTGAGTTTTGCCCCCGTGCTCGATCTCGACTACGGCTTGAGCGAGGTCATCGGCGACCGCGCCTTTCACCGCGATCCGGAGGTCGTGGCGCGCCTGGCCGGGCGTTTCGCCGCCGGCATGCGGCGCGCGGGCATGGCCGCCGTGGGCAAGCATTTCCCGGGACACGGCGGCGTCGCCGCGGACTCGCATCACGCGCTGCCGGAAGACCGGCGCCCTTATGCCGACCTGCTCGACGACATGCGGCCCTATGAGCGCCTGATCGAGGAGGGGCTGGGCGGCGTCATGGTGGCGCACGTGGTGTACTCGCGGCTCGACCGGTTGCCGGCCGGATTTTCGCGCTGGTGGCTGCACAACGAGCTGCGCATCCGCCTGCGCTTCCAGGGCGCAGTGTTCTCCGACGATCTTTCCATGGCGGGGGCCGCGGTTGCCGGTACGCCGCCGGAACGCGCTAAGCTCGCGCTGGAGGCTGGTTGCGACGTCGTCCTGGTGTGCAACGATCGCCCTGCCGCGGTGGCCGTGGTCGAGGCGCTGGGCGACTGGTACGAGCCGGCAGGGCACCTGCGCCTGGCGCGCCTGCGCGGGCGCAACACGCTCGAAGGCGAGTTGCAGGCGTCGCCAGAGTGGCGCCGCACCGAAGCGCTGGTGCGGGAGTTCGAGGACGAGCGGCCGAGGCTGGTGCTGGAAGGGGACTGAAGGACGCCGCGCGCCGCCGCGGCAAGCAAACCGAGGGATGAGCGATGCGTGAGAACTACGATGCGATCCTGGCGCGGGCCGACCTGCTCGCGGACCCGGCCAGGGTGGCGCAGGCACTGGACGAGATGGCGGTCGAAATCCGGCGTGACCTCGGCGAGCACGACCCGGTGGTGCTGGCGGTCATGGTCGGCGGCCTGCTCCCCACGGCCTGGCTGTTGCAGCGGCTCGCGTTCCCGTTGCAACTCGACTACGTGCACGCCACCCGGTACCAGGGTGGTACGCGCGGCATCGCCGAGCTGGAGTGGGTTGCCCGGCCGCGCACCTCCTTGCGCGGCCGCAGCGTCCTGGTGGTGGACGACATCCTCGACGAGGGCTACACGCTGGACGCCATCCTCGAGGATTGTCGTGATCGCGGCGCCACCCAGGTGCGCAGTGCGGTGCTGATCGACAAGCAGCATCCGCGTCGCTACAAGAACATGCAGGCGGACTACGTGGGCATGAAACTGGAGGATCGCTACCTGTTCGGTTGCGGCATGGATTTCCACGAGCACCATCGGCAGCACCAGGGTGTGTACGCGCTGGCCGCGGAGGACGACCACGGATGATCCCTACGGGCATCATCGGCGGTACCGGCATGGCGCAGCTGGCGGGGCTGGAGATCGAGCGCGAGGAGCGCGCGGTGACGCCCTGGGGCGAGCCGTCCGCGCCCCTGGTCAGGGGGCGCTATGCCGGCATGCCCGTGGTCTTCCTGGCGCGGCACGGGCGCGACCACGATATTGCGCCGCACGCCATCAACTACCGCGCCAACGTCTGGGCGCTGCGAGACGCCGGAGTACGCCGGGTCATCGCCGTGAATGCCGTCGGCGGCATCAGTGCCGACTGCGCGCCGGGTACGCTGGTCGTTCCGGACCAGTTGATCGACTACAGCTGGGGACGCGCGCACAGCTATTGCGACGGCACGGCCATGCCGCTCGAGCATGTCGACTTCACTGCGCCCTACTCTGACACCGTGCGCGAATGGCTGCTGTGGGCGGGCGCGGCGGCCGGCATCGAGCCGCGTGACGGCGGCACCTACGCCGCCACGCAGGGGCCGCGGCTCGAGACGGCCGCGGAAATCGATCGTTTGGAGCGTGACGGCTGCGACATCGTCGGTATGACCGGCATGCCGGAGGCCGCGCTGGCGCGCGAGCTCAAGCTCGAGTATGCCTGTTGCGCCGTCGTGGTGAACTGGGCGGCCGGGCGCGGCGGGGACATTCACACCGAACTCGAGGCCTGGGTGCAGACCGGCATGGCGGCGGCGCGACGACTGATCGAGGCGGCGCTGGGCGCGGGGGCGACATCTTGAGCGGGCGACCCGCCACTGGTGCCCTGCCCGCGGGGCTGGCCCTGCCGGCGCTGGAGCATGCCGGGGAGGGCGTCGCGGTGCTCGCGGCTGACGGAGCGCGTGCCTCGATGCAGTGGCTGAACCCGGCCTTCGCCCGCATGACGGGCTTCGGGCGCGCAGAACTGGCCGGCAATGCGCTGTGGGTGATCTGCGGTACGGACCGGGAACAACCGGGCCTGGCCGAGCTGCAGGCCGCGGTTGCCGGCACCGACGGCTGCAGCGCCCTGCTGCGCTGCTATCGTCCCGATGGCACGCTGTACTGGTGCAGCCTGCGGCTGGAACCCGTGCTCGATGCGGCAGATCACCCCTGGTGGCTGGCGTTCGCCCGCGACGTGTCGGCGGAGCGCGAAATGGCGATGCTCCTGGGCCGCCACGATGCGCGGGCAGAGTTCGCCCAGCGCCGGCTCGAAGATGCGGACACGGTGGACCGCCTGACCGGCCTGCAGGCGTCGCATGCCTTCGAGCTGGCCCTGGAGCTGGCGTGGTTCTCCTGTGCCCGCGACCGCCGTGCCCTGACGCTGTTCCTTTTTGCGCCCGACTATTTCGACGTCTATCTGGAGACGTTCGGCAAGGTCACCGGCGACTCCTGCCTGCGCATGGTGGCCCATGCCGTGGCGGGTGCCTTCCGGCGCACCACGGACGTTTCAGCCCGGATCGGCGACGCCAGGTTTGCTGCGATCGGCGTGGACATGCCTCGAGAAGTGATCGAGCGTCACGCCGCACAGGTGTGTGAGCGCGTCCGCGCCCTGGCGATCCGCAACCCGCGCGCGCCGCGCGTCAGCAACCTCAGCCTGAGCGCGGCCGTGATCCATGCCCTGCCGGCACAGGCACACGATTGGCGTGCGTTGCTGGAGATGGGCCGCACGACCCTCGCCGAGGCGCAGGAACACGGGGTCGAGCAGGTGGTGGTGCAGGACTATGGACTGGATGCAGAGGCCGGGGACGCGACGTCCGCAGCGGGAGAAAGCGCAGATTCCGACTGATCGACCCCGGACTGGTCGACTCGCCGGATGACCGCGAGCACACCGAGTCGCGGATGGTCGAAATAATGCTCTGCATCGGGACGAATACGGCGACGCTGGTCCATCTTTGCCGCGAGCGCGCCGTCGACCTGCCATTCGAGTGCCACGCCGAGATGCAGGAAACGCCCGGTACTTAGGCTGACGGATCCGGTCAGGCCAGGTTGCGCCGGGCCCTGGCCCAGTGCGGCCAGCAGCGCCAGGTCGGACCCCTGGCGCTGTGCTGGCGGCTGCACCCAGGCCTGGTGCCAGAGCACGTCGTAGCCACGCCGCGACAATGCACGGGCCGCGGCGTCGAGCGACCGCTCGGCGCGGGGTGGTGCGAAGCCTGGCGGCAACACCGACTGTTCGGGCGCCGCATCCACCCGGCCGTCCGGCGCGGCAACGCCCTGTGGCGCGGGCGACTCATCAGCCGCGGCCGGGCCGCCGGTCGCCGCCGGCATGGCGGGCAGCGGCGGGCGCTCGGCACTGATTCCTGCGGGCTGCAGGAATACCACCACTTCGACCTGGTAATACTGCGGCTTGTCCTGCGCCAGGGCTGCGCCAGGCGACGCCATGGCGGCGAGCAAGCTGGCCGCGCCAGCGATCAGGCCATGCGTACGCCGAGGCGCAAGTTTGCTAATGGACATGTTTCCGTACCCCCGGGCCGAGCGGCACCTCTGCGCTGGCTGTGTCGGGCTGCGGGGCCAGCCGGTCCAGCAGCGCGTGCACCGCGTCGAAGCGAGCCTGTGGCTCGGACAGGTCGAGATTGAAGCGCAGTTTGTCCTGGCCGTCCAGCCGATAACGGCGCGAGTCGGACTGGATGAGGCGGATCAGGGCCAGGGGCTCGACGCAAGTGTCCTGGCGAAACAGGAAACTGCCGCCGGCCGAGTTCGCCTCGATGCGCCGGATGCCCAGCCGCGCCGCGCGCTGGCGCACCGCTGCGACGCGGAACAGGGTCTGCGCCTGTGGCGGCAGCAGGCCGAAGCGATCGATGAGCTCCACCTGCAGGTCCTCCAGGGCACCCGCGTCGGCGGTGCCGGCGATACGCTTGTACAGCACCAGCCGCTGGTGCACGTCGGGCACGTAGTCGTCCGGGAGCAGGGCAGGCACCCCGAGCTCCACTTCCACGCCGGCGTCCAGGGGACGGTCGAGGTCGGGTTCCTTTCCGCTGCGCAGCGCTTCCACGGCCCGCTGCAACATCTCCATGTACATGGTGAAGCCCACCTCGTGGATCTGGCCGCTCTGTTCCTCGCCGAGCAGCTCGCCGGCGCCGCGGATTTCCAGGTCGTGAGTCGCCAGGGTGAAGCCGGCGCCGAGGTCTTCCAGGGACTCGATGGCTTCCAGGCGCTTGGCGGCATCCGCCGTGATCGCGTTGCGCGGCGGTGTCACCAGGTAGGCATAGGCGCGGTGATGCGAGCGCCCGACGCGGCCGCGCAGCTGGTGCAGCTGCGCGAGGCCGAGCTTGTCGGCGCGCTGCACGATGATGGTGTTCGCGGTCGGCACGTCGATGCCGCTCTCGACGATGGTCGTGCACACCAGGATGTTGAAGCGCCGGTGGTAGAAGTCGAGCATCACCTGCTCCAGGTCGCGCTCGCGCATCTGGCCGTGCGCCACGCGGATACGTGCTTCCGGCACCAGCTCGCCCAGCTTGCGCGCCGCGTCCTCGATGGTCTGCACCTCGTTGTGCAGGAAATAGACCTGCCCGCCGCGCCGGATCTCGCGCAGGCAGGCCTCGCGCACCAGGTCGTCTTTCCACTCGGTGACGAAAGTCTGCACCGCGAGCCGCTCGGTGGGCGGCGTGGTGATCATCGACAGGTCGCGCAGGCCGCCGAGGGCCATGTTCATGGTGCGCGGGATCGGCGTGGCGGTCAGCGTCAGCACATCGACCTCCGCCCGCAGCGCCTTGAGCCGCTCCTTGTCGCGCACACCGAAACGATGCTCCTCGTCGATGATCACCAGGCCCAGGTTCTTGAAGCGCACCGTGTGTTGCAGCAGCTTGTGCGTGCCGATGACGACGTCGACGGCGCCGGAGGCGAGGCCCTCGACGACACGCTCCACCTCCTTGGGTGAGCGGAAGCGCGACAGCGCCTCCACGCGCACGGGCCAGTCGGCAAAGCGATCGGCGAAGGTCTGGAAATGTTGTTGCGCGAGCAGCGTGGTGGGCACCAGCATGGCGACCTGGCGCCCGTCCTGTACGGCCACGAACGCCGCCCGCAGCGCCACTTCGGTCTTGCCGAAGCCGACGTCCCCGCAGATCACCCGGTCCATCGGCTGCGCCGTGGTCATGTCCGCGATCACGGCATCGATGGCGTCGCGCTGGTCCGGGGTCTCGTCGAAGGGGAATGCATCGCGGAACGCCGCATAGTCCTGCTCGGCCAGGGCGAAGCCGTGTCCACGGCGCGCGGCGCGGCGTGCATGCAGGTCGAGCAGTTCGGCAGCCACGTCGCGGACTTTCTCGGCGGCGCGGCGCCTGGCCTTCTGCCACTGGTCGCCGCCGAGGCGGTGCAACGGCGCCGCATCCGGCGACGCGCCGGTGTAACGGCTGATGAGGTCGAGTGAATGCACCGGGACATAGAGCTTGTCGCCGCCCGCGTATTCCAGGGCGAGGAACTCTGCGCGCCGGTCCTGCACATCGAGCGTGACCAGGCCGAGGTAGCGGCCGACGCCATAATCGACGTGCACCACGGGGGCGCCCGCGCGCAGGTCGGACAGCTCCCGGATGACGGCTTCCGGATCGCGCGCGCCGCGCTTGCGCCGGGCGCGCTGGCGCACGCGCTCGCCGAAGAGCTGGGACTCGGCGATGACGGCCAGCCCGGCACCAGGGAGCAGCAGGCCTTCCTCCAGCGGAGCGATGGCCAGGCCGTGCGGCTCTGCGCCCTGGAGAAAGGCGTCCCAGCCATCGCAGGACGCAGTGGCGATGCCGTGCCCGCCCAGCATGCCGCGCAGCATTTCGCGTCGACCGGGGGATTCAGCCGTGAACAGCACGCGCCCGTCGAAGCCGAGCAGGAAATCCAGCAACGCCCGCGCCGGCTCGGCAGCGCGCGGATCCAGCTTCAGCGCGGGCGGCGCCGCCGTGCCCAGGTCGTGCCCGCCGCCGGCCTGCTTGAACGGAGCCAGTTCGATGGCGGGGAGTTCGCGCAGGCGGCTGAGCAGCTCCGCGGGCGGCAGGAACACCTCCTCCGGGTCCAGGATGGGACGCTCGATGTCATGGGCCAGCTGCCCGTGGCGCTCGAGTGCGCCCGCCCAGGCCTGTTCCAGGACGCCCTCGGCAGGTTCGGCCTCGACCACGAGTGTGCTGGGCGGCAGATAGTCCGGCAGGCTCGCGAGCGTCGCGAAGAACAGCGGCAGATAGTACTCGAGGCCACCTGCGGCGATGCCCTCGCCGATGTCGCGATACAGGCCGACGCGCGACGGGTCGCCCGGAAAGCGCTCACGAAAGCGCTCGCGGAAGACCCGGATCGCCTCCGCGGAGAAGGGGTACTCGCGCCCGGGCAGCAGGCGGATGTTTTCCAGCTTGTCCAGCGACCGCTGGGTGGCGGGATCGAAGCGCCGGATGGAGTCCACGGTGTCGTCGAACAGGTCGATGCGATAAGGGAGCTCGCTGCCCATCGGGTAGAGATCGAGCAGCGAGCCGCGTAATGCGAACTCGCCATGCTCGCTGACCTGCGGCACCGCCAGGTAGCCGGCATCCTGCAACTGCTGCCGCAGCAGGGTGGGATCCAGCGCATCCCCGACGCGCACTTCGAGCCCCTGCGTGGCGGTCCAGGCCGGGGGCGGCAGGCGCTGCAGCAGGCCCTGGCTGGCGGCCACCACCACGCCGCGTTTCAGCCCCGGCAGCCGCGCCAGCGTGGCCAGGCGCCGCGAGGTGATGTCGGGATGGGGCGAGAACGCGTCCCACGGCAGGGTCTCGGCGTCCGGCAGCAGCATGACGTCGTAATCGCTGCCGGCGAAGAAAGCGATCTCCGCGGCGAGCTGGTCCGCCTGCCGCGGGGACCGGGCCAGCACCAGCACGGGCCCGGGGTGGTGGCGTGCGGCCTCCGCGACGGCGAGGGCGGGTGCAGCGCCGTAGAGCTGGCCCCACGGCAACGGCGGGCCGGCTGCCTCGGGTAAGGGCAGGTGTTTCCAGGCAGTCTTCATGCCTGCTCAGTCCCGGTAGCGCAGCAGCAGGTCGCCGTAGGCGTCGATGCGCCGGTCGCGCAGGAAGGGCCACATGCGGCGCACGCGCTCCGAACGCTGCAGGTCGAGGTCCACGACCAGGGTTTCCGGCGTGTCTCCGGCCCGCGCCAGCACTTCGCCCTGGGGGCCGCAGGCGAAGCTGTTGCCCCAGAAGGTGATGCCCCTGGTGGCGCCGGAGGGGTCGTGCTCGAAGCCCACGCGGTTGCAGGCCAGCACCGGCAAGCCGTTGGCCACGGCGTGGCCCCGCTGCACGGTCTCCCAGGCGTCCTGCTGGCGGCGCTGCTCTTCCGGGGGATCTTCTGCGGAGCGCCCGATGGCGGTGGGGTAGAGGAGCATGTCCGCGCCGGCCAGTGCCATCAGGCGCGCGGCCTCCGGGTACCACTGGTCCCAGCACACCAGGACCCCGAGGCGTCCTACCGAGGTCTCGATGGGGCGCAGGTCGTCGTCGCCGGGGGTGAAGAAGAATTTCTCGTAATAGGCCGGGTCGTCAGGGATGTGGGCCTTGCGATAGCGCCCCGCAAGGCGCCCGTCCGACTCGAGCACCACCGCCGTGTTGTGATAGATGCCGGCGGCGCGCCGCTCGAACAGCGAGCCGACGATGACCACCGAGAGCTCGGCGGCCAGGCGCCCGAGCCACTCCGTGCCCGGCCCCGGGATGGGTTCCGCCAGGTCGAACAGCTCGGGATCCTCCACCTTGCAGAAATAGCTGCTCTGGTGCAGCTCCTGCAGGAGCACGAGGCGCGCGCCGCGCGCGGCGGCGTCACGGACGCCGGCCTCGGTCAGGGCGCGAGTGGCGGCCAGGTCCGCGCCGACGGCGTGCTGGACCAGCCCGGTTTTCAGGGTGCTGGAGGACATAGGCGGGACAGCGGGCTCAGTTCGCGGGCCGCGGCGGCCGGTCATGCCTCGCGACGCTGTGAATGACGCGGTTGTGTTCGAACACCACGACGAACTTGTCGTAATTCCAGCGCGTGATCGGGGGCTCGCCGACGGGACCCGAGACGCTCTGCGGCGCGCCGAAGACCTGCTGTACGCGCTGCATCGTGGCGCCGCGTACGGGCATCTCGATCTTCTCGGCCTCGAGCTTCTCAATGATCAGCACGTCGGCCCGTGCCGCGGGGAGTGCACCCAGCAGGCTGATGATGGCCAGTGCGAAAAGCGTCTTGGACATGGCGCGGCTCCGGTCGTTTGACGCACAGAATATACCACCGCGGGCCGGTTGCAGTCGGCATCAATGTCTCATTTTGCGTCCCGGGCTGTGATTTAATGGCGCGCCATGTTTCGTCCGCTGGAAATCTGTATCGGCCTGCGCTACCTGCGCGCCCGGCGGGCGAGCCGCTTCGTGTCGTTCATCTCGCTGGTCTCGCTGCTCGGCGTCGCCGTCGGCGTGGCCGCCCTGATCGTGGTGTTGTCGGTGATGAACGGCTTCGAGCAGGAGCTGCGCGGGCGGCTGCTCAACCTCAGTGCGCACGGCGTGGTGACTGCACCCGGCGGCGGCCTCGAGGACTGGCGCGGCCCGCTGGCGCAGGTCAAAGCCATGCCCGGCGTCACCGGGGCGGCGCCGTTCGTCGAGGTGCAGGCGATGCTTTCCAGCGAGGGACGCCTGAAAGGCACGCTGCTGCGGGGCATTGACCCGGCGCTGGAGGGCGCGGTCTCGGAAGTGGACCAGCACCTGTTGGGCGGCAGCCTGGAAGCGCTCCAGCCGGGCAGCGATGCGCTGCTGCTGGGCCGCCTGCTCGCTGCGCGCCTGCAGGTCGGGCTGGGCGATGCCGTGAGCCTGCTGGTGCCGGCGGGCGTGGACGGCGGCACCCGCCTGGTGCCGCGCATGCGGCGCTTCACCGTGGTCGGCCTGTTCGAGGTCGGCATGGAGGAGCAGGACGGCACGCTGGCACTGGCCCACCTGGAGGATGCCGCCGCGGCACGCGGTCGGCCCGGCGAGGTCTCGGGCCTGCGCCTGCGCTTTGCCGACCTGTTCGCCGCACCGGAAGTGACGCGCAGGCTGGCGGCAGCGCTGGGCCCGGGCTACGAGGCGCGCGACTGGACCGGGGAGAATGCCAGCTACTTCCGTGCGGTGCGCATCGAAAAGACCATGATGACGCTGATCCTGTCGCTGGTCATCGCCGTCGCGGCCTTCAATATCGTCGCCACGCTGGTGATGGTCGTCGGCGACAAGCGCGCGGAGATCGCCATCCTGCGCACCATGGGCCTGCCGCCGGGGAGCGTGATGCGCATCTTCGTCGTGCAGGGTGCGCTCATCGGTTGCGTCGGCACCCTGCTCGGCGTTGGGCTCGGGGTGCCCCTGGCGATCAACGCCGGCAGTATCATGCCGGCGCTGGAGTCGGTGTTCGGCTTCAGCCTGCTGCCGGCGGACGTGTACTACATCTCCCGGCTGCCCTCGGAGTTGCGCTGGGGGCAGGTCTCGGTGGTGACCGGGATCGCCCTGGTGCTGTGCCTGCTGTCCACGCTCTATCCCTCGCTGCGCGCCGCGCGCACCGAGCCGGCGGAGGCGTTGCGCTATGAGTAGCCGCTGGCGCTGGCTGGTCGGCACGCGCTACCTGCGCGCACGCACGCACAACCGCTTCGTCTCCTTCATCTCGGCGATTTCCATTCTCGGCGTGGCGGTCGGCGTCGCGGTGCTGATCGTCGTGCTGTCGGTGATGAACGGCTTCGAGAGCGAGCTGCGCACGCGCATCCTGTCGCTGGCCGCGCATGCCTCGCTGGAAGGGTTCGGCGACGGCATCGCGGACTGGCGCGCAGTGGCGGCGGAAGTGGAAGCCGTGCCCGAGGTGACGGCGTCCGCGCCCTATGTGCAGGGCGAGGGCATGTTGCTGCAGGGCGAAGCCGTGAGCGGCGCGCTGGTGCGCGGCATCCTGCCGGAGCAGGAACGCCGCGTGTCGGGGCTGGAGTCGTTGCTGGTGGCCGGCTCGCTGGATGCGCTCTCGGCGGGCCGCTGGAACATCCTGCTCGGCAGCGCGCTGGCGCGGGAGTTGGGCGTTGGCGTCGGCGACCAGGTCGTGCTCGCCATCTCCCAGGGCATGGTGACGCCGGCCGGCGTGGTGCCGCGGCTGCGGCGCTTCACCGTGGGCGGGGTGTTCGAGGCCGGCATGTACGACTTCGACCGCAGCCTGGCGTTCGTACACCTGGACGATGCCGCGCGGCTGTGGCGCACGGGTGACAAGGTCACCGGCCTGCGCGTGACGCTGGAGGACATGTTCCGCGCGCCCGAGCTGTCGCGCGAGATCGCCGTCGCGCTCGGCGGCGGCTTCTACGTCAACGACTGGACGCGCCAGCACGTCAATTTCTTCCGTTCCATCCAGCTTTCCAAGCAGATGATGTTCACCATCCTGCTGCTGGTGGTCGCCGTCGCCGCCTTCAACATCGTCTCCACGCTGGTCATGGTGGTGAAAGACAAGCAGGGCGACATCGCCATCCTGCGCACTCTCGGCGCTTCGCCGGGCGGGATCATGACCGTGTTCATCATCCAGGGCACGCTCATAGGCGCCGTCGGCACCCTGGCCGGGCTCGGCCTCGGCATGCTGCTGGCCCTGAACGTGGAGCAACTGGTGCATGTGCTGGAAGCGCTGGTGGGCACGACCTTTCTCGCGCCCGACGTGTATTTCATGAGCGACCTGCCGGCGGAACTGCGCGTCGGCGACCTTTGGCGCATCTGTGGCACGGCCTTCGTGCTGACGGTGCTCTCGACCATCTATCCGGCGTGGCGCGCGGCGCGCAGCCAGCCGGCGGAGGCCTTGCGACATGAGTGAGCCCGCAACCGTTCTCGCCTGCCATGCGCTGTGCAAGCGCTTCGTCGAAGGCGCGAACGTCGTCGACGTGCTGAACGGCGTGGAGCTCGAGGTCCGGGCCGGCGACCGCCTCGCCATCGTCGGCGCCAGCGGCTCCGGCAAGACCACTTTGCTGCAGCTGCTCGGCGGCCTCGACCTGCCGACCAGCGGTGCAGTGCGCGTGCAGGGACGGGACCTCTCTACCCTGAACGACGCGCAACGCGGACGGCTGCGCAACGAGGCGCTGGGTTTCGTGTACCAGTTCCATCACCTGCTGCCCGAATTTTCCGCGCTGGAGAACGTGGCGATGCCGCTGCTTATTCGCGGCATGGACGTGCCGAAGGCGAAGGCAGCCGCGGCCGACCTGCTCGGGCGCGTCGGGCTCGGCGCGCGCCTGGACCATCGCCCGGCCAAGCTCTCCGGGGGTGAGCGCCAGCGCGCGGCCGTGGCGCGGGCCCTGATCACGCGGCCGGCGGTCGTGCTCGCCGACGAACCCACGGGCAACCTCGACGCGCGCACCGGCAACACGGTGTTCGAGCTCATGCTGGAGCTGAATCGCGAACTCGGCACGGCGCTGGTGGTGGTCACCCACGACCTTGCCCTGGCGCATCGCATGGGCAGGGTCGTGGAACTCTATGACGGCCGGCTGCAGCCGCCCCGAGAGGTTCAGGCGGGCGGCTGACGGCGCCAGGGGTGGAAGTGCCGCCGGTCGCGAAAGCGCCGGCGCGACATGCGAATCCATACCTGGTTCAGCAGCAGTACCGAGAAGGCGGTCACCACGGTCCCGAGCACCAGGCAACCCAGCAGCAGCGGCTGCCAGACCCGTCCGATCTCGCTCCACAGCCATTCGAAGGTGACTGCTTCCGGGAAGCCGCCGGGCTTGCGTTCGAGCAGCCAGGAGCCGAGGCGGTAACAGGCGTAGTACATCGGGCCGATGGTGACGGGATTGGCGAACCACGAGGCCAGCACGGCCACCGGGAGATTGACCCTGAGCCACAACGCTACCAGCGTTGCCAGCACGGTTTGCCCGGGTATCGGCAGGAAACTGGCAAAAAGGCCCACTGCCAAGGCCTTGAGCACGTTTTTACGATGGGTGGCCCAGAGCGCCGGGTCGTGCAGCAAGGCATTGAACGGGCGCAGGAACCACTGTTCGCGGAGCCGTGCGCGCGCCGGGAGCACCCGGTTGAGGAGATTTCGGGGCATTGCCACTCGTCGAGAAATTCTCGTCGCATTATCACGTAGCAGCGCCCGGCACGGCCATGCCCGTGTTTGGCCTCGGCATGCTGGGCGGCGCGTGGCTCGTGCTGCATGTGTTCGGGCCGGCGCCCGCGTGGCTCGCGCCGGCCATGTTACTGGTGGCCGTCGCGGTCGCGTGGCGCGGCCGCTGGCTGGCGGCAGGGCTCGGTTTCGGTCTCACGCTGGCGGCCGTCGCCCTGGACCAGGGCCTGGCGCAGCGCCTCGAACCTGCGCTCGACGGCCAGCGCCTGGTGCTGGTCGGCGTGGTCGACGACCTGCCGCGGCGAGAGCAGCGGCGCGTCGTGCTCACGCTGCGCCTCGAGCAACCCGCGGAATTGCGCGGGCGCCTGAGGCTGTCCTGGTTCGAAGGACAGGAACTGCCGGCGCCGGGCGAGCGCTGGCGCTTCGCGGCCAAGGTGCAGCGCCCGCGCGGCCTGCTCAACACCGGCAGCAGCAGCCGGGAATCATGGTTGCTGCGCCAGGGGATCACCGTCACCGGCTACGCCAGCGGCACAGCCGCCGGGCAACGTCTCGACGCCGCGGCTGATCGGCTGCTGCGCTGGCGCGGCCGCGCTGCGAGCCACATCCAGGAAATCGTCGGCGACGCCGAGTCGGCCGCCGTGCTCACGGCCATCACCCTCGGTTTCCGCGGCGGGCTGGACGCCGGCACGCGCGAGGCCCTGGCCGCTACCGGCACCGGCCACCTGCTGGCGATCTCCGGCCTGCACGTGGGACTGGTGGCCGGCGCCGGCGGGTTTGCGGC